>NZ_JBHYOP010000003.1:605411-687578 GCF_042745235.1 Streptomyces sp. NPDC058796
GCCGCCCCCCCCCCTTCCCGATCCCGCCACCCGCGTCTCCTCCTCGCGCCCCCCCCCGGCCCCCCCCCCCCACCGCCGTCCCGTACGCGCACACCTCGGTGCCCACGTCCGCCGCCTCCGTCACGTCGAAGCGGAACGCCAGCACGGCGTTGGCCCCCCGCGCGCGTGCCTGCTCGACCAGCCGTTCCATCGCCTGGTTCCGGGTCTCCACCAGCGTCTTCGTGAGCCCGCGCAGCTCACCGCCGATCATCGACTTCAGCCCGGCGCCGATCTGGCTCCCCAGGTGCCGGGAGCGCACGGTCAGCCCGAAGACCTCCCCGAGCACCTCCTGCACCCGGTGGCCCGGCAAGTCGTTCGTGGTCACGACGAGCACCTCGGGTTGAGGGCCCTGTCCGCCGCCGTATTCTTCAATACCCATGGTTCTCAGGTTTCCCCGGGCAAGGTCACAGTGCACCCCGGGGAAGCCCTTGGAACCTGGAACCCGACGGCTGCGTTGTACGTTTGGGCAGCCAGGTCCCGCCCGCCCCCCAGCAGCAGGAGCCACAATCCCGTGACCACGCTTGCGCTCGGCCCCGAGTGGCTGAGCCCGGACTACCTGATCGAGACCTTCGCTCTGCCGGGCATCCTGCTCATCGTCTTCGCCGAGTCCGGACTCTTCGCGTTCCTGCCCGGCGACTCGCTGCTGTTCACCGCGGGCCTGTTCGTCGCCCAGGGCGAGTACATCAGCCAGCCGCTGTGGCTGGTGTGCACCCTGATCGTGCTGGCCGCCGTCATCGGCGACCAAGTGGGCTACATGATCGGCAAGTTCCTCGGCCCCAAGCTCTTCAACCGCCCCAACTCCAAGCTCTTCAAACAGGAGAACCTGGACAAGGCGCACGAGTTCATGGAGAAGTACGGCCCCAAGGCGATCGTCCTGGCCCGCTTCGTGCCGATCGTGCGCACCTTCGCCCCCATCGTGGCGGGCGCCGGCCGCATGCAGTACCGCACCTTCCTCACGTACAACGTCATCGGCGGCGTCGCCTGGGGCTCGGGCGTCACCCTCGCGGGCTACTGGCTCGGCCAGATCGAGTTCATCCGCACCAACGTCGAGCCGATCCTCGTCCTGATCGTCGTCGTCTCGGTCGTCCCCATCGCCGTCGAGTACCTGCGCGAGCGCAAGAAGAAGAAGCAGGCCGCGGCGGCCCCCCAGCCCGCGGCGCCCCAGGGCTGGCAGCCGCAGCAGCCCCAGCCCGCGTATCCGGTGATGGACGACACCACGACCCAGCTCCGCAGGGTGGACCCGTACCAGCAGCCCCAGCAGTACCAGCAGCCGCCCCAGCAGTACCAGGAGCCGTACGCCCAGCAGTACCCGCAGCAGCCGTACGACCAGCAGGGCGGCCAGTACCCCTACAACCAGGGCCGCTGAGTCCCACCGGCGGCGCGGGGGCTGTGCGGGCGCCCCGGCGCTAGAACCCCCGCGTCCGCTTCGCCGCCCGGCGTCCCGCCGCACTCGCCGCGCCGGGCACCCGCAGGAACAACCGCGAGATCTCCCCACCGAGGTTCACCCCGATGGCGATGGCCATGGCGAGGGCCACCGCCGTCGACAGGTACACCAGCCCCCGGTCGACCTCGCTCTGCGCGATCGCCAGCAGCCCGAAGTACGTCGCGGAACCGGGCAGCAGCGGCCCGATCGCCGCGGTCGTGTACGGCAGCGCCGACGCGAACCGGTACCGGGACATCAGCTGCCCGAACAGACCCACCAGCCCCGCCGCGGCGGCCGTGGAGGCCACCGGCGAGATGTCGCCGACGTAGTGCATGGCGCCGTACACGACCCAGGCGACGCCCCCGTTCAGGGTCACCGCCAGCACGGTGGATCGTTCCTGCTGGAGCAGG
Organism: Streptomyces sp. NPDC058796; assembly: GCF_042745235.1. Classification (NCBI taxonomy): domain Bacteria; kingdom Bacillati; phylum Actinomycetota; class Actinomycetes; order Kitasatosporales; family Streptomycetaceae; genus Streptomyces; species Streptomyces sp. NPDC058796. The sequence continues at coordinate 607,284 of NZ_JBHYOP010000003.1, forward strand.
ATCGCGAAGGCCAGCGACAGCATCATGGACGCGCCGATCTGCACGACCGGCTGGTCGCCCGTGCCCAGCTGGGCGTCGGGATTGAGATTGGCGCCCAGCTGGACGCCGAAGTACAGCACCACCAGCACCCCGGCGACGATGCTGACGAAGAAGTACATGACCTCCAGCAGGCGCGCCGCGGCCGTGATGTAGAAGCCGGTCAGGCCGTCCTGCACCCCGGCGACCAGCGCCCGCCCGGGCAGCAGCGCGAAGAGGCCACCGGTGATGACCGCCGACGCCTTCACGTCGACGTGGATCAGCGTGAGCACGATCCCCATCGCGGCCGGCGGCATCGCGGCCACCGCGAACTGGTAGAACTCCGGCAGCCCCCGCCCGGCGCACAGCCAGGCCAGCCGGTCGCCGAGCATCGAGCCCAGCATGGCGGCGACGAACACGGTCAGGCCGCCGCCGACAAGCACCGACGCCGAGCCCGCGAGCAGGCCGCTGGCCGCCGTCAGCACCCAGGTGGGGTACGGGTGGCGGTTGCGGCGGATCTCCGCGAGGCGTCGGTAGGCTTCCTCGAGGGAGATCTGCGTGTCCGGGTCGCTGAGATCGTCCACCAGGTGGAACACGGCCGCGAGCCGCGTGTAGTCGGTGCCGCGACGGCGCACCGTCCGCGACGCCGTCACCGGGTCCTCCACCAAGGACGGCTGGTGGGAGATCGACAGCAGGGTGAAGGTGACGTTCGGCTCGCAGCGGTCCAGGCCGTAGGAGCGGCAGACGGCGAACATCGCCGCCTCCACGTCCTCGGCGCCCTCACCGCCCGCCAGCAGCAGCTCCCCGATGCGCAGCGTCAGGTCGAGCACGCGCGGCACCGCGGGGCCGGTCTCGTCGTCGTGCTTCTGCGACGGCTCGGGCGCGGGCCGGTCGGCCACCGGCATCCGCAGCATCGCGCGCATCCGGTCCTGCCAGGGCACGTCCGTCAGGTTCACCGCCGGGAAGCCGCTCGCCGGGGTGAAGGCGGCCGGCGACCACGCGTGGTACGTGCTCGGCATGCTGAACGCCGAGCCCTCGGTCTCCGCGGGCGTTCCCGCCGGCGCGTCCAGCCCCTCGGGCAGCGCGAACTCGGAGGTCGTCTCGGACTCCGTGACGGCGTGCCGGGGGGCCGCCAGTCCCTGCGGGAGCTCGAACTCGGACGTCGTCGACGACTCGCCGTCGACCGACGCGCCGACGCCGCTGGGCGGCCGGAAGGCACTGCGCGCCTCGTCCGACTGCGGCTTGCGGTCCTCCGCCTCCGTCACCTGCGAAACGCTCCCTGGGCCCTCGTACGACACACCCTCCTGTAGCCCTCAGTATGCGCACCCAAACGTGAACGGGCCGCACGCGTGCGCGTGCGGCCCGTTACGGAAGGGATTCAGGAGGCGTGCTCAGTGGCCGCCCTGGTCCTTGAAACGCTTGTAGGACCGCTCGATCTCGGCCTCGGCGTCGGTGCGGCCCACCCAGTCGGCGCCCTCGACGGACTTGCCGGGCTCCAGGTCCTTGTAGACCTCGAAGAAGTGCTGGATCTCCAGGCGGTCGAACTCCGAGACGTGGTGGATGTCACGCAGGTGCTCCACACGCGGGTCGGTCGACGGGACGCACAGCAGCTTGTCGTCGCCGCCGGCCTCGTCCGTCATCCGGAACATGCCGATCGCGCGGCAGCGGATCAGGCAGCCCGGGAACGTCGGCTCGTCCAGGATGACCAGCGCGTCCAGCGGGTCGCCGTCCTCGCCGAGGGTGTTCTCGACGAAGCCGTAGTCGGTCGGGTAGGCGGTCGAGGTGAACAGGCGGCGGTCCAGGCGGATACGACCGGTCTCGTGGTCCACCTCGTACTTGTTCCGCGAACCCTTCGGGATCTCGATCGTGACGTCGAACTCCACCGGACGCTCCTCCATGATCAGCACATAGTTCTGGTGGTTAAGTGTCCCTCACGCAGGTGTGTGATCGCGAAAGGGGCTGGTGGTAGTGCCAGAGCTGAGGCCTTGGCGGGCCGCGGGACCGCGTGTGGCGCGGGCCGCGCGTGCCGTCCGACCGCGTCTCGCACGCGCCGCGCGGGCCGCGAAACCGCGGGTCGCACGGTTCGCACGGGCCACGGCGCCGCAGCTCACCCGGATCACGAGGCCGAAGACCTGGCAGTACACCGCCGGTGCCGCCACCGCCGGGCTGGCACTGGCCGCCGGTGTGGTGACCGCCGCCGGCCCCTGGGACTCCACGGGTCAGCGTACGGCCGAGCGGGACCGGGCCGTCGCCCTGGAGCGCACGGGTGGCGCAGATCACGGCGGCGGAGCGGACGGCTCCGGTGCGACGTCCGGCTCGCCCCGCCCCGCGCCCAGCGCCCCGTCCGTCCTCACGGGGCTCGGCGGCACCTCGGGCGGAGTGCCGCGGGGCGCCGAGGCCGTGCCCGGCGGCACGCCCCTGCCCGACGTCCTCGGACCGCTGATGGAGGACCCGGCGCTCGGCGGCAGCCGAGGGGCGGCCATAGTGGACCTCACCACCGGCAAGCACCTGTACGGCCGCGGCGCGGACACGGCGCTCACCCCCGCCTCCACCACCAAGATCGCCACCGCCGTCGCCGCGCTCACCGCCCTCGGCCCCGAACACCGCCTGACCACCCGCACCGCCCTGGAGGCCGACACCGGCGAACTGGTCCTCGTCGGCGGCGGCGACCCCACCCTCACCGCGCGGAAGGACGCCCGGGGCCTGGCGAGCCTGCGCACCCTCGCCGAGAAGACCGCCGCCGCCCTGAAGAAGCGCGACGTGCGCGAGGTGACGCTGTCGTACGACACGACGCTCTACGCCGGCACGGAAATGCACCCGATCGGAGTCAACGAGAACCTCGCCCGCGTCACCGCCCTGATGGCCGACGAGGCCCGCACCGACGACTCCACCAGCGGGCCCGCCCCGCGCGTGCCCGACCCGGCCGACGCCGCCGCCCGCGCCTTCGCCGGATTCCTCGAGCGGCACGGCATCACCGCCTCGGCCCCCGGCCCCTCCAAGGCCACCGACCGCGCGGACACCCTCGCCACCGTCTCCTCGCCCCAGCTGTCGGCGCTGGTCGAGCGGATGCTGACCAACAGCGACAACGACATCGCCGAGGCCCTGGCCCGCCACACCGCCGTGGCGAGCGGCGAGAGCGCCGACTTCGACGGGGTCTCGGCGGCGATCACGGCCCGCCTGGAACAACTGGGCCTGCCCGTGGGCGGCGCCCGCTTCCACGACGGCAGCGGCCTGGACCGCACCGACCGCATCACCGCCGGCCTCCTCACCGCCCTGCTCGCCGAGGCCGCCGACCCGTCCCGCCCCGAGCTGCGCCCGGTCCTCACCGGCCTGCCCGTCGCCGGCTTCACGGGCACCCTGAGCGGCCGTTACACGGACGGCGCGGCCGGCGTCGTACGCGCCAAGACCGGCACCCTGACGGGCGTCAACACCCTCGCCGGCACGGTCGTCACCCCCGACGGCCGACTCCTGGGCTTCGCCTTCCTGGCCTCGGACACGACGAACGCGTGGGAGGCCCAGGCGGCCCTGGACCGACTTACGACGGCCCTGGCGTCCGGAGCGCCGTAGCCGCGGGCCGCCGCCCCGCCCGGCGGCACCCCGTCAGCGCGGGGGCGCGCACCCACCCCTCGGCCCGCACCGGTGCCGCCCTCACCCAGCACCCGTCCCACCCCGCCGCCCGCCACAGCCTGCCCCCAGCGGCAGCGCTCACGTACGGTTGAGGAATGACGAGCATCGGCGCATCCTCCGGCATGGTCGACTGGAACCTCGCGGTGGCGACCGCGACCCGGCTCGTACGGCCGGGCCCCGAGGTGAGCCGCGACGAGGCCAGGGCCGTCGTCGCGGAACTCCGCCGCCACGCCAAGGCCTCGGAGGAGCACGTCCGCGGCTTCACCCGCCTGGCCACCGAGGAGGCCCACGACACCCCCGTCCTCGTCGTCGACCGCCCTGGGTGGGTCCGGGCGAACGTCGCCGGGTTCCGGGAGATCCTCAAGCCGCTGCTGGAGAAGATGGAGGAGCGGCGCGGCGGCGGCGCGGGCAACGCGGTGCTCGGCGCCGTCGGCGGCAAGGTCACCGGCGTGGAGCTGGGCATGCTGCTGTCGTTCCTGTCCTCGCGGGTCCTCGGCCAGTACGAGACCTTCGCCCCGGCCACCCGCGAGCTGCCCGCGGGGGCCAACGGCGGCGGCCGGCTCCTCCTCGTCGCGCCGAACATCGTGCACGTGGAGCGCGAACTCGACGTCGACCCGCACGACTTCCGCCTGTGGGTGTGCCTGCACGAGGAGACGCACCGCACGCAGTTCACCGCGGTGCCCTGGCTGCGCGACCACCTGGAGGGCGAAATCCAGTCGTTCCTCTCGGAGACCGACGTCGACCCCATGACCGTGCTGGAGCGGGTCCGCGAGGCCGCCCAGACCCTCGCCGGGGGACGCCCCGAGGGCGAGGAGGACGACGGCGGCCGGTCGCTGGTGGAGCTGGTGCAGACCCCGGCCCAGCGGGAGGTCCTCGGCCGGCTCACCGCCGTGATGTCGCTCCTGGAGGGGCACGCCGACTTCGTGATGGACGGCGTCGGCCCGGCGATCGTGCCGAGCGTCGGGGAAATCCGCGAGAAGTTCCAGCAGCGCCGCGCCAAGGGTGCCTCGCGCCTCGACCTGGCGCTGCGCAAGCTGCTCGGCCTGGACGCCAAGCTCCGCCAGTACCGGGACGGCGAACGCTTCGTCCGGGCCGTCGTCGAGGAGTGCGGCATGGACGGCTTCAACCGCGTCTGGACCTCGCCCAACACCCTCCCCACCAAGGCGGAGATCTCCAAACCGGCGGACTGGATCGCGCGGGTGCACCGCAAGCCGGAGTCGTGAGCCCCGGCGGTCGGGCGTGAACGAATCCGGCCGACGGCAGTCGAACGCCCCTCCAATCACCCGTCCGAGGGACCGTGGGCTCTCGACAGGCGTGCGATGCTCGGGGAACGGCCCGTTTCTGTCACCATCTACACACTCTGCGTGACCGAACCTCGGGCTCACCCCCCGACAACTTCATGAAGGGCACCGGACATGGGTCCCCATCCTGCGGTCGCGGCGATACGCCTGGCGGTCCGCCGCGTCCTCCACGACATCCTCACCGAACTGAACACCACGGCCGGCGTACCCGCCGCGACGGCCGTCGAGCGCGTGCCCGAGCGTCCGCCGTCGCCGCTCGTGCTCGTGGCCTGCTCCGGCGGCGCCGACTCCATGGCGCTCGCCTCCGCCCTCGCCTTCGAGGCCCCCCGCCTCGGCGTCCGCGCCGGTGGCGTCACCGTCGACCACGGCCTGCAGAGCGGCTCCGACCTGCGCGCCGAAGAGGTCGTCCTGCGCCTGCGCGAACTCGGCCTGGACCCCGTCGAGGCCACCGCCGTGACCGTCGGCCGCGCGGGCGGGCCCGAAGCCGCCGCCCGCGACGCCCGCTACGCCGCCCTGGACGCCGCCGCCGCCCGCCACGGGGCCGCCGCCGTCCTGCTCGGCCACACCCGCGACGACCAGGCCGAGACCGTCCTGCTGGGCCTCGCCCGCGGCTCCGGCATCCGCTCCCTGTCGGGCATGGCCGCGGTCTCGGGGGCCGGCGGCCGTTACCGGCGGCCCTTCCTCCAGGTCGACCGGCAGACCGCCCGCAAGGCCTGCATGGTCCAGTCCCTGCCCGTCTGGGACGACCCGCACAACGCCGACCCCGCCTACACCCGCTCCCGGCTGCGTCACGAGGGCCTGCCCGCCCTGGAGAAGGCGCTCGGCAAGGGCGTCGTCGAAGCCCTCGCCCGGACGGCCCAGCTCTCCCGGGACGACGCCGACGCCCTCGACACCTGGGCCCGCCAGGCCGAGGCCGGCGTCCGCGACGCCTCCGGCGTCCTGGAGTGCGCCAAGCTCTACGCCCTGCCGCCCGCCGTACGCCGCCGGATCCTGCGCCGCGCCGCCATCGACGCCGGTGCTCCGGCGGGCGCCCTGTTCGCCCGCCACATCGAGGAAGTCGACCGGCTGATCACCGGCTGGCGCGGTCAGGGAGCCATCAACCTCCCCGGGAAAGTCGTCGCCCGGCGGCAGGGTGGCAGACTGGTGATTCGGCAAGGCTGAATCCGGACCCTCCCACCGATCCCGTACACGGATCGCCGGGGTGCTCCGGAGTGGCCGGTGGGACGACCGAAAGTGATGCGGGTGGACGCGAACGACATGGGTGCCGACCTCGAGAAGGTACTCATCACCAAGGAAGAGATCGACGCGAAGCTGGCCGAGCTGGCCGCGAAGATCGACGCGGAGTACGCGGGCAAGGACCTGCTCATCGTCGGCGTGCTCAAGGGCGCCGTGATGGTCATGGCCGACCTCGCGCGCACGCTGTCCACCCCCGTCACGATGGACTGGATGGCGGTGTCCTCGTACGGCGCGGGCACCCAGTCCTCCGGTGTGGTGCGGATCCTCAAGGACCTCGACACCGACATCAAGGGCAAGCACGTCCTGATCGTCGAGGACATCATCGACTCCGGCCTGACCCTGTCCTGGCTGATCTCCAACCTCGGCTCGCGCGAGCCCGCCTCGCTGAAGGTGTGCACGCTGCTGCGCAAGCCCGACGCCGCGAAGGTCGCCATCGACGTGGAGTGGGTCGGTTTCGACATCCCCAACGAGTTCGTCGTGGGCTACGGCCTCGACTACGCCGAGAAGTACCGCAACCTGCCGTTCGTCGGTACGCTCGCGCCCCACGTCTACGGCGGCTGACACGGCCCTGTAGCGCGTTCCGAGGCGTTTCGGGGGGCGTGCCGGGAACCCCGGAGGCCCCCGCGCCGTTGGAGCATGCAGACGGGACGTCAGCGGTCCCGTGCGGCTGAGGGCCGCCCCGCTGGGGTACCGTCAGAAGAACTGTCTTATCAAACTCACTATGGCAGGAGGGACGGGGCGCCACCGCTCCGTGTGGATGGACGTGAAGCGATACTTCCGTGGGCCAATCATGTGGATCGTGCTGGCCGTCCTTGCCGTGGTCGTGTTGATGCAGGTCGTCGGCTCGTCCGGCGGCTACAAGACGGTGGACACGGGCCAGGTTGTCCAGGCGATCAACGACAACAGGGTCGAGTCGGCCAAGCTGACCACCGGCGACGAGCAGAAGATCCAGGTTCAGCTCAAGGACGGCCAGAAGGTCGAGGGCAGCTCGAAGATCCAGGCGAGCTACATCGGCAACCAGGGTGAGACGCTCGCCGGCACCCTGCAGAACAAGTACCAGGACAAGCAGATCCCCGACGGCTACACGGTCTCGCCGTCGAAGCAGAACCCGTTCGTCGGGATCCTGCTCTCTCTGCTGCCGTTCGTCCTGATCGTGGTCGTCTTCCTGTTCCTGATGAATCAGATGCAGGGCGGCGGCTCCCGGGTCATGAACTTCGGCAAGTCCAAGGCCAAGCTCATCACCAAGGACACCCCCAAGACGACGTTCTCGGACGTCGCCGGATCCGACGAGGCCGTCGAGGAGCTCCACGAGATCAAGGAGTTCCTGCAGGAGCCGGCCAAGTTCCAGGCCGTCGGCGCCAAGATCCCCAAGGGCGTGCTGCTGTACGGCCCGCCCGGCACCGGCAAGACCCTGCTCGCGCGCGCCGTCGCGGGCGAGGCCGGCGTGCCGTTCTACTCGATCTCCGGTTCCGACTTCGTCGAGATGTTCGTCGGTGTCGGCGCCTCCCGGGTCCGTGACCTGTTCGAGCAGGCCAAGGCGAACGCCCCGGCGATCGTCTTCGTCGACGAGATCGACGCGGTCGGCCGCCACCGCGGCGCCGGCCTCGGCGGTGGTCACGACGAGCGCGAGCAGACCCTGAACCAGCTGCTCGTCGAGATGGACGGCTTCGACGTCAAGGGCGGCGTGATCCTCATCGCCGCGACGAACCGGCCCGACATCCTCGACCCGGCGCTGCTGCGCCCCGGCCGTTTCGACCGGCAGATCGCCGTCGACCGCCCGGACATGCAGGGCCGGCTGGAGATCCTCAAGGTCCACCAGAAGGGCAAGCCGGTCGCCCCGGACGTCGACCTGTCGGCCGTCGCCCGCCGTACGCCCGGCATGACCGGTGCCGATCTGGCCAACGTGCTGAACGAGGCCGCTCTGCTGACGGCCCGCAGCGACCAGAAGCTGATCGACAACCACATGCTGGACGAGGCGATCGACCGTGTGGTCGCGGGCCCGCAGAAGCGGACCCGGATCATGTCGGACAAGGAGAAGAAGATCACCGCGTACCACGAGGGCGGTCACGCCCTGGTCGCGGCGGCCTCACCGAACTCCGATCCGGTCCACAAGATCACCATCCTGTCCAGAGGCCGGGCCCTGGGCTACACGATGGTGCTCCCGGACGAGGACAAGTACTCGACCACGCGCAACGAGATGCTCGACCAGCTCGCCTACATGCTGGGCGGCCGCGCGGCCGAGGAACTGGTCTTCCACGACCCGACGACCGGTGCCGCCAACGACATCGAGAAGGCCACCGGCCTGGCCCGCGCGATGGTCACGCAGTACGGCATGACCGAGCGCCTCGGTGCGATCAAGTTCGGCGGCGACAACACCGAGCCGTTCCTCGGGCGTGAGATGGCCCACCAGCGCGACTACTCGGAAGAGGTCGCCGCGCTGGTCGACGAGGAGGTCAAGAAGCTCATCGAGACGGCGCACAACGAGGCTTGGGAGATCCTGGTCGAGAACCGCGACGTCCTCGACAACCTCGTCCTCGCGCTGCTGGAGAAGGAGACGCTGGGCAAGGAGGAGATCGCCGAGATCTTCTCGCAGATCGTCAAGCGCCCGTCCCGGCCCGCCTGGACCGGCTCCTCGCGCCGTACGCCGTCGACCCGTCCGCCGGTGCTCTCCCCCAAGGAGCTCGCCCTGACGAACGGAGCCAACGGAGCCACGGCGGCGATCTCCACCGCCAAGAGCACCACGGCCGAGCCCGCCCCGGCACCGGAGCGGGCCCCGGAGGACCGTCCGGAGAGCTGATCCGGCCCTCCCGGCGGCCCCATCAGGCCCGGAATGTATGCCGCGCCCCCCAGGTTCTAGCCTTGGGGGGCGCGGCATTCCCGTATGCCGACGGCAGTACAGGACCAGGAACGAGGCACCAGATGACCGACCCCGTGACGCTGGACGGCGAGGGCCAGATCGGCGAGTTCGACGAGAAGCGGGCCGAGAACGCCGTACGCGAACTGCTGATCGCGGTCGGCGAGGACCCGGACCGCGAGGGGCTGAGGGAGACGCCGGCGCGGGTGGCGCGGGCGTACAAGGAGATATTCGCGGGTCTGTGGCAGCAGCCCGACGACGTGCTGACGACGACGTTCGACCTCGGGCACGACGAGATGGTGCTGGTGAAGGACATCGAGGTGTTCAGTACCTGCGAACACCATCTCGTCCCGTTCCGCGGGGTGGCGCACGTCGGCTACATCCCGTCGACGAACGGCAAGATCACCGGCCTGTCCAAGCTGGCCCGCCTGGTGGACGTCTACGCCCGCCGCCCCCAGGTACAGGAACGTCTCACCACGCAGATCGCCGACTCCCTGATGGAGATCCTGGAGCCGCGCGGCGTGATCGTCGTCGTGGAGTGCGAGCACATGTGCATGTCGATGCGCGGCATCCGCAAGCCCGGCGCGAAGACCCTCACGTCGGCGGTGCGCGGGCAGCTGCGCGACGTGGCGACGCGCAACGAGGCGATGAGCCTGATCATGGCCCGCTGACGCCGAGCGGACCCACCGGGCGGTCCGCCGGGTCCGACGTCGGGGGCGGGAGCGTCGGGCGTCAGGCCGCCGTGGCCGCGCCAGGGTGGTCGTCGTCCTCGTCCTCCGGGAGGCGGCAGACGCGCTCCAGGAAGAGGGCGGCCGCTATGACGGCGATGCCCGCCACCACCGAGAGACCGGCGTAGACGGCCTGGTCGCGGCGGGCCGGGACGTCCAGATACTCCAGCAGGAAGACCCCCGTGCCGCCGTACATCCCCGCGACCAGGGCGGCCACCAGAGCGCTGGCCTGCCCGAAGACGACGGCGCGGGCCGCCATCATCGGGTCGACGCCCTTGGCGCCCGGCACGCGCTCCCGCTGGGCCTTCAGGCGGGCGCGCAGCGAGAGCGCGGTGGCGAGCAGGATCACCGCGATCAGGGCGAGAACGATGGGGGCGGCCAGGGGAACGCTCGGGAGGCTCCCGATCGAGTTCCACAGGCGGGCGCCCGCCCAGGACAGGATGCCGGCGACGAAGAAGACGCCGACCAGCACCCTGATGCGCAACTCTTTCACGGTGTTCCGTGTCCCTTCGGTTCCCCGGTGCCGGCCTTCGGCGTGGCCGTCGGCCTCGTCGGCCGCACGTCGTCCTGACCCGTCGGCCTTGTCGACCTTAACGACTACTCGGGCAGCCGGAGTTCCAGGTCGGTGCGGGGCGCGACGCCCTCCCGGGTGACGGCGTCCAGGAGATCGGCGACCGGGCCGTGTCCCGGCAGCTGGGCGTCGGGGTCCACGTCGTGCCAGGGGGCGAGGACGAAGGCGCGTTCGTGGGCGCGCGGGTGGGGGAGCGTGAGCTGCGGGTCGTCGGAGACGACGTCCGCGTAGGCGACGATGTCGACGTCGAGGGTGCGCGGGCCCCAGCGCTCGTCGCGGACCCGGTGGAAGGCCTCCTCGACCGCGTGCGCCCGCTCCAGCAGGGAGGACGGGGGCAGGGTGGTCTTGAGGATCACGACCGCGTTGAAGTACGAGGGCTGGCTGTCCGGGGCGACGCCCCAGGGCTCCGTCTCGTACACCGGCGAGACCCCTTTGACGCGCACGCCGGGGGTGTCCTCCAGGGCGTCGATCGCCCCCTGGAGGGTCTCCAGGCGGTTGCCGAGGTTGGCGCCCAGGGCGACCACGGCGCGCTTGGGGTTGGACAGCGTGGTGTCGGCCGCGTCGACCTGCTCGATGACGGAGGCGGGCACCGGCTGTACGGTCGGGTCGCTGGGACCCTTGGTGAAGGGGGCGCTCATACACGGCTCCGGGTGATGGTGACGGTCACGTCGTCGAAGGGGACGGTGATCGGTGCGTCCGGTTTGTGAACGCAGACCTCGACCTCCTCGACCCCTTCGTGCTTCAGACAGACCTGGGCGATGCGCTCGGCGAGCGTCTCGACGAGGTTGACGGGCTCGCCCTCGACGACGGCCACGACCTCCTCGGCCACGACGCCGTAGTGCACGGTCTTCGCCAGGTCGTCGTCGGCCGCGGCCGGCCGGGTGTCCAGGCCAAGGACGATGTCCACGAGGAAGGTCTGGCCGTCCTCGCGCTCCTTGGGGAACACACCGTGGTGCCCGCGGGCCTTCAGGCCGCGCAGCGCGACACGATCCACGCGAATCACTCCTGCAGTCGTCGGTCTCGGCCGGCGCGCACCACGTGCGGGCGGTACCGCGGCCTCAGTCGAATCTACCCGCGGGCACCGACAGCGCCGGGACACGGGGTGTGTGGGGGAGGGCGGACACCGGGAGGTTTCATCCCGCGTTTGCCCTGGCGGCCCCGGTGGATCACGGGTTGGTAGCCGCCCATACCCCGTGGTCCGTGATTCCAACCACTTCTTGGCTCAGGGTTCACCCGGACCGGTCAGGGGCGGGCTCCCGGGACCCTCGTCCTCGTCCTCGGTCCCGGTCTCGGCGAGCACCGGAGAGGCGTGGTGCGACCAGAGCTTCCAGCCGGCGGGCGTGCGCCGGTACGTGTTGGTGGCGACCACGAGCTGGCCGACGAGCGGGCCGAGCTCGTCGCCGCCCTCGGGGGCGGGGCCGCCGCTGAGGATGTTCTCGGTGCAGGTCACCAGGGCGGTGTCGCCGGTCACGGAGACGTGCACGTCGGTGAGGAAGAACTGGATGTAGTCGGTGTTCGCCATGATCAGGGCGTAGGAGCGCAGGACCTCGCCGCGGCCGGTGAGGACCGGCCAGCCGGGGTGCACGCAGGAGACCACGCCGGCGTCGGCCGGGTCGTGGTACGACTCGTCGACGCCCAGGTCGGACGGGGTGAGCCAGAACTCGGAGACCTTCTCGAAGTCGCCCTGCTCGAGTGCCTCGTAGAAGGCGGTGTTGGCCGCCTCGACCTGCTCGACGTCTACGTGCGGGGCGTTCACCGGGCTCCCTCGACGGCGCGGGCGACGCGTACGGCGTCGGCGGTGGCGCGGACCTCGTGCACGCGTACGGCCCACGCGCCGGCGTGCGCGGCGAGGGCGGAGACGGCGGCGGTGGCCGCGTCGCGCTCCCGCGCGGGGGGCGGGGCGGCGTCGGGGCCGGCCAGGACCCGGCCCAGGAAGCGCTTGCGGGAGGCGGCGACCAGGAGGGGGTGGCCGAGGGCGTGGAGGCGGTCGAGGTGGGCGAGGAGGACGAGGTCGTGCTCGGCGTCCTTGGAGAAGCCGAGGCCGGGGTCGACGACGACGCGGTCGGGGGCGACGCCGCCGTCGAGGACGGCCTCCACGCGGGCGCGCAGCTCGTCGACGACCTCGGTGACGACGTCGGCGTAGGTGCCGCGGACGTTGCCGTCCTCCAGGAGGCCTCGCCAGTGCATGACGACGAAGGGGGCGCCGGCGTCGGCGACGACCGGGATCATGCGGGGGTCGGCGAGACCGCCGCTGACGTCGTTGACCAGGGCGGCGCCGGCGGCGAGTGCCTGGTCGGCGACGGAGGCGCGCATGGTGTCGACGGAGACCGTGACGCCCTCGGAGGCCAGTCCGCGCACCACCGGGACGACGCGGCGGAGCTCTTCGTCCTCGTCGACGCGGGTGGCGCCCGGGCGGGTGGACTCGCCGCCGACGTCCACGAGGTCGGCGCCTTCGGCCACCAGGTCGAGGCCGTGCTTGATGGCGGCCGTGGTGTCGAAGAAGCGACCGCCGTCGGAGAAGGAGTCGGGGGTCACGTTGACGACTCCCATGACCGCGCAGCGGTCCCATGCGGTCAGTCCCGCGAGGTGGCGGCGGCGGGCGGTCTGCTTGCTCATGTGTTCAGCGTAGGCCTCCGGCGGTGGGGCGGGGTGCCTGCGGGTGCTTCCGGCGGTGGTGCCGGTGGGTGCCTGCGGCGGCCTGTGCGGGTTCGGTGGGGGTGCGGGTGGCGCGGTGCGTGGTGTTGTTGGCCGGGGCCGCGCCGGGGGCCGTCCTCGGAACGGCGCGGAGCCGGTCACTTGAACAGGTGCGGGGCATTGACGCGCCAACCTCCGCGGGCGGACCTCCGCGGTACCCCCACGCCGGGTGACCTGTGGACCCGGGCCGCGGAGCGCACCGCTACGCCGCCCGCGCCCCCCGCTCCGAAACCCCGTGCGGGCACGGTCGTCGTGTCGGCGTGCCCCGGCGCAGGAACCGCGGCAGGGTCAGCGTGACGAATCCCTCGGCCTGCATCGCGGCGAAGCCGATGCGGGGGAGGTCCGCCGAGGCACGGTAGACGACGAACCGCGGTTCCCAGCGGGGGCGGAACTTGGCGTTGAACTTGTACAGGGACTCGATCTGGAACCAGCGGGAGAGGAACACCAGCAGACCTCGCCAGGCACGGAGCACCGGGCCCGCGCCGATCTTCTCGCCCCGTGCGAGCGCCGCGCGGAACATCGCGAAGTTCAGGGACACGCGGGCGATGCCCAGCTTCGGGGCGGCCTGGAGGGCGGCCACGATGAGGAGCTCGTTCATGCCGGGGTCGGCGGCGCGGTCGCGGCGCATCAGGTCGAGGGAGACGCCGTCCGGGCCCCACGGCACGAAGTGCAGGATCGCCTTGAGGTCGCCGAACTCGCCCGGTCCGCCGTCCTGCTGGTGGGCCGTCGCTATCAGGCAGTCGCCGTCGGAAGGATCGCCGATGCGGCCGAGGGCCATGGAGAAGCCGCGCTCGGTGTCCGTGCCGCGCCAGGCGTCCGCGGCGCGGCGGACGCGGTCCAGTTCGGCGTCGGAAAGGTCAGCCACGCGTCGTACGCGGGTCTCGTAACCGGCGCGCTCGATGCGCTTGACCATCTGACGTACATTGCGCATCGCGCGGCCGGTGAGGGAGAAATTTGCCACGTCCACCACCGCCTCGTCACCGAGTTCGAGGGCGTCGAGTCCGGTCTCGCGGGTCCAGACCTCGCCGCCGGTCTCGGAGCAGCCCATGACGGCCGGGGTCCAGGAGTGGGCGCGGGCCTCGTCCATGAAGCGTTCGATGGCGCCCGGCCACGCCTCCACGTCGCCGATCGGGTCGCCGCTGGCCAGCATCACGCCGGAGACGACGCGGTAGGTGACGGCCGCCTTGCCGCTGGGGGAGAAGACGACCGCCTTGTCGCGGCGCAGCGCGAAGTGGCCGAGGGAGTCGCGGCCGCCGTGCCGGTCGAGGAGGGCGCGCAGGCGGGTCTCGTCGTCCTCGGTGAGGCGGGCCGCGGGGTGCTCGGGGCGGAAGGCCAGGTAGACGGTGGTGACGGCGGTCAGCAGGCCGAGGGCGCCCAGGGAGAAGGCCACGGTCCAGGAGGTGTTGCCCCAATAGTCGACCGGGCCCTCGATGCCGAACAGGCCGTACAGGACGTGGGTGATGCGGTCGGCGAGGCTCGGGTCGCCGACCATGCGGTGCGGGTGGGCGTTGACGACGAGCAGGCCGAGGACGACGGACCCGGCGGACATGAGGACGAGGTTGGCCAGTGCCCGCCAGCGGCTGCGGGGGTCGGGGAGGGCCGCGAACTGGTCGCGGTGGCGCAGGAGGGGCGCGAGCAGGGCGAGGGAGACGAGTACGCCGAGGAGGGAGTGGCGGTAGGTGAACTGGGCGACGGCGCCGAGGGGAAGCAGGGCGACGGCCGCTCGCCAGGCCCGGCGCTTGCGGCGCTTGAGGCCGTGGGCGAGCAGGAGGAGCAGGACGCCGGCGCTGAGGGACAGGGCCGCGGCGAAGGGTCCGAAGGAGCCGGGGAGGACCTCGGCGAGGGCGTGCACGCGGCTGTGCCGGAAGCGCGGGAAGACTCCGGCGGCGATGTCCAGCAGACCCACGAGTGCGCAGGCGCGGCCGACGAGGAGGGGGACGTTCTCCGGGCGGGGGCCGCGCAGTATTCGTCGTAGACCGGTGGACTCGGCCGGAACCCCACCCGACATTTCCTCATCTGTCCTGACAGACATCGCACCTGTGGTTCTGCGAGAGATCGTGGATCCGGGCCCGTTTCGGGCATCCGGCGACATTGCGCCCTCTAGGACGGTGTCTCGGGTGGAGAGGTTCACTCCGCCTGTCGGAAAGCCCCACGGGAAAGCGCAGGCAGGTAGCAACGCATGGGTCTCACGAGCGACAAGATGCTGGCGCTGGCGGTGGTGTCCGGCGTGCTGCTGTTCGCCGGCACGGTGTGGCTGTGGCCGCGGCTGGGCCGGCGGAGCGTAGGGGCCGTGCTGGGGCGGGTGGGGTTGCTGTTGGGCACCCAGGTGGCGGTGTTCGCGGCGGTGGGGCTGGCCGCCAACCAGGCCTTCGGGTTCTACGGGAGCTGGGCCGACCTGTTCGGACGAGTGGACGGCCAGGGCGTGGTCGTGGATCACTCGGCGGGTGGCCGAGGCCCGTTGCGGGTCGTGGGGGAACGGCGGGTGTCACCGGCGGGCGGGGGGCGCCCGGAGGTTGCCGGACGGGTGCAGGAGATACGGGTCGTCGGCCGTACGACGCGGATCGCGTCCCCCGCGTACGTGTATCTGCCGCCCGAGTACTTCCAGGCGCGGCACCGTGCGCGTACCTTTCCCGCCGCCGTCGTACTGACCGGTTATCCGGGGACCGCCTCGGCGCTGGTGGACAAGCTCCGTTATCCGCGTACGGCGTTCGACCTGGCCGAGGCGGGACGGATGCGGCCGATGATTCTGGTGATGCTGCGACCCACCGTGGCGCCGCCGCGCGACACCGAGTGCGTGGACGTGCCGGGCGGTCCGCAGACGGAGTCCTTCTTCGCCAAGGACCTTCCCGAGGCCGTGAGCGCGCACTATCGCGTCGCCAAAGGGCGGGGGAGCTGGGGGGTCGTCGGCAACTCGACCGGGGGTTACTGCGCTCTGAAGCTCGCCATGCATCACCCCGAGGTGTTCGGAGCGGGGGCCGGGCTGTCCGCCTACTACGACGCGCCCAGTGATCCCACCACGGGCGACCTCTTCCAAGGGGACCGGGGGGCGAGGAACCGGGCCAGCCTGTGGTGGTGCATCAAGAACCGCCCGGCGCCGGACACTTCATTGCTCGTGAGCAGTAGCCGGTCCGGTGAGACGAACTACAACGACACGGTGAAGTTCATCGATCTGGTGAAGGAACGGAAGCCGACGCGGATCTCGTCGATCATCCTGGAAAGCGGCGGGCACAACTTCAATACCTGGCGGCGTGAGATTCCCGCGACGCTGGAGTGGCTGAGCGGGCGGATCGGTGAGCGGTCAGGAAATGATCTTGAGTAATTCGGTCGTCGGCGGCCTTGTGGAATCCCGGTGGCGTGTGAACACCTCGGAGATGGCTGTGTTTTTGCGGGGCGGGGCGCCAAGATTCGCCTACGCGCGGTAAGTTTCTGGCCATGCCACGTGGACGTCACCGCCATTCCCCGCCCCTGCACAGGCTGCTTCCGCCGTCGGCGATCGCAGGCGTCTCCGTCGTCTGTGCCCTCGGTCCCTGGGTGTTCAGCGAAGCGATGGTCCTGCGCGCTCTGGCCGCGGCCGCCGCGGTGACGGCCGTCGCCGGCGCGGTCGTCATGCGGCACTGGGACGCCCAGGCGGGCAAGCGGGTCGCCGACCTCACGCGCGCGCGGGCGAGCGACGAGTGGCGCTACGAGGAGCGGGTCGCCGAACTGGAGTCCGACCTGGAGGAGTCGCGCGAACTGCGCCAGAAGCTGGAGCACCGGCTGCGGGCCAAGCGCACCGAACTGGCGGGACTGCGCAACGAGCACGCCTCGCTGCTGCGGCGTTACGCCACCGCCGAGACCGAGCGGGCCAGCGCGCTGGAGGGCCGCCGGCTGCTGGAGATAGAGGCCGTGCCGCAGGCACCCGCGCTGCCGGCCGCCCGCCCGGCACCGGACGAGGCCCCGGTGGCCGAGGAGGCGGCGGTCGAGGACACGGCGGCCGACGAGGCCGGCGGAGAGGTTCCCGCCGTCTTCTCTCCCGAGGGCTCCCGGTTGTTCCTGCGGGCGAACGCGGCACTGGCCCGTTTCGCCGGGGACGCGCCCGCCGGCGACCGCGACTCCGGTGACGGCGACTCCGGTGACGGCGGAGGCGATGACGGCGACGGTGGCGGGGAGCGCGCGGAGGCGGACGGGACCGCGCGGGAGGACGAGGCGCAGGGGCAGCCCGAGGCGGCCGACGGACACGAGCGCACCGCCGCCGCCTCCCCCACGGCCCAGCCCGACGAGCGGCCCGCGCAGCCCGGCGCGCCCACCGGACAGGCCACCGGTCACTACACGGTGCCGGCCGCGGTGGCGGTCGTACCCTCGGCCCCGGCGCGGCGCCCCGTGGTCGAGGGCGGCTTCGACTTCTTCGGTACCAAGAGCGACCAGGACGGCACGTCGTCGTCGCCCGAGGCCCTGGAGACCGTCCAGAACGAGGACCTCGCCGACGTGGTCGGCCAGGAGGCCCTCGCCCTGCACAAGGCGGAGAAGGAGGCGGGCTTCAAGACGGCCGGCGAGGAGTCCCGGGGCGTGGGCCAGGTGATCGACCTGACCGCCCACGACGAGACGGAGCAGATCGACGTGCAGGGGCTGCGCAGCGCCGTGTCCTGACCGGACGGGGCGTGGCGGGGCGGAGGCTCTCAGGCCATCCACCGGTCCGGCAGCGCGTCCCGGCGGCCGGTCCGGGAGCGTTCCGCCTGGGCCCGCAGCAGCTCCGCCGCCTCGTCGGCGTCGCGCAGGCGCGCGGTCACGGTCTTGTTCGCCCCCGTGTCCACCCGGACGTCGGCCAGCCGCAGCGCCCGCTGCCACGGGCCCTGGGTGCGGCGGACGCTCTGCACCTTGGCGTGTGGCACCAGGGCCAGGCTGCGGCGCAGCAGCCCGTAGCGGGCGGCGAAGACCGAGTCGGTGACGGCGAGCCCGTAGCCCCGCCACCACAGCGGCCTGCAGCGCGCGGCCCGGCGCGGCGGGCGCGACAGCTCCGGGCCGGCCGGCACGGCCACCCCGGGCAGCACGCGCGCCAGGACCGACTCCGCGATCTCGCGCGGGGCGACCGGCAGCAGCACGGAGTTCGACGACCCGGCCACGTCCAGCTCCACCCGCACCCAGCCCCGCCGCCGCCACAGCAGCGGCTCCACGATCCGCACGGTCTGCACCCGGCCCGGCGGCACCGTCTCGTGCGCGCGGTCCAGCAGTCCGTGGTCGAGGCGGAGCCCGTCCGGGGACTCGGCCACCGTCCAGTCGTACTCCCCGACGAACCGGCCCGCGCTGCTCGCGCCCGCGGCACCCAGCAGCGGCAGGGCGGTCGCCAGGACCGTCCACAGGTTGTGGGTGGCGAGCCACAGGAGTGCGGGTACGACGACGGCGGCGATCAGCGTGCCCCAGGTGGCGCCGGTCAGCAGCAGCGAGACGGCCAGCACACGCGGTGGTACGCGCAGCAGCTGCCGGGAGGGTGCCTCGCCGACCTCGTGGGCGGTCTCGGGCGCGAGGCCGGCGGCGCGGGCGAGCAGCTCGGCCCGCAGCGCGCGGGCCTCGCCGGCGCCCAGGAAGGCCAGTTCGTCTTTCTTGCCGGTGCCTATGACGTCGAGCTTGAGCTTGGCGACCCCCGCGACACGGGCGAGGAGGGGCTGGGTGACGTCTATGGCCTGGACACGTTCGAGCCGGATGTGGGCGGTGCGCCGGAAGAGCAGACCGGTGCGGATGCGCAGCTCCGTGTCGGTCACCGCGTAGTGGGTGAACCACCAGGTCAGGAAGCCGTAGAGGGCGGCGGCCGGGATCAGTACGGCGAGGCCGATCAGCAGGTGGGTCGTGGGCAGCCGGGTCAGCTGGCGCTGTGCCTGGTCGGGGTCGTGCACGGCCCACCCGACCAGCACGGCCACCGGCGCCCACGCCCGCCGCAGGGGAGTGACGGGGTGCAGTCGGCGCTCGGTGATTCCGTCTCCGGGGGTCTCGGGGCTCGTGCCGGATTCCTCCCGGGCAGGCGTCGCCGGGCCTGCGCCGGGCGTTGGCCCCGCCTCCTCCTCCCCGGGCGTCGTCACAGCCCCGCCGATCGGGCCTCGCCCAGCTCGGTGAGCCGGTCGCGGAGCCGTTCCGCCTCGGCCGGGTCGAGACCCGGGATGGTCGCGTCGGTCGCGGCGGCGGCCGTGTGCAGCTGGACGCTGGCCAGTCCGAAGTGCCGTTCGACGGGACCGGACGTCACCTCGACGAGCTGCATGCGCCCGTACGGGACGACGGTCTCCTCCCGCCACAGCACACCCCGGCTGATCAGCAGGTCGTCGGCGCGCTCGGCGTACCGCCAGGAGCGCCAGTTGCGCTCCAGCATCACCCAGCCCCACACCGCCAGGGCCAGCGGCGGCAGCGCGAGGAACGCCCAGGCCGGTCCCAGGAACAGGCCGGGCAGCAGGGCCGCGGCAACAGTGAGCAGCCCCAGCCACACCACCAGCAGCAGGCGTCGCATGCGCAGCAGTCCCGGCGGCAGGCCGGTCCACACCGGCTCGTCCCGCGTGGCCCTCGCCGTCCCCGCCGCGCCCGTCTCGTCAGGGCTCCCCGTCTCCATGGGGCCAGCGTACGTAGGGGAGACTGTGTGCATGACTCCTACGACGGAGACCATGGTCGGCATCGGCGGCGCCGCGGAGAGCACCGACATGGTGCTCAACATCGGGCCCCAGCACCCGTCCACGCACGGAGTGCTGCGGCTGCGGCTCGTCCTCGACGGCGAGCGCATCGTCCGCGCCGAGCCCGTGATCGGCTACATGCACCGCGGCGCGGAGAAGCTGTTCGAGGCCCGTGACTACCGTCAGATCATCGTGCTCGCCAACCGCCACGACTGGCTGTCGGCGTTCTCGAACGAGCTGGGCGTGGTCCTCGCCGTGGAGCGCATGCTCGGCATGGAGGTCCCCACGCGCGCGGTGTGGACGCGCACGCTGCTCGCCGAGCTGAACCGGGTGCTCAACCACCTGATGTTCCTCGGCTCGTACCCGCTGGAGCTGGGCGGCATCACCCCCGTCTTCTACGCCTTCCGGGAGCGCGAGGTCCTCCAGAACGTCATGGAGGAGGTCTCCGGCGGGCGCATGCACTACATGTTCAACCGCGTCGGCGGCCTCAAGGAGGACCTGCCCGCCGGGTGGACCGCACGCGCGCGCGGTGCCGTCGCCGCCGTGCGCTCGCGCATGGACGTCTTCGACGACCTGGTGCTCGGCAACGAGATCTTCCGGGGGCGCACGCGCGGGGTGGGCGCCCTGAGCCCCGAGGCCGTGCACGCCTACGGCGTCAGCGGGCCCGTCGCCCGCGCCTCGGGCGTCGACTTCGACCTGCGCCGCGACGAGCCGTACCTGGCCTACGGCGAGCTCCAGGACACGCTGAAGGTCGTCACCCGCGCGGAGGGCGACTGCCTGGCCCGCTTCGAGTGCCTCCTGGAGCAGACGCACAACGCCCTCGACCTCGCCGACGCCTGCCTGGACCGCCTGGGCGAGCTGGCGCCCGGGCCGGTCAACCAGCGGCTCCCCAAGGTGCTCAAGGCGCCCGAGGGCCACACGTACGCCTGGACCGAGAACCCGCTCGGCATCAACGGCTACTACCTCGTCAGCAAGGGTGAGAAGACCCCGTACCGGCTGAAGCTGCGCTCGGCCTCGTACAACAACATCCAGGCGCTCGCCGAGCTGCTGCCCGGGACCCTGGTCGCCGACATGGTGGCGATCCTCGGGTCACTGTTCTTCGTGGTCGGGGACATCGACAAGTAGGGCCCCGGCGTCGACGGGCCCGACCGGCTGGAGCAGCCACCGGAAGTCGCCGAGCCCGCCCGCCGCGGTCAGCTCGGCGGCCTCGGAGGCGTCCGCCAGCGCGCGGACGTACGCCGCCGGGTCGGTGGAGGCCAGCGCGAGCGGGGGGCGTACGCCTGTGATGCCGAGGGCCCGCAGGACCTCCCGCTGGGGGCGCGACAGCGCGTCGGGGAGCGTGCGCTCCGGAGTGCGCTTCCCGGCGGCCGCGCACGCGTCCAGTGCCACGTGCGCGGTGATGTCGCAGGACCCGTCCGGCACGGGCGGCGTCCGACGCCCCTCCCGGAAGCCCGTCAGCGTCCCGAACGGCGGGCGGGTGGCCGTGGTGTGCGCGTAGTCGGCGGCCACGGCGAGCCCCGCGTCCAGCGCCCCGACGGCGGCGGCCCAGGCGGCGTCCCGGGGAAGCCCGATCTCCGCCCGCAGCCCCTCCTCCCCGGCCAGCGGCCACCACCGGGCCAGCCACCGGGCCTCCGCCCCGGCCACCGCCTCCCCGAGCCGCTCGGTCCCGTCGCCCCGGACCAGGACCCGCCGGGCCACTCCGGCGGAGTCCACCTCCGCCACGTCCACCGGCACGTTGTCCAGCCACTCGTTGGCGAACAGCAGCCCCGTCGCCCCGCGCGGCGGCTCGGCGAGCCACTCGATCCGGTCGTCCAGCCCGTCCGGGCGGTCGGCGATCTCGACGGCGTACGCGCGCGTACGGGCGGCCACACCGGCGGGCAGCGCGGCCAGCACCCCGGTCACGAGCTCGCCGCGACCGGCCGCCATGTCCACGAAGTCCAGCGCCGCGGGCCGCCCCAGCGCCTCGTCGACCCGGCACAGCAGCCGCGCCACCGCTCCGGCGAACAGCGGCGACGCGTGGACGGACGTCCGGAAGTGCCCGGCCGGTCCTCCGGGCGCGACGCGGTAGAAACCGGCCGGTCCGTAGAGGGCGTCCTGTGCCGCCTCTCGCCAGCCCCGCCAGTTCTCCTGCGTCTCGCAGGCCCCTTCGAGCCCGCTTGTCCCTGCTGTCACAGACCCAGGCTAGGGGTACAGAGGAACGGGGCCTCCACCTTGCGGAGTACGCGTGGAGACTGCGGATCGGCCCTCCGGTTGACCCCTGCACCTATCCCGCTTCCCTACGCTGGGTTACGTGCAGCGCCTCTACGACTTCATCCGCAGACACCCGACCGGGGTCGACTGTTTCTGGGCCCTCGTCCTGCTCGGTATTTCGCTGGTGTCCCTGACCGCCCCGCAGCCGCGGGGCGAGGGCACGGACACCACTGCGCTGCTCCTCGTCTTCACCGTCCCGCTGTGCCTCGTGATCGCGCTGCGGCAGCGGATGCCGGAGAAGATGCTGATGCTCGCCATCGCTCTCGGCGTGGGGCAACTGGCGCTGGACGTCTCCACGCTCCCGGCCGACTTCGCCTTCCTGGTGATCGTCTACACCGTCGCCGCGACCGGAGCCCGCTGGGCCTCCCGGACCGCGCTCGCCGTGGGGCTGTGCGCTGCCCCCGTCGCCCAGCTGCGCTGGGCCGACGGAACGCTGGGCATAGGGGCCAACATCGCCATAACGGTCTTCCAGGCGGTGCCCTTCGCCCTCGCCTGGGTGCTCGGCGACTCCATCCGCACCCGCCGCGCCTACTTCGCGCAGCTGGAGGAGCGGGCCGCCCGGCTGGAGAAGGAGCGCGAGGCCCAGTCCAAGGTCGCGGTCGCCGCCGAACGCGCCCGGATCGCGCGCGAGCTGCACGACGTCGTCGCGCACAACGTCTCCGTGATGGTGGTCCAGGCCGACGGCGCCGCCTACGTCATGGACGCCGCCCCCGACCAGGCGAAGAAGGCCCTGGAGACCATCTCCTCGACCGGCCGCCAGGCCCTCGCCGAGATGCGGCGCCTGCTCGGGGTGCTGCGCACCGGCGAGCACGAGGAGGCCGGCGAGTACGTGCCGCAGCCCGACGTCCAGCAGATCGAGGACCTCGTGGAGCAGTGCCGCAGCTCCGGTCTGCCCGTCGACTTCAAGGTCGAGGGCACACCGCGCGAGCTGCCCAGCGGCGTCGAGCTCACCGCGTACCGCATCGTGCAGGAGGCGCTGACCAACACCCGCAAGCACGGTGGCCCCAACGCGGGCGCGAGCGTGCGGCTGGTCTACTTCGACGACGGTCTCGGTCTGCTCATCGAGGACGACGGCAAGGGCGCCCCGCACGAGCTGTACGAGGAGGGCGGCTTCGACGGCCAGGGCCACGGCATGATCGGCATGCGGGAACGGGTCGGCATGGTGGGCGGCACCCTGGACGCCGGCCCGCGGCCGGGCGGAGGATTCCGCATCAGCGCGCTGCTGCCGCTGAAACCCGCACACTGAACCACCGCGCCCTTACGCGCGTACCGCGTTGACACCTGTAAGACCCGCATGGAAGAGGCTCCGATGACGATCCGCGTAATGCTCGTCGACGACCAGGTGCTGCTGCGCACCGGGTTCCGGATGGTGCTCGCCGCCCAGCCGGACATGGAGGTCGTCGCGGAGGCGGGCGACGGCGTCGAGGCCCTCCAGGTGCTGCGTTCGACCGCTGTGGACGTCGTCCTGATGGACGTCCGCATGCCCAAGCTCGACGGCGTCGAGACCACCAGCCGGATCTGCGTGGACCCGGCGGCGCCGAAGGTGCTGATCCTGACCACCTTCGACCTCGACGAGTACGCCTTTTCGGCGCTGAAGGCGGGCGCCTCCGGCTTCATGCTCAAGGACGTGCCGCCGGGCGAACTGCTCGCCGCGATCCGTTCCGTGCACAGCGGGGACGCGGTGGTCGCGCCCTCGACCACCCGCCGGCTCCTGGACCGCTTCGCGCCGATGCTGCCGGCCACCGGCCAGGAGCCCCGGCACAAGGAGCTCCAGCGTCTCACCGAGCGGGAGCGCGAGGTGATGGTGCTGGTGGCGCAGGGCCTGTCCAACGGGGAGATCGCGGCGCGGCTGGTGCTGTCCGAGGCGACGGTGAAGACCCACGTGGGCCGCATCCTGACCAAGCTGGACCTGCGCGACCGGGTGCAGGTGGTGGTCCTCGCCTACGAGACGGGGCTGGTGCGGGCGGGCGGCGGGCAGGGCTGAGGGACCGGCGGGGCCGGCCGTGCCCCGATCGGCCCGCGGTCAGCGGAGTATGCCCTCCAGGAAGTCGCTGCCCAGCCGCGCCACCACCGTCACGTCCAGCTGGTGCAGCACGTACCGGCCGCGGCGGCGGGTGGTGATCAGCCCCGCCTTCTTCAGCACCCCCAGGTGCCGGGATATCTCCGGTGCCGTCATGCCGTGCGCCTGCGCCAGCTCGCTCGTGGTGTAGGCGCTGCGGGCCAGGTGGCGGCAGATCCGCATCCGGACCGGGTGGGACAGCGCGGTCATCCGCAGCGTGAGCTGCTCGACCGACGGCGGCGAGGCCAGCTCCGGGGAGCCGACCGGGTAGTGCAGCACCGGCTGCCAGTCGTGCCGGTGCAGGACCATCAGGTGCGGCCAGCCCAGGCTGGTCGGGACGAGCAGGAGGCCTCCGCTCCCGGTCGCCGAGCGGCCGTCGCCCAGCTTGTCGACCGTGATCCGCGCGGCGCCCTCGTCCAGCGAGACGGCCGGGGACACGGCGGCCAGCGCCTCGGCCAGGCCCTTGCGGCGCAGCAGCTCCGTCTTGTGCCGGGCGTCGGCCGCGAGCTGGTGACGCAGCCGGGACCAGGCCTCCGCGAAGAACGCCTCGTCGCAGTCCTGCGCGAACTGCCGCAGCCAGCCGCGGATGCGCGGCGGGTCGGCCAGCAGCCGCTCGCTGAACCGCAGCTGCTGCGGCCCCCGCGCGGCGGCCAGGTCCAGCGCGCGGCGGCGCGCCTCGGGATCGGCGAGGGCCGAGACGCCACCGGTGCTGTACGGAAGCGCGCAGGTGAACTCCAGGGCCGCGTCCACGAACTGCTCGTCGGACAGCTTGTCGAGCAGGTCCAGATCCTCGGCGAGGGTGGCGCCGGGGAGTGCGTCACCGCCCGGCACACCGGCGAAGGGCATGAACAGGTCCGAGAACGTCGTCCGCCACAGGAAGTCGGCCTCGCACATCCGGTCGGCCAGGTGCGAGTCGAGCCGCGCGGTCACGCCCGTCGCCCAGCCCTGCAGACCCGGGTGGTGCCCCGGCTCGGACAGGGCGTGCAGCGCCATGCCCAGCTCGGCCAGGGGCGAGGGCACGACGGCGATCCTCTCCGGCCGCAGCCCCGCGATGTCGATGCGCACGCTCATGTCCTCATGGTGCACCCCGGCACTGACAACGCCGCCGCCGATTGACCGCCGCCGTCAATCGACGGGACCGCGGCTCGCCGCGGGCGCAGTCTGGAGCCACGGGGCAGCCGCGGAGCCCGACTTCCACTCCCACGTCACCTGGAGAAGGCGATCCGCCATGAGCATCACGCAGCAGTACCTCCTCGACACCTACCGCGCCCGGCAGCTCGGAGAGCCCGCGCCGCCGGCACCCGGGGCCCTGGACCGGCAGGTCGTGCGCGAGTGGCGCGAGCACCGCCGGTTCCGGGCGGTGCTCGCCGGCCGCCCCGCCCACGGCCGCCTGCGGCACGCCCTGCGCCGGTGGTGGTCGCTGTGGCCGCGCGCCCTGGGCCGATCAGCGGCCCGGTGACCCGGACGCCCGCGTGACCGGTCATCCCCTTGTACCGGTCGCGGGTGGCCGGGGCCGCGGGCCGGCTGTGGGTGATCGGGTCTGCGGGCTGGTTGCGAGCGGCCGGAGCGGCAGTCCGGTCGTGGGGGCCGGGGCGCAGTCGGGTCGCGATGGGTCAGCACCGCAGCCAGGTCCGCGGGTGGCCGGACCCTCGGATCGGCCGCGAACGGTCCGCAAGCCGTCGAGACCGCAGCCCGGCCGCGGACCGTAGGACCCGCAGCCCGGCCGCGAGAGGTCAGGCCTTCAGCCTGGCCGCGAAGTCGGCGACCGCCGTCTTCACGTCGTCGGCCGTCCACTCCAGGCCTGCCGACTCCACCCCGATCTCGGTGAAGGCGATCCCCGGACCGCGCGTGTCCCAAGGCCGGGAGAAGAGCATCGTCCCGGTCTCCTCGCCCTGCCGCAGCGCGGCCTCGCCCGCGTCGTCGGCGTCGCAGGGCAGCCAGACCTGGAACTCGTGGGTGTGCGGCACCTCGGGATGCACCCGCGCCCACGGGAGCCCGGCCGCCGCGAAGCCCTCGCGCAGCGCGGCGGCCACCACGCGCGCGTGGGTCACGTACTCGGGCAGCCGGGGCAGCTCGCGCTCCAGTCCCGCGAGCGCGGACAGCACCGTGGGGAACTGCTGGAACAGCAGACCGCCGTACCGGTGCCGCCAGGCCTTCGCCTCCTCGACCAGCGTCCGGGGACCGGCCAGGGCGGCACCGCCGTAGCCCTTGAGGGACTTGTAGAACGAGACGTACACGCTGTCCGCCAGGGCGGCGATCTCGCTGAGCGGGCGGCCGAAGTGGACGGTGCACTCCCACAGGCGGGCCCCGTCGAGGTGGACGACCGCGTCGCGCTCCCGCGCGGCGGCGACGACCTCGGTCAGCTCCTCCCAGGTGGGCAGCAGGAAGCCGGCGTCCCTGAGTGGCAGTTCCAGCATCAGCGCGCCGAACGGCTCGTCGAAGCCGCGCACCTCGTCGGCGGTCGGCTGCCTGGGCTCGTCGGTCAGCCGTACCGGGCGCAGGCCGCCGACCCGGCTGAAGGCGTCGCGCTCGTGCACCTCGGGGTGGCCCAGCCCGTGCAGCGCGACGGCCGGATTGCCGGTGCGCCCCGCCCAGCAGCGCAGGGCCACCTGCTGGGCCATGGTGCCGGTCGGGAAGAAGGCGGCGGCCTCGGTGCCGAGCAGGGCGGCGGTCTTCTCCTCCAGCGCCGCCACGATGCCGTTGCCGTACATGTCGGAGGGCTCGTCGAGGTCGTACAGCTCGGCGGCGCCCTCCAGCAGCGCCATGCGCTCCCGCAGGGTGGTGATGAGGCCCGGGCGCGCCAGCAGGCGCCGGGCGTCGCGGTGGACGGCCACGCGTCGCTTCCGAAGCCGCCGGTACCGCTCCTCGGTCGTTCCAGCTTGCTCTGCCGTATCGGTCATGCCGGGATCATGCCGCGTGGGCCGTGGAGGGGGCACCCGGGTTTCGCCGCCGCCAGGGACGCACCGCGGCGTGTGCCGGGCCGCCGCGCGGAAACCCACAGCCTGTGGACGACCGGACGTGCCCCGAACCAATCGCGTTAACATGACGAGAAATCGTCCGGTACCCCGAGCGGACTGGAACGGGAAGGCCGCCGTCGCGTGAACACAACCCCACAGCCAGACCCCAAGGACCGCCCCGCGCGGCTCACCGTAGGCGTCGTCGGCGCCGGACGCGTGGGCCCCGCGCTGGCCGCGTCTCTCCAGCTCGCCGGGCACCGCCCGGTGGCCGTCTCCGGGGTCTCCGACGCCTCCAGACGGCGCGCCGCGGCACTCCTGCCCGGCGTGCCGCTCGTCCCGCCCGCCGAAGTGCTCCAGCGCGCCGAGCTGGTCCTGCTGACCGTGCCCGACGACGCCCTGCCGGGGTTGGTCACCGGGCTCGCCGAGACGGGGGCGGTGCGGCCGGGACAGCTGCTCATGCACACCTCCGGGCGGTACGGCGCGAGGGTCCTGGACCCCGCCCTGCGCGCCGGCGCCCTGCCGCTCGCCCTGCACCCGGCGATGACGTTCACGGGCACCCCCGTGGACGTCCAGCGCCTGGCCGGCTGCTCCTTCGGCGTCACCGCGCCCGAGGAGCTGCGGCTGGCCGCCGAGGCCCTGGTCATCGAGATGGGCGGCGAGCCCGAGTGGATCGCCGAGGAACGACGCCCGCTGTACCACGCCGCGCTCGCCCTCGGCGCCAACCACCTGGTCACCCTCGTCGCCCAGTCCATGGAGCTGCTGCGCACGGCCGGCGTCGCGGCCCCCGACCGGATGCTCGGCCCGCTGCTGGGCGCCGCCCTCGACAACGCCCTGCGCTCCGGCGACGCGGCCCTCACCGGACCCGTCGCGCGCGGGGACGCGGGCACGGTCGCCGCGCACATCGAGGAGCTGCGCGCGCATGCGCCGCAGGCGGTCGCCGGCTACGTGGCGATGGCCCGTGCGACCGCCGACCGGGCCCTGGACCACGGCCTGCTGAGGGCGGAACTCGCCGAGGACCTCCTCGGGGTACTCGCCGACGGAACCGGAACGGGAACCGCAACCACGGCCGACGGCCCCGCCGGCACCGACAACCCCACGGACACAGACGGCACCGACGGCACCGACGGCACCGACGGCACCGACGGCACCGACGGCACCGAGGGAGACGCCCGATGACCACCACCCCGCCGCCCGTCCTGCTGCGCACGGCCGACGAACTCCACGCGCGGGTGCGGCACGGCCGCCGGGCCGTCGTGATGACCATGGGCGCCCTGCACGAGGGCCACGCCACGCTGATCCGCACGGCCCGCGACCTGGCCGGCCCGGACGGCGAGGTCGTCGCCACCGTCTTCGTCAACCCGCTCCAGTTCGGCGCCGGCGAGGACCTCGACCGCTACCCGCGCACCCTGGACGCCGACCTGAGGGTCGCCGGGCAGGCGGGCGCGGACGCCGTCTTCGCCCCCTCCGTCGACGAGGTCTACCCGGGCGGCGAACCGCAGGTCCGCGTCACCGCCGGCCCGATGGGCGAACGCCTGGAGGGCGCCTCGCGCCCGGGCCACTTCGACGGCATGCTCACCGTCGTCGCCAAACTGCTCCACCTCACCCGCCCGGACCTCGCCCTCTACGGCCAGAAGGACGCCCAGCAGCTCGCCCTGATCCGCCGCATGGTCCGCGACCTGAACTTCGGCGTGGACATCGTCGGCGTCCCCACCGTGCGCGAGGAGGACGGCCTCGCCCTCTCCAGCCGCAACCGCTACCTCTCGCCCCGGGAGCGCCGCACCGCCCTCGCCCTCTCCCAGGCGCTGTTCGCCGGCCTCGACCGGCACGCCGCCCAGGAGGCGCTGCGCGCGCGGGCCCGTGAGGTGCCCGCCACACACGCGCGTGCCGAGGCGCTGAGCGCCCTGGGCGAGTCCCGAGCGGCGGCCGACGCCCACGCCGTCTCGCACGCCACCCCGGGCACCCCCGGAGCCGTGCGCGCCGCCGCCCGCCTCGTGCTCGACGACGCCGCCCGCCTCGACCCCCCGCTGGAGCTGGACTACCTCGCCCTGGTCGACCCGTCCGACTTCACCGAGATCGGCGACGACCACACCGGCGACGCCGTCCTCGCCGTCGCCGCCCGGGTCGGCGCGACCCGGCTGATCGACAACGTACCCCTCACCTTCGGAGCCGCCTCGTGACCAGCACAGGCATACGACTGCACGCCCCCGCGCCCGGCTGGGCCATCGCCGCGGACGTGGTGGTCGTCGGCTCCGGAGTCGCCGGCCTCACCGCGGCCCTGCGCTGCGAGGCGGCGGGCCTGCGGACGGTCGTCGTCACCAAGGCCCGCCTCGACGACGGCTCCACCCGCTGGGCCCAGGGCGGCATCGCCGCGGCCCTGGGGGAGGGCGACACCCCCGAGCAGCACCTGGACGACACCCTGGTCGCGGGCGCGGGCCTGTGCGACCGGGAGGCGGTCCGCACCCTGGTCACCGAGGGCCCGGACGCCGTACGCCGCCTCATCGCGACCGGCGCGCACTTCGACGAGTCCACCGAGGGCGGTCTCGCCCTCACCCGCGAGGGCGGCCACCACCGCCGCCGCATCGCCCACGCGGGCGGCGACGCCACGGGCGCGGAGATCTCCCGCGCGCTGGTCGAGGCGGTCCGCGCGCACGGCATCCGCACCGTCGAGAACGCCCTCGTCCTGGACCTCCTCACGGACGCCGACGGCCGCACGGCCGGCGTCACCCTGCACGTCATGGGCGAGGGCCAGCACGACGGCGTGGGAGCCGTCCACGCCCCCGCCGTGGTCCTCGCCACCGGCGGCATGGGCCAGGTCTTCTCGGCCACGACGAACCCCGCCGTCTCCACGGGCGACGGCGTGGCGCTCGCCCTCCGCGCGGGCGCCGAGGTCAGCGATCTGGAGTTCGTCCAGTTCCACCCCACGGTCCTCTTCCTGGGCCCGGACGCGGAGGGCCAGCAGCCCCTGGTCTCGGAGGCGGTACGCGGGGAGGGCGCCCACCTGGTCGACGCCGACGGCGTGCGCTTCATGCGGGGACAGCACGAACTCGCGGAACTCGCCCCCCGGGACATCGTCGCCAAGGGCATCACGCGCCGTATGCAGCAGCAGAACGCCGAGCACATGTACCTGGACGCCCGCCACTTCGGCGCCGAGATGTGGGAGAACCGCTTCCCCACGATCCTCGCCGCCTGCCGCGCACACGGCATCGACCCGGTCACCGAGCCGATCCCGGTCGCCCCGGCCGCCCACTACGCCTCCGGCGGCGTCCGCACCGACTCCTCGGGCCGCACCACGGTCCCCGGCCTGTACGCGTGCGGCGAGGTGGCCTGCACGGGCGTGCACGGAGCCAACCGCCTGGCCTCCAACTCCCTCCTCGAAGGACTGGTCTACGCCGAGAGCATCGCCGCCGACATAGCGACGGCCCACGCGGAGGGCGCCCTGCACGCGCGCGTACCGGCCGCCCTCCCGCACCGCGAGCAGCCCGAGCACCCCCTCCTCCCGCCCGAGTCCCGCCTGTCCATCCAGCGGATCATGACCGACGGCGCGGGCGTCCTGCGCTCGGCGGAATCGCTCTCCCGCGCGGCGGACCGGCTCCACCACCTCCACACCGAGGCCCGCGAAGCCCTGCACGAGCACGGCAAGACGTCCGAACCGGGCGTCGACACGTGGGAGGCCACCAACCTCCTCTGCGTGGCCCGCGTCCTGGTGGCGGCGGCGGCCCGGCGCGAGGAGACCCGCGGCTGCCACTGGCGCGAGGACCACGCCGACCGCGACGACACGACGTGGCGCCGGCACATCGTCGTACGCCTGAACCCGGACCGCACCCTCGCCGTGCACACCACGGACACGTCAGAATTCCCCCCGACGAACCCCTCTCCCCAGCCGACGCAGCGCCCCCAGGAGCAGTGACAGCAGTGAACACCCCCGACCTTCCCCTCGCCTCCGGCGGAGGCTGCGGCGACGGCTGCGCCTGCGGCGCGGACACCGACGAAGACACCTACATGGAGTGCGGCCTCGACCCGGCCCTGGCGGCACTCCTCCTGGACTCCGGCCTCGACCCCGTCGAGATCGAGGACCTGGCGAACCTGGCGATCCAGGA
Organism: Streptomyces sp. NPDC058796; assembly: GCF_042745235.1. Taxonomy (NCBI): domain Bacteria; kingdom Bacillati; phylum Actinomycetota; class Actinomycetes; order Kitasatosporales; family Streptomycetaceae; genus Streptomyces; species Streptomyces sp. NPDC058796. The sequence continues at coordinate 638,299 of NZ_JBHYOP010000003.1, forward strand.
GGACCTGGCGGGCGGCGTGGACGTCACGACGGTCGCGACCATCCCCGAGGACGCCGTGGCGACCGCCGACTTCACGGCCCGCGAGCCCGGTGTCGTGGCGGGCCTCAGGGTCGCCGAGGCGGTCCTCTCGGTCGTCTGCACGGACGAGTTCGAGGTGGAACGCCACGTGGAGGACGGCGACCGCGTCGGCGAAGGCGACAAGCTCCTCTCCGTCACCACCCGCACCCGCGACATCCTCACCGCCGAACGCAGCGCGCTGAACCTCATGTGCCGCCTGTCGGGCATCGCGACCGCCACGCGCGCGTGGGCGGACGTCCTGGAGGGCACGAAGGCGAAGGTCCGCGACACCCGCAAGACGACTCCCGGCCTGCGCAGCCTGGAGAAGTTCGCGGTCCGCTGCGGAGGCGGCGTCAATCACCGCATGTCCCTCTCGGACGCGGCCCTGGTCAAGGACAACCACGTGGTCGCGGCCGGCGGCGTGGCAGCGGCCTTCGAAGCCGTCCGCGAACGCTTCCCGGACGTTCCCATCGAGGTCGAGGTCGACACCCTGCACCAGCTCCGCGAGGTCCTCGACGCGGGCGCCGACCTGATCCTCCTGGACAACTTCACCCCGTCCGAGTGCGAGGAGGCGGTCGCCCTGGTCGGCGGCCGGGCCGCCCTCGAGGCGTCGGGCCGCCTGACCCTCGACAACGCCAAGGCGTACGCGGCCACGGGCGTCGACTACCTGGCCGTGGGAGCCCTCACCCACAGCTCCCGCATCCTGGACATCGGCCTGGACCTGCGAGCGGCGGAGTAGAAGCCATGCTGCTGACGATCGACGTAGGCAACACGCACACCGTCCTGGGCCTCTTCGACGGCGAGGACATCGTCGAGCACTGGCGCATCTCCACGGACTCGCGCCGCACGGCCGACGAGCTCGCGGTCCTCCTCCAGGGCCTGATGGGCATGCACCCGCTCCTCGGCGACGAGCTGGGCGACGGCATCGACGGCATCGCCATCTGCGCGACGGTCCCCTCCGTCCTCCACGAACTCCGCGAGGTCACCCGCCGCTACTACGGCGACGTCCCCGCGGTCCTCGTCGAGCCGGGCGTCAAGACGGGCGTGCCCATCCTCACCGACCACCCCAAGGAGGTCGGTGCCGACCGCATCATCAACGCGGTGGCGGCCGTGGAGCTCTACGGAGGCCCGGCGATCGTCGTGGACTTCGGCACGGCGACGACCTTCGACGCGGTCAGCGCGCGCGGGGAGTACGTCGGCGGGGTCATCGCCCCCGGCATCGAGATCTCGGTGGAGGCACTCGGCGTCAAGGGCGCCCAGCTCCGCAAGATCGAGGTCGCCCGGCCGCGCAGCGTGATCGGCAAGAACACGGTCGAGGCGATGCAGTCCGGCATCGTCTACGGCTTCGCAGGCCAGGTCGACGGCGTCGTCAACCGCATGGCCCGCGAGCTGGCCGACGACCCCGACGACGTCACGGTCATCGCGACGGGCGGGCTGGCGCCGATGGTGCTGGGCGAGTCCTCGGTCATCGACGAACACGAGCCGTGGCTGACCCTGATGGGACTCCGCCTGGTGTACGAGCGGAACGTGTCCCGCCTGTAGCGGTGACGCGGGGCTCGGGCGGCGTAGGGCTCCGCGGACCGGGATTCGCAGGCCACCCGGCGCGGGTGTGGGCGCCGGGGTGGGTCGCGCGGCCCGGCGCTGCGGGGCCCTTCCCCACTCTCGGCTTCGCTCGAGGGGCGTGCCCGCAGCCGCGCACGCTGGCGCGGCGCCCGCCCGGCGGCGGCGCAGCCCGCGTGGTCGGTTGGCCGCGTACGGCGGGAAGGGGACGTGTCGGGGGGTGTCCGCCCGCAGCGGTTGGCGCGTCCGCGCCGTTCAGCCCCGTAGCCGACCGATTCCGCGCCGTTCCGACGACGGACACCCCCCCGGCGCGGCCCGGACCCACCACCGAACCAACCGCGCTACGCGCACCCCACCGAACCCGCACGGACCGCCGCAGGCACCCCACCCGCCCCACCGCCGGAGGCACCCGCAACCGAGTGGCCCCCACGCCACACCCCACCCACTTATGCCGAGTTTGTCTGATTAGCGCGTATCGTCACCACATGCCCACGCCCTACGGATCCCGCGGCGGCATGGCGTTCGGTGCTCAGGAGCTGCGTGTGCTCCGGCGCGCCCTCGCCCTCGCCCTCAAGCCCAGCCCCGTCTCGGCACAGGAGGCCCAGGACTGCCTCCACCTCGCAGAGTCGCTCGACGAGGCGATGCGGGAGAGCGCCAGGCTGCGTGCCTTCCTGGTGGCCGACCTCGCCCGGTACCGCGCCGCCCTCCCCGGCACCGCCACCGGCTACCTCGCCCTCCTGGAAGAGGCCCTGGCCGCCGGACACCGCCCGGACGCGGACGACCTGGCCGCGCTCGGCGCCCTGCGCGGCAACCCCGCCGCAGCCGCCCTCCTGGCCCGCTGCGCGCCCCCGGCCCCGCCCACCCCCAAGGTCACCCTCCCGGCCGCGCGCACGCGCACCGGCACCCGTCTCCTCCTCGCCCTCCCCGGCGGCCGGCAGTCCGACAAGAAGCCCGAGCAGGACCCGCCCCGCAAGCCCGCACAGCAGCCAGCCCCGAAGCCGGCCACCCCCAAACGCCCCGTCCCCACCCCGGGCGAGGTGTTCCCCCGCCGCAAGCCCGCCCCGCCCGAGCCCGAGTCCCGGCACCACCTCGCCGCCGGCTGAGGCGGCCTGGCTACCCTGGATCCATGGACTACGTCTCCGCGCTCCTGCCCCCGGCCGTCATGGCCGTGTTCTTCATCGGCGTGATCAGGGTGATCGTGAAGACCCAGGGCGGCGCCAACAAGGCCAAGGAGGACGCGGCCGTCGACGCCGCCCTCGCGCGAGCGGAGGGCGCCCGCCAGCCGTCCGCCCACCCCGAGGCCTGACCGGCGGCGCCACCCGGATCCGGCACCCCTCCTCCCACGGGCGTACGGCTCCCCGCATCCCCCTTCGCGGGAAGTCGTACGCCCTTTTCGCGCCCGTTTGCCACCGAACGCGCACGTCCGGCACGTTCCGGCACGCCATCACCCGGATCTCCCACTATCGTTCGAAGCGTGCCTCGCCCATTGGGAGAACTCGAAGACGCGGTCATGACGAGGGTGTGGAAGTGGAACCGCCCCGTGACCGTTCGAGAAGTCCTGGAAGATCTGCAACAGGAACGGTCCATCGCCTACACCACGGTGATGACCGTTTTGGACAATCTCCATCAGAAGGGCTGGGTGCGCCGCGAGTCGGAAGGCCGGGCCTATCGATATGAGGCGGTCTCCACCCGCGCCGCCTACGCCGCCGCGCTCATGAACGACGCATGGTCGCAGAGCGACAACCCCGCCGCCGCCCTCATCGCCTTCTTCGGCATGATGAGCGAGGAACAGCGCCAGGCGCTGAGAGACGCCATCCGCATCGTGCAGGGTCCGGATACCCCGCCCGATACCCGACCGGATACGCCCGCTCCCAACCCCGGTTCGGTACCGGACGCCGGTGAGCGATAGCGTCCCCCACATGCCAAAAGCCATCACCGTCCGGCGGGCCCGCACCAGCGATGTCCCGGACGTGCGCCGACTCCTCGACGCGTACGTTCGTGACCGCATCCTGCTCGACAAAGCGATGGTGACGCTTTACGAGAGCATCCAGGAGTTCTGGGTCGCGGAACGGGACGACAACGCCGAGGTGGTCGGCTGCGGCGCCCTGCATGTCATGTGGGAAGACCTCGCGGAAGTGCGGACTCTCGCGGTGAAGCCCGGTCTGAAGGGCTTCGGCGTCGGACACCGGTTGCTGGAGAAGTTGCTGGACACGGCGCGCTGGCTCGGTGTTCGCCGCGTTTTCTGCCTGACCTTCGAAGTGGACTTCTTCGGCAAGCACGGCTTCGTCGAGATCGGGGAGACGCCCGTGGACACGGATGTCTACGCGGAGCTGCTGCGTTCCTATGACGAGGGCGTTGCGGAGTTCCTGGGTCTCGAACGAGTGAAACCGAACACCCTGGGCAACAGCCGGATGCTTCTGCATCTGTGATCGCCGGGCAACCGACAGACTGCCCCGGGCTTCGACGGGCATCGACGGGCTTCGACGACCGCCCTTCGCCAGGTTTATTCCACCGATGCACCGTACGCGGGTTCCCTATGTCCGAAACGCGCATCTTTCCGTCCCGGGGTGGGCTACCGGTCTCCGCCGGGGGTTTGTGTTTTTCCGGCAAAAGCGGTTTGCTTTCCGACGTACTGCAGTACTGCATATAACAAGGGACGGCGATACGGCGGACGCCGGCGGACGTCCGGTCCCTCAAGTTATCGATGAAAGGAAATCCGGTGGCACAGAAGGTTCAGGTCCTTCTTGTCGACGACCTCGACGGTGGCGAGGCAGACGAGACCGTGACGTTCGCGCTGGACGGCAAGACGTACGAGATCGATCTCACCACCGCCAACGCGGACAAGCTCCGCGGTCTTCTCGAGCCTTACGTGAAGGGCGGGCGTCGCACCGGGGGCCGTGCTTCCGGCGGGCGCGGCAAGGCGCGTGCCTCTTCGGGCGGCAGCCAGGACACCGCGGCGATCCGCGCCTGGGCGAAGGAGAACGGCTACGAGGTCAACGACCGCGGCCGTGTCCCCGCGATCATCCGCGAGGCGTACGAGAAGGCCAACGGCTGATCACCCGGCCGCGCCGCACGTCACAGACCCAGTGCCCGAGGCGGCGAGAGCCGGACCCGGTGGCATTCCGTCGCCAGGGTGTGCACCAGCCGGGCGAGATCGGGGGCGGACCCGACGCCGCCCACGGCCGACAGCGTCGGCAGCGAGGCCTCGACCTCGCACCCCTGCTCCGGGGGCCGCAGCCAGACGGCGGCCCCCCGCCGGAGCCGGCCGTCGCGGTCCGGGGGACGCGGCGGCGGGAGCGCCGAACCGGAAGCCGGGGCAGGGGGCACACGGTCCAGGAGACCGTCCGCGCCGCCCTGACCGCCCGGGCAGCACTGGCCGATCACGCCGGCCACCGATCCCAGCGGCGCCTCGACCAGGCCACCTGCTCCGACCGCCGTCAGGTCGACCGGCAGGGACCCCCACTCCAGCCACTCCAGCAGCCCGGGCAGCTCGTCCGCACCGCCCGCGGCCACGAGGAGCAGCATCCGCTCACCCCGCAGGGCCACCGGGAACCCGGGCCGCCGCGGGCCGGTGCCACGGCGCCCGAGCCGTTCCAGCGCCGCGTGACCGGCCTTCGCCGGGACGTCCAGGACGTCGAAGCGGACTCCCGTGCGCAGCCGGACCGGCACTCCGGGGGCCGTCGGCCAGCCGAGCGCGCTCTCGTACCACCACCGCACCCGCTCCCAGGCGCCGGCCGCTTCGACCGGCCGGCGGGGTACGGGCACGCCGGGGGCGGCGGCGGGCACCGCGGACGCATCACGGACTGCCGGTACCGGTACCGAGGGCGGGACGCCAACCATGCCAAGTGCAACAGTCGAAAGAGCCCCCGAGTTACGCTGAGTGCCGACGTGTACGCACAGAGTGCTGGAAAGGGGGGCGTGCGGGGGTGCAGGGAGGCGCAAGGTTGTTCGCCCATAGCGGAGGGAACCGGTGCGCGCGGCATGGAGTGTCAGTCCCAGCGGGTAAGACATCCCTAGTGGGAGGGGGCGACGAGCGGATCGGGCCGCCTCACGTTCGCCATCGGCGTAGTGGCGAGTGGGGTAAGTGCCTGGCCTGCGGGAACATCGTCTCGCACCATCGGGTTGTGGCAGATGTCGGCGTCTGGGGTCAGGAGGCCATCGACGGTGTCGGCAGTTGGAATGAGCGGTCCCCGCTTGCGGGACTAAGCTGCGGAAGGACAGGGAGGGGAAGTTCCCCTTACTGCCTGACCGCTCTGAGGAGCGATTAACGATGTTCGAGAGGTTCACCGACCGCGCGCGGCGGGTTGTCGTCCTGGCTCAGGAAGAAGCCCGGATGCTCAACCACAACTACATCGGCACCGAGCACATCCTCCTGGGCCTGATCCACGAGGGTGAGGGTGTCGCCGCCAAGGCCCTTGAGAGCCTCGGGATTTCGCTCGAGGCGGTCCGCCAGCAGGTGGAGGAGATCATCGGGCAGGGCCAGCAGGCCCCGTCGGGTCACATCCCCTTCACCCCCCGTGCCAAGAAGGTCCTGGAGCTGTCGCTCCGCGAGGCCCTCCAGCTGGGTCACAACTACATCGGCACGGAGCACATTCTGCTCGGCCTGATCCGCGAGGGCGAGGGCGTCGCCGCCCAGGTCCTGGTCAAGCTGGGCGCTGATCTGAACCGGGTGCGGCAGCAGGTGATCCAGCTGCTCTCCGGTTACCAGGGCAAGGAGACCGCCACCGCCGGCGGTCCTGCGGAGGGCACGCCCTCCACGTCCCTGGTCCTCGACCAGTTCGGCCGGAACCTCACCCAGGCCGCTCGTGAGTCCAAGCTCGACCCGGTCATCGGGCGCGAGAAGGAGATCGAGCGGGTCATGCAGGTGCTGTCCCGCCGTACCAAGAACAACCCGGTGCTCATCGGTGAGCCCGGCGTCGGCAAGACCGCCGTCGTCGAGGGCCTGGCGCAGGCCATCGTCAAGGGGGAGGTGCCCGAGACCCTCAAGGACAAGCACCTCTACACCCTGGACCTCGGCGCGCTGGTCGCCGGCTCCCGCTACCGCGGTGACTTCGAGGAGCGCCTGAAGAAGGTGCTCAAGGAGATCCGCACCCGCGGCGACATCATCCTGTTCATCGACGAGCTGCACACGCTGGTCGGTGCGGGTGCCGCCGAGGGCGCCATCGACGCCGCGAGCATCCTGAAGCCGATGCTGGCCCGTGGTGAGCTGCAGACCATCGGTGCGACCACGCTGGACGAGTACCGCAAGCACCTGGAGAAGGACGCGGCCCTCGAGCGCCGCTTCCAGCCGATCCAGGTCGCGGAGCCGTCGCTGCCGCACACGATCGAGATCCTCAAGGGTCTCCGTGACCGGTACGAGGCGCACCACCGCGTCTCCATCACGGACGAGGCCCTGGTCCAGGCGGCCACGCTCGCCGACCGTTACATCTCGGACCGCTTCCTGCCGGACAAGGCGATCGACCTGATCGACGAGGCCGGTTCGCGGATGCGCATCCGCCGGATGACCGCGCCGCCGGACCTGCGCGAGTTCGACGAGAAGATCGCCGGCGTGCGCCGCGACAAGGAGTCCGCGATCGACTCGCAGGACTTCGAGAAGGCCGCCTCCCTCCGCGACAAGGAGAAGCAGCTCCTGGCCGCCAAGGCCAAGCGGGAGAAGGAGTGGAAGGCCGGCGACATGGACGTCGTCGCCGAGGTCGACGGCGAGCTGATCGCCGAGGTCCTCGCGACCGCCACCGGCATCCCGGTCTTCAAGCTCACGGAGGAGGAGTCGTCCCGCCTGCTGCGCATGGAGGACGAGCTCCACAAGCGGGTCATCGGCCAGGTCGACGCCGTCAAGGCGCTGTCGAAGGCTATCCGCCGTACGCGTGCCGGTCTGAAGGACCCGAAGCGCCCCGGCGGCTCGTTCATCTTCGCCGGCCCGTCCGGTGTCGGTAAGACCGAGCTGTCCAAGGCCCTCGCCGAGTTCCTCTTCGGTGACGAGGACGCGCTGATCTCCCTCGACATGTCGGAGTTCAGCGAGAAGCACACGGTGTCGCGTCTCTTCGGATCGCCCCCCGGCTACGTGGGCTACGAAGAGGGCGGCCAGCTGACCGAGAAGGTCCGCCGCAAGCCGTTCTCCGTCGTCCTCTTCGACGAGGTCGAGAAGGCCCACCCGGACATCTTCAACTCGCTGCTGCAGATCCTGGAGGACGGTCGCCTGACCGACTCCCAGGGCCGGGTCGTGGACTTCAAGAACACGGTCATCATCATGACGACCAACCTCGGCACCCGGGACATCTCCAAGGGCTTCAACCTCGGCTTCGCCGCCGCGGGTGACACGAAGACCAACTACGAGCGCATGAAGAACAAGGTCCAGGACGAGCTCAAGCAGCACTTCCGGCCCGAGTTCCTCAACCGCGTCGACGACGTGGTCGTCTTCCCGCAGCTCAGCCAGGACGACATCCTGCGGATCGTCGACCTGATGATCCAGAAGGTGGACGAGCGCCTCAAGGACCGGGACATGGGCATCGAGCTCTCCCAGTCCGCCAAGGAGCTGCTGTCCCAGAAGGGCTACGACCCGGTGCTGGGCGCGCGTCCGCTGCGCCGCACGATCCAGCGCGAGGTCGAGGACACGCTGTCGGAGAAGATCCTCTTCGGCGAGCTGCGCCCCGGCCACATCGTGGTCGTGGACACCGAGGGCGAGGGCGACGCCAAGACCTTCACCTTCCGGGGTGAGGAGAAGTCGGCGCTCCCCGACGTCCCGCCGATCGAGCAGGCGGCCGGCGGTGCCGGTCCGAACCTGAGCAAGGAGGCGTAGCCCTCCGGGGTGAGCCCGAAAAGGGGCTGCTCCGGGACTTCGGTCCCGGAGCAGCCCCTTTTCGCATCAGGAATCAGGACAGCTGGCCGCCGTAGTCCGGGAGCTTGAACGTCTTCTCGGCGTGGCCTCCGGACAGGTCGGTGGCGCTGTTGCCGATGTTCGCGATGATCGTGTAGCCCTTGGACTCGATCTTGGCGCGCTGTTCCGTCTTGTACTCGGCGACGTCCCGGAACAGGTCGAGGAAGCCGCGGACGTACAGTCCGGAGGACTCGTAGCCGGCGTGGTCCAGATTCCACTCGGTGGGCGCCTCGATGATGCCCGGGCGGGCGGTCACGAAGAACAGGGCGACGCCCCGCTCCTGGGCGTACTGGGCGGCCTCCAGCACCGGCCGGTTGGCGGGCTGCGGGTAGCTGAAGCCGAAGTCGGTCTCCAGCGAGGTGTTGTCGATGTCGAGGACGATCGCCTGCTTCTCGCCGGGCGCGGCGTCGGCGATGCGCTCCTTCAGATAGGGCAGCGCCTGGTCCATCACGGCCCGGCAGTCCCGCTGCCAGGTGTCGTAGTCGACGTCGGCCGCCGCTGCGGCGACCGTGGTGGCGGCCGGCTGCTCGGCGGGGGTGCTGACGCCGGGAGCGGCGACGGCGGGCGTGACCGTCACCGAGAGGGCCGCCGCGGTGACGGCGGCGGCGCCGACGGCGCGCTTCCACGTACGCCGAGCCTGGCCGGTCTCCGTGGCGGCCTGTCTGGTCTGTCCGTTCTGTTCGGTCATGGGGGGTTGGGTCCTCTCATGCCTGCGCGGATGCCTGACGGCACCAAGTTGTCGCGTGCATGTTCGCCCCAACAAGTGGCGGGACGGCAACGATTGGGTTACTGATCAGTAGTCGGCGGCCTGCCGAGCCCCGTCAGGCCGCGATCCCCCCCGTCAGGCCGCGATCCCCCCCCGTCAGGCCGTGATCTCCACCCCGTCCGGCACGTTCCGCACCCGCGGCAGCCGCGGGTTGACCCGCAGCACCCGCAGCCGGGGGAAGCCGGACAGCCAGGAGAGGTCCGTGTCGGGCAGCTCCGCGTTGAGCCAGAGGTGGGTCAGCTGGTCCGGTATCAGCCCCGCCAGCAGTTCCTCGGCCCGCATCACCCCGGCCACCTGGATGCGGGGACGCCCCCCGAGCCCGCGCAGCGCCGTCAGCTCGGCGGCGTCGGAGACCGGGAAGTAGAGGCCGTCGGGGGCCAGGTGGGCGATGATCTCGTCGGCGTACCGCTCGGTGTCGAAGTGCCGCCAGCCCCGCGCGAGTTCGGCGCGGACCGGCAGGGCGGACCGGGAGCGCAGCCGGGCCAGGTAGTCGACGGCGGCGTCGTCCTGTACGCGGGTCGCGGTGATGGCGAGCAGCAGTGCCTGCCGGTCGTCGGGGACCTGCCCCGGGTCCGGCAGCAGCTCCAGGACGATGGGGCCGACCCAGCCGAGGCCCCGGGCGGCGAGCTCCGTCGTCGGGCGCACCAGGTTCTTCGTCCGTTCGTGCACCAAATGCTGCACGGCCGGGTCGAGTTCGGTGACGTGCTCCAGGCAGGCCGCGGCCATCAGCCGGCGGTGGTTGACCTGCGGGCGGCGCAGTCCGGGCGCGGCGGCGAGCAGCCGGTCCAGGAAGTGCGCGCACTCCTCGGGGCGGGCGTGGGCGGCGGCCATCCGGATGACCTCCTCCCACTCGGGCTGGTGGGCGTGGTCGACCAGGGTGGGGAAGCGGCCCCGCGCCACGATCTCCTTCGCGGCCAGATAGTCCTGGAAGGTGCGGTGGACGAAGTCGACGGACTCGCCCGACCGCTCCCGCAACAGCCCGGTGCGGTGCAGCAGATGGTCGAAGATCTTCGAGCCGTCACCCTGCGCGCGGGCGGCCGGCATGGCGGGCAGCGCGGCGTCCAGGATGCCGACCGCCCGCTCCCGGGTCAGCTCGGAGGCGTCCTCCTCCAGCATGGCGTGGGCCAGCTTCTGCAACAGCCGTTCCCTGGTGCTCTGCTGGAGCCGCACGTCATCGGCGTACAGCACGTCCCGCTCTGGGTCGCGGCGCTGGAGCAGCATCTCCAGGGCGGCGTCGTACAACTCCTTGCGGCCGCTGGGCAGGGAGCCGGACCGGTCACGGTTCAGGGCGCATATCAGGCCGCACATCAGGGGGTTGGTGGCGAGCTGGCGCAGCTCGCGGTAGATGCGTACGGAGTGCAGGAGGCGCTGCTCGTACTCGTCCAGGGCGCCGCGCTCCCGCGGCCCGCGCGACCGGCTCTGCTCGTCGAGGCGGGCCGCCGAGTGCCAGTCGCGGATGAACCGTGTCACCTGCTCCCGCGACATGGGCGCGAGCGACAGCTCGACGAAGTCCTCCTCGGCCAGCCCGCCCCCCGAAAGCCAGCCGTCGGACACGGCGGACGGCCGGGAGGTGACCAGGCAGCCGTTGCCGGAGAAGACCCGCAGCAGCCGCCGCAGCCGGTCGCGCAGCTCGCCGCGTGTCTTCTCGGGGGCTTCGTCGATGCCGTCGACCAGCAGCAGCGCCCGGCCCGCGAGCAGCGTGCGCACCACCCAGCCCTCCGGCGCCCGGTCGGCGAGCGGGTGCCGGACCGCGTGCAGGAAATCGTCCGGCGCGGGGAAGCCCTCCCGGGCGAACCGGCGCACGGGGAGCACGAAGGGGACCCGGGAGCCCTCCCGGGCCGCGGCCACCGCCAGCCACTGCACCAGCGTCGTCTTGCCCGAACCGGCGCCGCCCCGCAGCAGCACCCGCTCGTGGTCCTCCAGGGCGCGGTCGGCCAGCAGCACGGTGCGCTGCTCGTCGCCCACGCCGCCGCTGCGCTCCTCCGCCTCCAGGCTCAGGTACGTCTCCTCCAGCGGCCAACGGTCGGGCGCGTTGGGGAAGTCCACGCCGACGATGGTCAGCCAGCCGTGCCGCCGGGCCACCCACCGCGCGTACTCGGCCTCGAAGGCGATGTCCTCGGCGGAGCGTTCGGGCTGCCGGGCCGCGGCTTCCGCGTCGCCGAGGTCGACCAGCTGGGCGATCCGGCTCGCCCGGCTCGGCAACTGCCGCTGGAGATGCGGCGAGCGGTCCACCAGGTGGTGCAGCACGTGCAGGCACACGGAGACCAGCAGCGCGTCGTGGAACCAGGCGGCGTCCGGTGACAGTCCCCGGTCCGCGCCCTGCACCGCGCCCCGCAGGCGCCGCGCGTAGCCCTGTGGCCCGAGCCGCACGGCGTCGGCGTCGGTGACGTCCACCTCGGCGATGGCGAGCAGAGTGCGGGCCAGGACGTCGACGACGGCGGCCAGTTCGGCGGCGGGCGCGGTGTGCCGCTCGGCGGCGAGGTGGACGAGGTCGGCGGCGGTGCGGTGGACGTCGTCCGGGGTGGCCGACGCCTCCCGGCCGTGCCAGGTGACGAGGCCGGGGACCGGTTCGGAGAACACGGGCGGCCGGGCCGGGGCGCGGAAGAGTCTGCGGACGAGGGGCGCGGCGAGCTGGGAGGGCGTGCGGACGGCGGAATCCATGGATACGGCTTACCCCTGGGGCCGGGAGGACGACTCGTGCGCGGTGATCTGGACCTTCACGCCTCGCGGCACCTGCCGGGCCACGGCAGGGTCCGTGTCCGACAGCACGGTGACGGTGCGCAGGCCCGGGAAGGCCGAGAGCCAGGCCAGCCCCTCCACCGGATGGGTCGCGTCCAGCGTCAGGTGGAGGAGCCGGTCGGCGACGATCAGTTCGGTCAGGTCCTCGACCCGGTAGGCGCCCCGGACGCGGATGTGTTCCCAGCCGCCGAGCGAGCGCAGGGTGCGCAGGTCCTCGACCGTGGACACGCCGACGGCCCACTGCCGGGGCAGGTGGGCGAGGACCTCGCGGGCGTACCGTTCCCGGTCGAACGTGTGCCAGGCGGCGGCGAGGGACTGCTGCACGCCGGAACTGCGGTGGTCCCGGAAGCGGCACAGGAACTGCAGCGCGGCCTCGCTGCCCACGCCGACGGCGGTCTCCACCACGCGGGCCGCCAGGCCGAGGTCGGTCTCTTCCGGTCCCGGCAGCAGGCCCAGCACCAGGTCGCCCCCGGCGCGCGCCAGTTCCCGCGCCGCGTCGAAGGTCTTCGGCGGCACGTGCGCGAGCAGCCCGGCCTCGACCCGCTCGCGCACCCCCGGGTCGACTTCCGCCACGTACTGGAGCCCGGCGGCCGCCAGCAGACTGCCGCGCGCGTGAGGCAGCTCCGTCAGCCGGCTCAGCACGTACTCCGCCTCCCTGGGCCGGGCGTGCGCGAGGGCGAGCAGGACGACGTCCTCCCAGTCGTCCATCTCCGCGTGGTTGACCAGCAGGTCGAAATCCATCTCCTGCACGGCCAGCCGGGCACCCAGATAGTCCCGGAACGTGCGGTGCAGGAAGTCCACCCGTGCCTCGGCGGGCTCGCGGAGCAGTCCGGAGCGCAGCAGCAGCGCGCGGTAGACGTCCTCCTCGCCGGTGTCCGCGAGGCCCAGCGCGGGCAGCGCACGGCCGATGAGCTGCAGGGTCTCGGTCCGGTCCATCTCCTGGCGGCCGTTGCGGATCAGCCACCACGCCAGCTTCTGCAGCAGCTGCACCTGGGTCGCGTACGGCAGTCGCGGCCCCTCGGGCCCGGGCAGTTCGCGCTCCCGGTCGCGGCGCTCCAGGAGCATGGTCAGGGCGGCCTCGTACAGGGACTTGCGGTCCTGCGGCAGGAAGCCGCGGCGATCGCGGTGCAGGGCGCACAGCATGCCGCACATCAGCGGGTTGGTGGCCAGCCGGTTCAGCTCGGAGGTGCTCCGCACGGACCTCAGCAGTGACTCGCCGACCGACTCCGCCGCGCCGGCCGCGCGGTGCCAGCGCCGTACGAAGGTGGCGACGTCGTCCTGGGACATCCGGGCGAGGGTGTGCTCGCCGAAGCCCTCGGCGGCCAGCCAGTCGTCCGGCACGGCCGACGGGCGTGAGGTGACCAGCCACAGGTTCCCGGGGAAGGCCCGCACCAGCTCGCGCAGCCAGCGCCGGGCGGCGGCGCGGCGGTCGCCGGCGATCTCGTCGATGCCGTCCACCAGCAGCATGCCGCGCCGGGCCCGCAGGACGCGCTCGGCCCACCCCGGCGGCTGCTCCCCGGCCACGGGGGCGCCCACAGCCCGCAGGAAGTCGCCGGGAAAGGGCAGCTCCGCCCCCGGCCCGACGATCCGGCGCATCGGCAGCACGAAGGGCACCCGCCCGAGGAGGTGGGTCAGCCCGTGGTCGTAGGCGCGGCTCGCCGCCGTCACCGCGAGCCACTGCACGAGGGTCGTCTTGCCGGAGCCGGCGGCGCCGCGGAGGAAGACCTGCTCCTGGCCGGCCAGTACCTGCTCGGCGGCCACGGTCAGGTGGTCCGTGTCCCGTCGGCCGTCCCGCCCCGCGTGCGGCCGGGTCGCCTCCAGGCTCAGGTACGCCGTGTCCAGCGGCCACTCCCGGGTCCCGGCGTCCAGCCCGTAGATGGTGAGGGTGCCGTAGCGGGCGGCGATGTGGTCCGCGTAGCGCTCCTCGAATCCGGCGTCCTCGGCCGACCGGGACGGCAGCCGTTCCAGCAGCACGTCGACGGCCCGGACCAGCCGGGCCAGCTGCTGCGTCTGGACGGTCTGCTGGCGGGCCACGTAGGTGGAGCGCTGGGTCAGGAAGTTCAGGATGTGCAGCGCCGCGGTGTGCAGCAGCCGCTCGTACAGGAGCGTCCCGCCCTCGCCCAGGCCGTACGGGGCGAGCGGCACGCCCGTGCGCAGCTCGCGGGCGAAGCGCTCCGGGCCGAGTCCGACGGCCTCGTAGTCCTCGATGGTGATCTCGCCGAGCCGGGCGAGGGTGTGTGCCAGGGCGTCCTGGACGGCGCGGGCCTCGTCGGCGTCGATGGGCGGCTCGCCGGGACCGGCCGCCCGCAGCGCCCGCCGGACCAGCTCCCCGGCGACCTTGTCGACGTCTTCGGGCGTGACGCTGCGCTTCTCGCTCCGGAAGGACACCAGCGCCGATATCCGCACCGGCCGGTCGACGAGCCCGGCCCCGGGGCCGTCCCGGACGAAGAGCCTGCGGACGAGCGGAACGACCGCGCTGGACGCGACACGGGCCCCGAGTGCTGTGACGTCGACCATGTTCCGAGCCTAGGTGAACCGCCTTGTGCGGTGGGCGGGTTAAGGGTGACGGGAGTAGCCCGGGTCACATTCGAGGGAGCATCGAGGACCGCCGCCGGTGATGTGCCGCACAGGGGTTTTGGGGCGTACTACGAGGAATAGTGGATGCCTCAAGAACTACGAAAACGGACATATCTCCGCGAAGGGATGGCCGCCTTGCGGGCCTCTGGCCTGGTTTTGTCCGGAATGGGAGTTGTGTCAAGAGGTGGGAAGTATCGTGCTGAAGTACTACATGGGGTCGTAGGTCACACCTTTGTGCGCTTTGGGGTGGTCGGGTTACCAAGGTTGAGCCCGCCCGGTGAGCGCCTCGAGCGTCCCGCCGGAGGGGCTTTCCTCTGTTCCCGTCCCCATGAGGTTCGAATGTTCCCGCGTGTCACGTCCCGTTCTTCCCGTACGACCCTCCGCACTCGCGCCGCGGTGATGGCCGCCGGCCTCGGAGCCTCGGTCGCACTGGGAGCCGGGGTCGCGGCCGCCACCGGCACCACGGCGGCTTCCAGCACCTCCACCGCGGCTAGCGCCGTCGAGGCCCAGGCCGCGGCGCAGGCCAAGGCGGCGAAGGCCGAGAAGGCCGCCGCCAAGACCGCCGCCGCCAAGAAGACGGCCACCAAGAAGAAGGCCGCCTCCTGGGTCGACCCGGTGAAGAACTACAAGCTCACCGCCAGTTTCGCCCAGAACGGCGGCATGTGGGCCAGCAAGCACAGCGGCCAGGACTTCGCCGTGCCGATCGGCACCAACGTCGTCGCCACCCACGGCGGCACCGTCGTCAAGGCCGGCGGCAACGGCGCCGGCGACGGCCCCGCCTACGGCAACGCGATCGTGATCAAGCACGGCAACGGCACGTACTCCCAGTACGCGCACTTGTCCAAGATCAACGTGAAGGCCGGCCAGATCGTGAAGACCGGTCAGTCCATCGCCAAGTCGGGCAACACCGGTAACTCCAGCGGCCCGCACCTGCACTTCGAGATCCGTACGACCCCGAACTACGGCTCGGCCGTGGACCCGGTCTCCTTCCTGCGCTCCAAGGGCGTGACGGTCTGAGGACCAGGGGTTACGTACCCGTAGTGCCCCGGTGCGCCTGAGTCACCAGATCGGTGGCGACCTCGAGGACGGCCGCGCGCTTGTCCTCGGGGTCGCCCGCCAGGTCGTTCAGGACGAACATCCCGGCGTGCAGCGTGAAGAGCGCACTCACACAGCGGACCTGGTCGGCCAGGTCCGCTTCGGGGTCTATCAGGATGTCCCGCAGGCCGAGCATGCGGGTCTTGAACATCTCGCCGATGCGCAGGTCCCGCACGGTCGCCTGGTTCTCCTGCATGAAGCGGAAGAGCGGGCCCGCGGCCGCCAGCGCGTCACTGTAACGGCGGATGATCTCCTGCTTCGTCTCCAGGGTGTGCGGCTGCTCCCGCCCCCACTCGATCAGGTCCTCCACCGGCCGGACCAGACCCTCGAAGATGCTGACCAGGATCTCTTCCTTGGTCTTGAAGTGGTAGTAGAGCGCCGCCTTGGTGACGTCCAGCCGCTCGGCGATCTCGCGCAGCGAGGTCTTCTCGTACCCCTGCTCGGCGAAGAGTGCGAGCGCCACGTCCTGGATGCGCCGGCGGGTGTCCCCGCGGCGCCGCTGCTGCTTGGTGCTGTCCATCGTGCCGCCCATCCTCCTACGCACCTCCCGCTCCGCGCACTTTCCGAAAAACTTACTTGACGCCCGGCTAGTTACGCCTCTACCTTCCCGAGTGTAGTCAACTTGCCGGTCGGCAAGTAAGTGAGCCAATGACAGCGGTGGCTGGGGGAGTGAAGGCTGATGGCGGACGCACCGGCGGCAGGGGCCGTCGAGACGGGCGGCGGCAAGCAGCCGCGAAGCGTGCGGGTGGTCCTGCTCGCGCTCATGATCGCGATGATGCTCGCGATGCTGGACAACATGATCATCGGTACGGCGATGCCGACGATCGTGGGCGAACTCGGCGGCCTGGAGCACCTCTCCTGGGTCGTCACCGCCTACACGCTCGCGACCGCGGCCTCCACCCCGCTGTGGGGCAAGCTCGGCGACCTGTACGGGCGCAAGGGCGTCTTCCTGACGTCCATCGTCATCTTCCTGATCGGCTCCGCGCTCAGCGGCATGGCGCAGGACATGGGGCAGCTCATCGGCTTCCGCGCCGTCCAGGGCCTCGGCGCCGGCGGTCTGATGGTCGGCGTCATGGCCATCATCGGCGACCTCATACCGCCCCGGGAGCGCGGCAAGTACCAGGGCATGATGGCCGGCGTCATGGCGCTGGCCATGATCGGCGGGCCGCTGGTCGGCGGCACCATCACCGACCACTGGGGCTGGCGCTGGTCCTTCTACATCAACATTCCGCTCGGCGCGGTAGCGCTGGTCGCCGTCAGCGCGGTGCTGCACCTGCCGAAGAAGCGCGGCCAGGCCCGGATCGACTATCTCGGCGCCGCGCTGCTGACCGTCGGCATCACCGCGATCGTGCTGGTCACCACCTGGGGCGGCACCGAGTACGCCTGGACCTCCGCGCGGATCATGGAGCTGATCGGCATCGGCGTCGCCGCGCTGGCCGGCTTCGTGTTCTGGCAGACCAAGGCCGCCGAGCCGCTCGTGCCGCTGCACATCTTCCGCAGCCGCAACTTCACGCTGATGTCGGTCATCGGCTTCATCACCGGCTTCGTGATGTTCGGCGCCACCCTCTTCCTCCCGCTGTACCAGCAGGCGGTGCAGGGCGCCTCGGCCACCAACTCCGGACTGCTGCTCCTGCCGATGCTGGGCGCGATGCTCGTCATGTCGATGGTCGCGGGGCGGGTGACGACCAACACCGGCCGGTACAAGATCTTCCCCATCGCGGGCGGCGTGCTGATGACCGTCGGGCTCTGCCTGCTCTCCCTCATGGACACCGACACCAGCCGCTTCACCTCCGGGGTGTACATGGCCGTGGTCGGTCTCGGCATGGGCTGTCTGATGCAGATCACCATGCTGGTGGCGCAGAACAGCGTGGAGATGAAGGACATGGGCGTCGCGTCCTCGTCCACCACCCTCTTCCGCACGCTCGGCTCCTCCTTCGGCGTCGCGATCATGGGCGCGCTCTTCAACCACCGGGTGCAGGACGTCATGGCCGAGCGGGCCGGGGCGCTGGGGTCGAAGGTGACGGAGCAGTCGGCGCAGCTGGACGCGGCGAGCCTGGCCAAGCTGCCCGAGGCGGCGCGCGACGCCTATCAGCACGCGGTGTCCGCCGGAAGCCACGGCGCCTTCCTGCTGGGTGCCGCGGTGGCGGTCCTCGCGCTGGTCGCGGCGGTCTTCGTGAAGGAGGTCCCGCTGAAGGGCGCGGGCCCGAAGGCGGCGGACGGCCCGGCCGACGGGGACGACGACACGGCGGCGGCGAAGGCACCGGTGACCGAGGCGGTGTGAGCGCCCGCGCCGCCTGCGCCGAGGCCCCCGGGTGGTTCCGGCCGCCCGGGGGCCTTCGTCGTACGCCGGTCAGTCACGGCCGCACTCGAACCACACCGTCTTGCCCCGCCCGTCGGCGTACGGCGTGACGCCCCACCGGTCGGTCACCGCCCCGACGATCACCAGCCCCCGCCCGCCCTCGCCCAGCACGTCGGCGGCCGCCGCCACCGGCAGCTCCGGGCAGCCGTCGGCGACCTCCACGCGCACTTTGCCGGGGTACAGCAGGAAGCACACCCGGCAGCGGCGGCCGGGCACGTGCCGTACGACGTTGGCGACCAGCTCCGTGAGCGCCAGCTCGGCGGCGTCGGCCACGTCCCGCAGGCCCGAGCGGACGAGATACAGCCGCAGCACGCGGCGCAGATGGCGGGCCGAGTGCGCGCCCATGGCGAACTCGGCGTGGTACTGGCTCTCAACGTCCGCCGCCTGCGGACCGGTTGCGTGATTCACGCCACAAGACTGCAACGCACTGCGTACGCTCGACTACGCACAGGAACGAACGCCGTGAGGTGTTGCCGTCCGGAGTCCCGGAGTGAGGTGCCGCAGTGGCCAACATCCAGTCCCTCGACCCGACCGCTTCCCCCCTCGACTACTACGGCTATGAACTGCGCCGCCAGCGCGAGGCCCACGGCCTCAAGCAGGGCCAGCTCGGCGAGATCATCTTCTGCACCGGATCGCTGATCGGCCAGATCGAGACCACGAAGAAGGTCCCGACGCGGGACTTCTCCGAACGGGTGGACGCCGCGCTGGGCACGGACGGGCTGTTCTCGCGGCTGATCGGCCTGGTGCTGCGCAGCCAACTGCCCACGTGGTTCCAGCCGTACGCGGAGATGGAGGCGAAGGCGGCGTACATCTCCACGTATCAGGCGCAGTTGGTCTACGGGCTGTTGCAGACGGAGGAGTACGCGCGGGCGGTGCTCGCCACCGGCATGCCGGACGACCTGGAAGGCCTGTTGGCGGCGCGGATGGAACGCCAGCGCATCCTGGAGCGTAAGCAGCCCCCGCTGACCTGGGTGGTGCTGGACGAGGCGGTACTGCATCGGCCGATCGGCGGCCGGGAGGTCATGCGGCGGCAACTGGAACGGCTGTCGGAGTTCGCCGGTCACCGGTGGATGCATGTGCAGGTGCTGCCGAACGAGGCGGGGGCCCACGCCAGCCTCGCCGGTTCGTTCAACTTCCTCCGCTTCGACGACAACCCGGACATCGTCTACACGGAGGACATCATCTCCGGTCACATGACGGCCAATCCGGAGACCATCAGGGAAGCCGCTCTCCGTTACGCTCGCTTGCAGGCTGCCGCCCTCTCCGTGGAGGATTCGGCCGAACTGATCACGCGGGTGATGGAGGAACGCTATGGACACGGCTCCCAGCTTGAGGAACACCCAGTGGCGTAAGTCCAGTTACAGCGGCAACACCGGCGGCGACTGCGTCGAGGTGGCCGACAACTGCCCCACCGGCGCCGTCCCCGTGCGCGACAGCAAGAACACGTCCGGTCCGGTCGTCACCGTCGGGGCCCGGGCCTGGCAGGCGTTCGTCGACGGGCTGCGTTAGTCGCCGCGCGCCGCCTGCCGGGCGAGGAACTCCTCGAACGCCGCCTTCTGCTTCGGGTCCATGAAGCCCTGGCGGACGTTGCGGGCCTGCTCCTCCAGCCAGCCCAGTGCTCCCACAGCGCCAGCGTCGCCGCGGGCACCAGCACCCCGTGCAGCCCGGCCGGCCCCTGTCCCACACGAACGTGACCGTGACGGGCTCGCCGACCGCCTCGGCCAGGCCGAGCACCCGCTCCACCTCGTCGTCGACCGGGTGGCTCACCTCTGCGTCGATCCGTATCCCCATGGCGCCCAAGGCTAGGGGCGACCTCCGACACCGCCGCCCGCGCACCCGACGGCCGGTGTCAGTGGCCCGTGCCACCATCGGCGTATGGACAAATTGCGGCAGCTGCGGCTGGCCAAGGACGCCATGGACCGGGACTGGGCCGACCCGGCCCTCGACCTGGAGGCGGTCGCCGCACACGCCGGGTACTCCCGGTACCACTTCCTGCGCGCCTTCAAGGAGACGTACGGCGAGACACCCGGCCAGTACCTCACCCGCCGCCGCATCGAGCGCGCCGAGGACATGCTGCGCACCGCCAACCTGTCCGTGACCGAGATCTGCCACCTGGTCGGCTTCAGCGGCCTCGGCACCTTCTCCGCCCGGTTCAAGGCGTGGACCGGCCTGACCCCGAGCGAGTACCGGGCGAAGCACGTGGGCCGGGGCACCGCCCTCATACCGGGCTGTTACGTCATGCACTGGGCGGGCGGAGTGCGGCGCAATTCCGGAGAAGCGGACTGAGACCACCGCTGCCTACGGTGACAGAGCAAGCGGAAAGGCCACCGGACAGCAGCAGGAGCACGCCATGATCAAGGGTCTCGCCATCTCGACCGTCTGGGTCCTCGACCAGGACCGGGCCAAGGAGTTCTACACCGAGAAGCTGGGCCTGGAGGTCCGCACCGACATGACCATGGGCGAGGGCGGCATGCGCTGGCTCACCGTCGGCTCGCCGAACCAGCCCGACGTCGAACTGACGCTGATGCTCCCGTCCGGCCCCGCGATGGACCCCGAGTCCGCCGGAATGATCAGGAAGCTGGTGTCCAAGGGCGCGCTCGGCGCCGGCGTGCTGACCACCGACGACATCCACGGCGACTGCAAGAAGCTCAAGGACCGCGGGGTCGAGTTCCTCCAGGAGCCGCAGGAGCGCCCGTACGGCACGGAGGCCCTCTTCCGCGACGACTCCGGCAACTGGTTCTCCTTCACCCAGCCCCGCGAGGGCGGCCTCGACACGGACCGGGACTGGGCCTGCTGATCCCTAGGCCCCGCCCACCCGGTCCGGCAGCATCGGATGGCTCCCCGTGTTCGTCGGCGCGTGCTCCGGCAGCCAGAGCACGGCGACCGCGCCCTCGGACGGTACGTGCTCGGGCGACCCGGCGGGCCGTACGTTGCGGAAGGTGAGGCGGGCGCCCAGGACCCGGGCCTGACCGGCCGCGATGGTCAGGCCCAGCCCGTGCCCACGCCCGGCCCGGTCCGCCGCGCCGGTGCGGAAGCGGCTCGGCCCCTCGGCGAGCAGGTCCTCGGGGAAGCCCGGCCCGTGGTCGCGGACCCGGATCACCCGCCCCTCGACGCTGACCTCGACGGGCGGACGGCCGTGCCGGGCGGCGTTGGCGAGCAGGTTGAACAGCACGCGCTCCAGGCGCCGCGGGTCGGTGGTGACCTCCGACTCGTGCACCACGTGGACGGCGACGTCCGGGTCCTTGGCCGCCACCCGCCGGGTCACGAAGGCGCCCAGCATGATGTCCTGCAGCTCGGCCCGCTCCGAGGCCCCGTCGAGCCGGGCCACCTCCAGGACGTCCTCCACCAGCGTGCGCATCGCCTTCGCCCGGTCCAGCACCAGCTCGGTCGGCCGCCCCGGCGGCAGCAGCTCGGCCGCCGTCAGCAGCCCGGTCACCGGAGTGCGCAGCTCGTGCGCGATGTCCGCGGTGACCCGGCGCTCGGCGTCCAGCCGCTTCTGCAGGGCGTCCGCCATCGCGTCCACCGCGCTCGCGAGGTCGTCCGTCTCGTCTCGGACGACGCCGCCGATGGCGTCCCGCACGCGCACGTCCGGCTCGCCCTTGGCGACCTCGTTCGCGGCGGCGGCGGCCTTGCGCAGCCGGCGCGAGAGCTGGCCGCCGATCAGTACGCCGAGGGCGCTGCCGCCGAGGACGACCGCGATGGAGCCGATGACCAGGGCCTGGTCCAGGTCCTTGAGGATGTCGGCGCTGCGGTCGGTGAAGCCGGAGTGGAGGGACATCACGTGCCCGTCCTTGAGCGGCACGGCGGCCCAGATGTCCGTCACCCCGTCCCGCTCCGAGACGTACGTCGCCCGCCGCCCGGCCTCGACCTTGCGGCGCAGCTCCGGGGGCAGGTCGGGGTCGTCGATCTTGGCGTTGGGGAAGTTCTGCCGCCCGGACAGCTCGTAGTTGCGCTGGGCGATCAGAACCCGGTCGTCCGCGAGGTCACGGGCGTTGTCCAGCATCGAGACCCGCGCCGCGTTGTGCACGACCAGGCTCAGCGCGACCGCGACCAGCGCGCCGACCAGCGCGATGGCCGCGCTGAGCTTCCAGCGCAGCCCACTGCGGATGCCGAGCGTGCGGACGCCGAGCCCGCGTCGGAAGAACCCCCGCATGTCCCTGTGTCCCGCCGTCCCCGCTCAGGCCTTCAACTTGTAGCCGAAGCCGCGGACCGTCTCGATCCGGTCCTGGCCGATCTTGGTGCGCAGCCGCTGCACGTGGACGTCGACGACGCGGGTGTCCCCGCCCCAGCCGTAGTCCCACACGCGCTCCAGCAGCTTGTCCCGGGAGAGCACCGTGCCCGGCGCCGAGGAGAACTCCAGCAGCAGCCGCATCTCGGTAGGGGTGAGCGCCACCGGCCGCCCGGCCCGCCGCACCTCCATGCCCTCGGTGTCCACCTCCAGCTCGCCGAAGGTGAGCACACCCCCGGTGTCCGGGGCGCTCCCCGCGTCCGTCCGGTCGCCGCCGCCCGCGTGCCCGAAGCGGCGCAGCACCGCACGGATCCGGGCGACCAGCACGGCCCCGTCGAACGGCTTGGTCACGTAGTCGTCGGCGCCCGCCTCCAGGCCGAGCACCACGTCGATGGAGTCCGCCCGCGCCGACAACATGATCACCGGCACGGTCGACTCGTCCCGGATGCGGCGGCACAGACTGACGCCGTCGAGGCCGGGGAGCATGACGTCGAGGAGCGCGATGTCGGGGCGGTCGGCCCGGAACGCCTCCAGTCCCGACAGCCCGTCGGGCATCGCGGTGACCGCGAAGCCGTCCCGCTCCAGGGCGAGCTGCGTGGCCTCGCGGATGACGTCGTCGTCCTCCACGAACAGGACGTGGGTCTGGTCTGCCATCCCGGTGCTCTCAGTCCTCGTGTGCGGTCACTCGGTAGACGCGGCGGGCGCGCGCCGCGTTCATTCCCCCGCCGGTGTTTCATGTCTTCATCGGTCCGGGCCGCCCGATCGGTTCACCCAACGTGCGCGCCGACGGGCCGGGTCAGCTGTCCGGAGCCGGAGAGGGCACGCCTCCGACCGCGTTGCTGTAGTCGTTGTGGGTGCGGTACTCCTCGGTGAACCGGCCCGAGGCCCAGCCGTACGTGATCACGATCTGGCTGGACGGGCTCGACACCGTGTCGCCCCTCTCGTACACCTGCTTGGACACCACCAGGTCGCCGCGGTCGATCTCCGCGTAGACCGGGGGCTCCTCGGCCTGGAACACATTCTGGTACGCGCCGTCCTCCTCGCGGTACACGTAACTGCCCACACCCACGCCGTCGGCGCACGTCAGCACGTTGACGACGACGTCCTCGGCCGATCCGCCGGTCAGCTTCCCGTACGACACGTCGACGGGGTACTGGTCGCCGGCGCACGGCTTCAGCTCGCGCTTGACCTCGGCGGAGACCTTCGGGTCGGTCTTCACGAGCCGCACCGCGTCCACGCGCTTGGGAACCCGGGAGGGGGAGGCCACGGGGGAGGGGGAGGCGGCGCCCTCCACCGCCTCCGCGTGGGCGGGCCCCTCGTCACGGGCGCCGGTGCCGCCGGCCCCGCAGCCGGACAGGGAAACGCCGAGGGCGACGAACGCGGCCACCGCCGCACTCGCCGCCTGCGTGCCGTTCCTCGCCCCGCCGGGTGATCGACCGTTGGTCAGGCCGCGCAACGCTCCCGCTCCTCACGCTCCAGCGCCCGCGCGTCCAGATCGCGGGCGACCAGCTCCTCGCGGAGCCGGGCGAGCGCCCGGTGCAGCGTGCTCTTGACCGTTCCCGCCGACATGCCGAGGGCGGCGGCGGTCTCCTCCGTTGACATCTGCTCCCAGTGTCGCAGCACCACGACACTGCGCTGCTTCGGGGCGAGCACCTTCATGACGTCCATCAGCAGGGCGCGGTCCGCGTGCTGCTCGGTGGAGTCGTCCACGCAGGACTCCGGGAGCTGCTCGGTCGGCACCTCCTCCAGCTTCCGCGCCCGCCACCACTCGGTCCGCGTGTTGATCATCACCCGGCGCAGGTAGGCGTCCGCGAGCCGCTTGTCCTCGATGGTCGACCAGCGGCGGTACGTCCGCGCCAGCGCGGTCTGCAGCAGGTCCTGGGCGTCGACGGGGTCCGGGACCAGGCGCCGGGCACTGCGCAGCAGCGCGTCCTGCCGGGTGCGGACGTACTCCTCGAACTCGAGCACCTCGCCCATGTCAACCGCCTTCCGATCCCCGTATCCCGACGGTGGTCACCGCCGGCCCACTGCCTGTGGTCCGTAGTCCTCTGTGCCTGTGGGGCACGGAAACGAAGTTAGGGAAGCGTTGTCACGGCGTTGTGCGAAGGACCCTGCGGCAATCCCTCGGCTGCCCGTCGGTTGTGTAACGGAAGGAGGAACCGGACAAAAGGATGCGTCATTCGAGAGGGACAAGAGTGACGAGGGTGACGAAAGGGATTTACCCGGCCGTGGCGGTGTTACGGGCGGCGTCAGCTCAGCGGCAGCCGGTACAGACCGTCCGCCAGCGGTTCCACCAGGCCGTCGGCGACCAGGCCGTCCAGGGCGCGGGCGCGCTGCACCGGCTCGTGCCACACCTGGTCGAGCGCCGCCTGCGGCACCGGTCCCGGCGCCTCGCGCAGCACCGCGAGCAGCCGACCGCGCACCTGCCGGTCGGTGCCCGCGTACGTCTGCCCGCGCCGCGGCGGTCCGTCGTGCGCGGGCTTGCCGGCCAGCCGCCAGGCGCACCGGCCGGAGATCGGGCAGCGGTGGCAGGACTCGTTCTTCGCCGTGCACACCAGGGCGCCCAGCTCCATCGAGGCGGCGGCCCAGCGGGCGGCGTCGCCCTCGTCGTCCGGCAGCAGTGTGCGCGCCAGCTTCCGTTCGGCGGCGGTGGTGGCGTTGGGCGGGTACTGCACCCCGGTGACCGCGCGGGCGAGGACGCGGCGGACGTTGGTGTCCAGCACGGCGTGCCGCTGGCCGTAGGCGAACGAGGCGACCGCGGCGGCCGTGTACTCACCGATGCCGGGCAGCGCCAGCAGCTGCGCGTGGTCCGACGGCACGTCGCCGCCGTGCCGTTCCGCTATGGCCGCGGCGGCGCCGTGCAGGCGCAGGGCGCGACGCGGATAGCCGAGCCGGCCCCAGGCCCGGACCGCCTCGCCGGGAGCCTCCGCGGCGAGGTCGGCGGGGCGCGGCCAGCGGGCCAGCCACTGTTCGTAGACGGGCAGGACGCGGTTCACCGGCGTCTGCTGGAGCATGAACTCACTGACCATCACACCCCAGGCACCGGCCTCGGGGCGCCGCCACGGCAGATCGCGGGCGTGTTCGGCGAACCAGTCGACGACGGGGGCGTGCAGCGGCCCGCCGGACGCGGCGGCGGGGGCCGGGGTCGCGGCGGGGTCGGAGGGGCCGTTGTGCGAGGGCTTCGTGGGCGCAGTCATGACCCTCCGATCCTGCCACGGAAGGACCCCCGTACGGGCGCACCGCCACCCGGTGGCGGCGACGACACCTGACGATCGGCAGGGGCGCCGCCCCGTCCGCCGCTTGTAGCGTCGGGCCCATGGAAGGAACCCGTCCGGCCGACGACACGGCGCCCACCACGGAAGCGCCCCCCGCCGCGGGGGCTGCCTCCGGTCCCGGCCCGGGTTCGGGTGCGGGGGGTGTCTCGTCGGTTCCGGCTACGGGACCCGCCACGGCTGCGGGGGCTGCCCCCGGTCCCGGCCCCGCCGCCGGGGTCGGCGGCGCCGCTCTCGGTCTCGCTCACCTCGGCAGGGGCGTCCTCCTCTGGGCCGTCCTGGCGCTGCCCGCCGTCACCGCCGACCGGCTCGGGATGAACGAGCCGCGGCCCCTGTGGCAGCGGCTGGGCGGGCTGGGGGTGCTCGCCGTGGCCGCCGCGCTGTCCCGCCGGCGGCCGCTCCTCTCCTTCACCCTCACGGCGGCCCTGGGGCTGACCGCCGCCCCGGCCCTGTTCACCGTCTCCTACGGCCCCGCCCTGGGCGTCTTCGCCCTCCTGCTGGGCCTGCGAGCACCGTGCGCCCGCCCCGCCGTGGCCGCCTTCGTGGCCGTCGGCCTCGTCGGCACGGTGCGGATCGCGCTCGTCGGAGCCGACCCGCCGCCCGAGTGGCTGGTCCTGACGGGCACGCTGCTCTTCGGCTGCGTCTTCCCCTGGCTCTGCGGGCGCTACTGGCGCCAGAGCCGGGCGCTGGCCGAGGCCGGCTGGCTCAGGGCGGCCCGGCTGGAGGACGAGCAGCGGCACGCCGAGGAGCGGGCCAGGCTGCGCGAGCGGGCCCGGATCGCCCAGGACATGCACGACTCCCTCGGCCACGAACTGAGCCTGCTCGCCCTGCGCGCCGCCGCCCTCCAGGTCTCGCCCGGCCTCACCGCCGACCACCGGGCCGCCGCGGCCGACCTGCGCGCCGCCGCCGCGGACGCCACCGACCACCTGCACCGCATCATCGGCGTACTGCGCGAGGACGACGAGCCGGCCCCGCTCGCCCCCGCCGGGGAGAGCATCGAGGAACTCGTCGCCAGAGCCGCCGAGTCGGGCCTCCCGGTCCGCTGGGAGCGGCCTCGGGACACCGCCGCGCCCCCGGCACCGGAACCCGGCGGCGTCGCCGGACGCCTCCTGCACCGCGTCGTGCGCGAGGCACTCACCAACGCGGCCCGCCACGCCCCGGGCGCCCCGGTCGTCGTGGCGGTCGGGAGCCACGCCCGCGGCACGACCGTCACCGTCACCAACGGACCGGCCACCGAGGAGGCGGCGCCGACCCGCGGCGGGTCGGGCCTGCTCGGGCTGCGCGCCGCCGTCACGTCGGTCGGCGGCGACTTCCGGGCCGGCCCGCACGGAGAGGGGTTCCGCGTCCGGGCGTACGTCCCGGCACAGCAGCCCACCACCCCCGCGGTGCCGCCCCCCGCCCCGGCCACCCCCTTCACCCGCGCCCGCCGCCGCGTCGCCCTGGGCCTGGGCGCCGCCGCCGGTGCGGGCGTCGTCCTGGTCGGCGCGGCGTTCGGCTGGTACGCGTACACGG
The DNA here is from genome assembly GCF_042745235.1 of Streptomyces sp. NPDC058796. NCBI lineage: Bacteria > Bacillati > Actinomycetota > Actinomycetes > Kitasatosporales > Streptomycetaceae > Streptomyces > Streptomyces sp. NPDC058796. Next base: position 665,338 of record NZ_JBHYOP010000003.1, read on the forward strand.
AGACGCACTCGGTGCTCACCCCGGCCGCGTACGCGCAACTGCGCCCGGGAACGCCGTACGAGGAGGCCGCCCCCGTGCTGCCGGACCGCGAGGCGCACGACCCGCCCACCGACCGCGCCCCCGCACCGCCCCCGGGTGCCCACTGCCGCTACTACCGGGCGAGCGGCGAACTGCTCGTCTCCATCGACCACTTCCGGCTCTGCTTCGACGCGCCGGGGCGGCAGGGGAGACTGATCGCCAAGGACGTGGTCCCCGGCGTCGGCCGACCGGACCAGGACCGTGACGAGAACGCGGAGAACGGAGGACCCGTACGGTGATCCGGGTACTGCTGGCCGACGACGAGGCGATGGTGCGGGCCGGTGTGCGCGCCATCCTGGCGAGCGGTGGCGAGAGCGAGGTCGTCGCCGAGGCGGGCGACGGCCGCGAGGCGATCGGTCTCGCCCGCGCCCACCGCCCCGACGTGGCCCTGCTCGACATCCGGATGCCCCGCCTGGACGGTCTCGCGGCGGCCGAGGAGATCGTCCGGACCGTTCCCGGCACGGCCGTCGCGATGCTGACCACCTTCTCCGAACAGGCCTACGTGGCCCGGGCCCTGGCCGCCGGAGCCACCGGCTTCCTGCTCAAGTCCGGCGACCCCTACGAACTGATGGCCGGCGTACGGGCCGTGGCGGAGGGCGCGGCCTTCCTGTCCCCGAAGGTCGCCCGGTACGTCGTCGAGGACCTCGGCCGGGACGGCGGCCGCCTCGCCCGCGAGGAACGGGCACGCGCGAGCGTCGCCCGCCTCAGCCCGCGCGAGCGCGAGGTCCTCGGCCTCGTCGGCGCCGGCCTGTCCAACCCGGAGATCGCCGCCCGGCTGCACCTCGTCGAGGGCACGGTGAAGGCGTACGTGAGCGCGGTGCTGGAACGGCTGGAGGTGCGCAACCGGGTCCGGGCGGCGATCGTCGCGTACGAGGCGGGACTGGTCGAGCCGGAGGTCTGAGCCGCCTCAACGTCGCCGGTGCGAGGCGGCGTACGCGGTGTGCGGCCCCGCCCCGGTCAGCCACCGCACCGCCGGCGCCGACGACGCCCGCATCGCTCCGGCCAGCCGCGTCGCCGGGCGCGTGCCGAGACGTACGGCCACGGCGGCGAGCAGGGCGCCGAACAGCAGCCCGGCGACGACGTCGTGCGGGTAGTGCACCCCGACGAAGACCCGGGAGAAGGCCATCAGCAGGGCCAGCGGCACCGTCAGCCACACCGCCGCCCTTCGGACCAGGACCAGTGTCACCGCCGAAGCGCCCGCTATCGTCGCGTGGTTGCTCGGGAAGGACCAGTCGCCGGTCGGCGGGCACTCGGCCAGGGACGGCACCGCCCCGGCGACAGCGCGGCACGGACGCTCCTGCGCGAAACCGGACTTGACCAGCTCGCTGCAGACGTACGCCACGACCGTGGCCACGGGTGCAAGGACCGCGATCGCGAACGCACGGGTGCTGTCGCTCCTCGACCGCCACCAGGCGACGACGAACAGCGCCCCGAACAACAGGATTCCCGCCTCCGTCCACACTTCCGCCGTGTGCTGTACCCACGTTGGGGTGTCGTGGGCGAAGCCGGTGATGTCGCGGTAGAGCTCGTCGTCCTCGAAGTTCATGTTCACGGACGGTAGGCAACGGCCCGGACTCGTCACACCCTGCGATCGACAGCTGCCGCCCCTGACGATCGGCAGGGGGCCGGGGCCCGTCTCCGGAATGATGATCGGTAAAAGATGCGGTCCCGAACGGCGGGTGGGACAAGGGAACGCGCCGATCTCTCGTACAGTTTGCGCCGTGGGATCTCTGCGCAATCCGGTCGGGCCGCTTCCCTCCTCCATCTACTGGCGACGGAGGGCCGTACTGCTGTCCCTGCTCGCCCTGTTGGCGCTGCTGATCACGGTGATCGTGGTCTCCGGCGGCGGTGGCGGCGGCAAGGACCGCGAGAACGGCGCCGACGGCAAGAACCCGGCACCCTCGATCACTCCTGGACCGTCGAGTTCCGGCCCGGCGATCAGCGAAGCGCCGGGCGGACGCGACGAGTCGGGCGGAGAGGGCTCCGGAGGATCGGGCTCGGGCAGCGGGGGAGCGGACGGCAGCGGCAGCGGCAGTGGCTCCGGCTCCGGCGACGCGGGCGGCGGCAGCACCGGAAGCGGCGCGGGCACCGGCGGCTCCGCGGGCGGCGCGGTGACCGGAGTCGGCGCGGGCGACGCGCTGCCGGGTGGTTCGGGCCTGCCCAACTGCACCCCGGGCGCCGTGAAGTTGAGCCTGCGCAGTGTCCGCAACAGCTACACGCCGGGCCAGACCCCCACCTTCGAACTGACCGCGCGCAACACCTCCGGTGCCGACTGCCAGGTCGATCTCGGCCCGGAGCACGCGGTGTTGACGATCACGCCGGCCGAGGGCGACGACGCGTACTGGTCCTCCGACGACTGCGTGGAGGGCAAGGGCAGCCTGCGGTACCGGGTGGCCGCGGGCAGCGGCATCACCTACACCGTGGAGTGGGACCGCAAGCCCAGCGCCCCCGAGTGCGGGACCCCTCCGGCGGGATCGGCGAAGGCCGGCACGTACCTGGTGGAGGCGAAGGCCGAGGGCTTCGAGAAGGTGCGGGCGTCCTTCGTCCTGAAGAACGACTGAGCCCGGCCCGCGACGGGACGGCTAGACGTACCGCTCCAGGATCGACGACTCCGCCAGCCGCGACAGCCCTTCCCGCACGCTGCGCGCACGCGCCTCACCGACGCCGTCCACCGTCTGCAGGTCGTCCACGCTCGCGGCGAGCAGCTTCTGCAGACCGCCGAAGTGCTCCACCAGCCGGTCGATGATCGCGCCCGGCAGCCGCGGCACCTTCGCCAGCAGCCGGAACCCGCGCGGCGACACGGCGGAGTCCAGCGTCTCGGGCGAGCCCGTGTACCCCAACGCCCGCGCCACCGTCGACAGTTCGAGCAGCTCCGCATGGCTGAGCTTGTCCAGCTCGGCGAGCGCCTCGTCGACCGTGCGGGACCGCTTCGCGGTCGGCTCGGGCACGTAGTCCCGCACGACCAGCTCCCGCTCCGGCTCGACACCGGCGATCAGCTCGTCCAGCTGAAGCGCCAGCAGGCGCCCGTCCGTCCCCAGCTCGACCACGTACTCGGCGATCTCGGTCGCGATCCGGCGCACCATCTCCAGCCGCTGCGCGACCGCCGAGACGTCCCGGACGGTCACCAGGTCCTCGATCTCCAGCGCCGACAGCGTGCCCGCGACCTCGTCCAGCCGCAGCTTGTACCGCTCCAGGGTCGCCAGCGCCTGATTGGCCCGCGACAGGATGGCGGCGGAATCCTCGAGCACCCGCCGCTGCCCGTCCACGTACAGCGCGATCAGCCGCATCGACTGCGAAACCGACACGACGGGGAACCCGACCTGCTTGCTCACCCGGTCCGCCGTACGGTGCCGCGTACCGGTCTCCTCCGTGGGAATGGTCGGATCCGGAAGCAGCTGCACCCCCGCCCGCAGGATCTTCGACAGGTCCGACGACAGCACGATGCCGCCGTCGAGCTTGCACAGCTCCCTCAGCCGCGTCGCGGTGAACTCCACATCCAGGACGAAACCGCCGGTGCACATGGACTCGACGGTCTTGTCCGAGCCCAGCACGATCAGACCGCCGGTGTTGCCGCGCAGGACCCGCTCCAGGCCGTCCCGCAGCAGCGTGCCGGGCGCCACCGCGCTCAGCGAGGCGCGCATCAGGCCATCGGCACCGGCACTCCCACCGGACTTTCCGGGAGCTGCTGCCCGGTCGTTGGCTGCCACTGCACTCCTCCGGTCGCAGGTTCTTCTGGCGCTCCCGTGTCGCACACTCGGTCGTACGGACGGACGAGACCAGGGCAAAGTCTACCGGCGGTCCTCCGCCTCGCGTGGGGCCTCTCGCCGACGCGAGCGCGGAAGCACCCGCAGAGCGTCACCCATGTCCGCGACTTCCAGGACCTTCATGCCGTCGGGGACCCGCCCGGGGTCGCTCGGTACCAGGGCGTGCGTGAATCCCAGGCGGTGCGCCTCGGAGAGCCTGCGCTGCACGCCCGTGACCCGTCTCACCTCACCGGCGAGACCGACCTCGCCGATCGCCACGAGGTTCTTCGGCAGCGGGGTGTCGCTCGCGGCACTCGCCAGCGCCAGCGCGATCGCCAGGTCCGCGGCCGGCTCGGACAGCTTCACGCCCCCGACCGTCGCCGAGTAGATGTCCCTCTTGCCCAGGGCACTGATCCGCCCGCGCTGCTCCAGCACGGCCAGCATCATCGACACCCGGGAGGTCTCCAGCCCGGACGTCGTACGCCGCGGGGACGGAATCTGCGAGTCGACGGTCAGTGCCTGCACCTCGGCCACCAGTGGCCGGCGCCCCTCCAGGGTGACGGTCAGACAGGTGCCGGGCACCGGCTCGGCACGCCGCGTGAGGAACAGCCCGCTGGGGTCGGCCAGCCCCGTGATCCCCTCGTCGTGCAGCTCGAAGCAGCCGACCTCGTCCGTCGTGCCGTACCGGTTCTTGACCCCCCGCACCAGCCTCAGCCGCGCGTGCCGGTCGCCCTCGAAGTGCAGCACCACGTCCACCAGGTGCTCCAGCAGCCGGGGCCCGGCGATGGCCCCGTCCTTGGTGACGTGCCCCACCAGCAGCGTGGACATCCCGCGTTCCTTCGACGCGCGGATCAGCGCCCCCGCGACCTCCCGCACCTGCGCCATGCCCCCCGGCGCCCCGTCGATCTCGCCAGAGGCGACCGTCTGCACGGAGTCAAGGATCAGCAGTGACGGCTTCACGGCGTCCAGATGCCCCAGCACCGCCGCGAGGTCGGTCTCGGCCGCGAGATACAGGTGATCGTCGATCGCCTTGATCCGGTCGGCCCGCAGCCGCACCTGGCTCGCCGACTCCTCACCCGTGACGTACAGCGTCCGGTGCTCGTCACTGGCCGATTTGGCCGCGACGTCCAGCAGCAGCGTGGACTTCCCCACGCCGGGCTCACCCGCGACCAGCACCACGGCACCGGGCACCAGCCCGCCGCCGAGCACCCGGTCCAGCTCGGGCACGCCGGTGGGCCGGGCGGTGGCCTGCCGCCCGTCGACCTGCCCGATGGGCAGCGCGGACGTGGTCACACGCCCCGGTGTGGTCGTCCGCACGGCGGGCGCGCCGTACTCCTCGACCGTGCCCCATGCCTGGCATTCGGGACAGCGGCCGAGCCACTTGGCCGTCTGCCAGCCGCACTCGGTGCAGCGGTAGGACGGCCGTTCCTTGCTGGTCTTCGCACGGGCAGCCATGCACGAACCGTAACCGCCCCCACTGACAACGCCCCTCGCGGTCCGCCCGGCGCACCGGCGTGGGGATGGGTGCGCGACCGGCGCTGCGGGGTGCCGCTGCCCACCCGCCCCACCGCCGCAGGCACCCGCAGGCACCCGCAGGCACCCCGCCCCACCACCCCGAACGGATCACCCCCCACCCCGCCCCATCCACGGAACAACGGCTTCCTGTCCCCTTATGAGGGATCGTTTCACCCGTACGGGTTAAAAGTGCCCAACGCGCCAGTTCGCGCCACCCATAGCCCCCTACGGTCGCCGAGTGATGAGCAGCAGTACGGAGACCACGACCCGCACGACCGGCGCACACCGGGCGCACCGGGAAGCGCGTGACCGCACCGCGGCGCGGACGCTGGCGGAGCGACCGCCCGCGCGCTACGACGCCTACCTGGACGGCCTGTTCACGTACTGCCTGTCCGTCCTCTGCGACCACGACGCCGCGACCGCCGCCCTGGGCGACGCCCTCGCACTCGCCGAGCGCCGCACCCACCGAGGCCAGCGTGGCCCCGGCTCCGCCGCCGACCGCAGGGCATGGCTGTACGCCCTGGCCCGCTGGGCATGCCTGCGCAAGCTCGCCGAGGCCAAGGCCAAGCAGAAACGTCCGAGCAGCCACGCGGCCGGCCGCCCCGACGCCCGCGACCAAGGCACCGCACCACCCCCGCCCGACACCACCCACAACGACGAGGAACACCAGCGCCACCGCCGCGAACTCGCCCTCCTCGCCTGGCCGGAGGCCGCCGGCACCACCCCGGAGCAGCGCGAGGCCCTCGAACTCGCCGTGCGCCACCACCTCGCCGCCCACGAGGTCGCCGCCGTCCTCGGCATGGACCTGGCCGCCACCCGCGAACTGCTCGCCTCCGCCGCCTGCGAGGTGGAACGCACCCGCGCCGCCCTCGCCGTGGTCGAGACCGGCACCTGCCCGGGCGTCGCCCGCCTCACCGGCGACAACCAGTACGTACTGAGCACAGCCCTCCGCCGCGAACTGGTCCGGCACGTCGACGACTGCCCCCGCTGCCGCCGCACCGCCGAACGCGCGATCCCCGGCCGCTGGCCCGGCACCAGCGTGACCCCCGCGGAGCTGCCCGTCCTGGAGGCCCCCCGCGCGGCACTGCACATGGCCATGGCCCACGTACCGCGCGCGCGGAGCGCGGCCCCCCGCTTCGACCGGCGCGGTTTCCCGATGGACCCCAAGGACCGCGCGGCCCGCCGCGACCGCCTGCGGGCGCGCGCCGTCACCACGACCGTCGTCGCCACCGTGGTGGCGGCCCCCGTGCTCGCGCTGTGGGCCGCCTACCGCGGCACCCCGGTCGTCGAGGGCGAGGAAGGCCGCTCGTCCAGCGCCACCGAGGCGCAGGACCCCAGCGGTCTGGACGGCGAGTCCGCGGGCGGCGGCTACGGCTTCGAGAACACCGGCAACACCCACACCACCCCCGGCCCCCGGTTCGGCAAGAACGGCAAGGCCGACGTCTCCGTCGAGGTCGTCAGCGTCTCCGGCGCCGGCGAGAAGGGCGCCGGTCACCTGGAGGTGGCGGCCGGCCACGACGGCGACACCACCCTGGTCACCCTCACCGCGACCGGAGACGGACCGGTGAGCTGGTCCGCGACCACCGGGGCGTCGTGGCTCTACCTCAGTCAGTCCTCGGGCACCCTGCACCCCGGCGAGTCACTGACGATCAAGGTGTACGTGGACCACCTGCGCGAACCGTCCGGCCACTGGCGCGCCCGCGTGGCCGTCTCGCCCGCCGGCGCGGTCGTCTCCATCCAGGGCTACGGCACCGCCCCCAGCCCGTCCCACCCGGGCCCGCGCCCCAGCACGCCCGACGACTCCCCGCCCCCCTCGGGCCCCGGGCCCGATCCGGCCCCGGACCCGTCCACCTCGCAGCCCCCCGACCCGACGCCCACGGACGACCCGTCCACCTCGCCGACCCCGGACCCGACGACCCCGACCGACGACCCGTCACCCACCGACGGCACGGGCGGCACCGGCGACCCGGACGGCTCCTCACCACCCCCGAGCGACACCGGCGACCCGAGTCCGGCCGCCTGACCGCCTGCCCATCCAGGAGCAGTCCGACGAGCCCCGCCCGATCTGGCCGGTCCGCCCCCGCCCGACTTCAGCGGCGGTCCGCTCCCGGATCCGCCGGATGAGGCGCCAGCAGCGGCAGCTGCGACGCCAGCCGCTCCTCGCACAGCTCGACCAGCCGGTCGTACCCCGCCTTGCCCATCAGCTCGATCAACTCCGGCCGGTAGGAGACGTACACAGGTTCCCCCGCGCCGTGCGCCGAGGTCGCCGAGGTGCACCACCAGTGCAGGTCGTGCCCGCCCGGCCCCCACCCCCGGCGGTCGTACTCACCGATCGACACCTGCAGCACACGCGTGTCGTCGGGCCGGTCGATCCACTCGTACGTCCGCCGCACCGGCAGCTGCCAGCACACGTCCGGCTTGGTCTCCAGCGGCTCCCGGCCCTCCCTGAGCGCCAGGATGTGCAGCGAGCACCCCGCACCGCCCGCGAACCCGGGCCGGTTCTGGAAGATGCACGAGCCCTGGAAGGGCCGGGTCTGCCGGGAGCCCTCCTCGTCCTCGGAGACCCACCCGTCCCGCGTGCCCTCGGCGTGGTGCTGCCAGATGTCCGGCGTGAGCCTCGCCACGTGCTCGGCGACCCGCTTCTCGTCGTCCTCGTCGGAGAAGTGGGCGCCCAGCGAGCAGCACCCGTCGTCCGCGCGGCCCGCCTGGATGCCCTGGCAGCCGCTGCCGAAGATGCAGTTCCAGCGAGAGGTCAGCCATGTCAGATCGCAGCGGAAGACCTGCTCGTCGTCCGCCGGATCCGGAAACTCCACCCACGCGCGTGCGAAGTCGAGCCCCTTCTCTTCGCCCATTTCGCGCTTCTTTTCCTGTTTACTCCGCTTGGCCGACTTGTCGTCCTTCGCCTTCTTCGTCTTTGGCACGGCTCCAGGGTAAGTCGCCCGAGCGCGAACACGGTGCCGCCGCCCGCCCCGCCGGCAGTAGCGTTCCGTACATGAGACTCGGTGTCCTCGACGTGGGTTCGAACACGGTGCATCTGCTGGTGGTGGACGCCCACCCCGGCGCCCGCCCGCTGCCCGCGCACTCCCACAAGGCCGACCTGCGCCTCGCCCAGCTCCTCGACGAGGACGGCGCCATCGGCCCCGACGGCGTCGACCGCCTGATCGCCGTCGTCCACGACGCCCTCCGCGCCGCCGAGGACAAGGGCGTCGAGGACCTGCTGCCGTTCGCCACCTCCGCGGTGCGCGAGGCGACCAACGCCGACGACGTCCTCGCGCGTGTGCGCACCGAGACCGGCGTCGAGCTGGCGGTCCTCAGCGGCGAGGAGGAGGCACGGCTCACCTTCCTCGCCGTCCGCCGCTGGTTCGGCTGGTCCGCGGGCAAGCTGCTGGTCCTCGACATCGGCGGCGGCTCCCTGGAGATCGCCTACGGCATCGACGAGGAGCCCGACACCGCCGTGTCGCTGCCGCTCGGCGCGGGCCGGCTGACCGCCGCCCGCCTGCCCGGCGACCCGCCCCACCCGGACGACGTCAGGGCGCTGCGCCGCCACGTCCGTACGGAGATCGCCCGGACGGTCGGCGAGTTCAGCCGCTTCGGCGCCCCGGACCACGTGGTCGCCACCTCCAAGACCTTCCGGCAGCTGGCCCGCATCGCGGGCGCCGCCCGCTCGGCGGAGGGCCTGTACGTCCAGCGCGAGCTGAAACGCGCCTCCCTGGAGGCGTGGGTGCCCCGCCTGGGTGCCATGACCACCGCCGAGCGCGCCGAGCTGCCCGGCGTGTCCGAGGGCCGGGCGAACCAGTTGCTGGCCGGCGCCCTGGTCGCGGAGGCCGCGATGGACCTCTTCCACGTGGAGAGCCTGGAGATCTGCCCGTGGGCCCTCAGGGAGGGCGTGATCCTGCGGCGCCTGGACCACATGGGCCAGGGATGACGCGCCCCGAGAGGCGCGGGGCCGTATCGACGAGCGGCTCCGCCGCGCGGGCTCGGGCAACCACGGCGAAAACCGCACCCGCCGTGTGCCGAGCACCACAACGGCGAGCAGCCACCCCACGGCTCCCCGCCCCCACCCCGTAACCTGGCCCCCGTGGCAGAACCAAGGGACGTAGTCCGCATCCCGGATGCGAAGGTCGCCCTGTCGACCGCCTCCGTCTACCCGGAGTCGACCGCGACGGCCTTCGAGATCGCCGCGCGCCTCGGCTACGACGGCGTCGAGGTCATGGTCTGGACGGACCCCGTCAGCCAGGACATCGACGCCCTGCGCAGACTCAGCGACTACCACCACATGCCGATCCTGGCCGTGCACGCCCCGTGCCTGCTCATCACGCAGCGCGTCTGGTCCACCGACCCCTGGACCAAGCTCCAGCGCGCCCGGGCCGCCGCCGAGCGGCTCGGCGCGTCCGCCGTCGTCGTCCACCCGCCGTTCCGGTGGCAGCGTCAGTACGCCCGGGACTTCGTCGACGGCATCTGGCGGATGGCGGACGAGACGGACGTGCGGTTCGCCGTCGAGAACATGTACCCCTGGCGCTACCGGGACCGCGAGATGCAGGCGTACGCCCCCGACTGGGACGTGACGAAGGACGACTACCGCCACTTCACGATCGATCTCAGCCACGCCGCCACCTCCCGCACCGACGCCCTCGCCATGGTCGACCGCATGGGCGACCGCCTCGGCCACGTCCACCTCGCCGACGGCAAGGGCTCCGCGAAGGACGAGCACCTGGTGCCCGGCCGCGGCAGCATGCCCTGCGCCGAGGTGCTGGAGAGCCTGGCGCACACCGGCTTCGACGGGCATGTCGTCATCGAGGTCAACACCCGTCGCGCGATGTCCAGCGCCGAACGTGAGGCCGATCTCGCCGAGGCGCTGGCCTTCACCCGCCTGCACCTGGCTTCGGCGGCGAAGGCACAGGGGCGGTGACCGGTACCCCGGAGGGGACCCGCCGCCGCGGCCGTCCCCCGCGCACGGAGTCCGTCGACACGCGCGCCCGCATCCTCGGCGCGGCCCGTGAGGAGTTCTCCGAGCGCGGCTACGAGAAGACCTCCGTACGCGGCATCGGCAAGGCGGCGGGCGTCGACGCGGCACTGGTGCACCACTACTTCGGCACCAAGGAGCAGATCTTCGAGGCGGCCATCGAGGTCGCCTTCGCGCCCGCGTTCGAGGCCCCGGACGCGATCGGCGACGGCCCCCTCGACGACGTCGGCGAGCGGCTCACCAGGTTCATCATCGGTGTGTGGGAGAACCCGGCCACCCGCAAGCCGGTGCTGGCCATCGTCCGCTCCGCCGTGAACAACGAGACCGCCGCCGCCGTCTTCCGCCGCCTGATCGCCGCCCAGGTGATGCGCCGCGTCGCGGCCCGGCTGGAGCGGCCGGACGCGGAGCTGCGCGTCGAACTGGCGGCGGCGCAACTGGTGGGGTGCGCGATGCTCCGCTACGTGATCAAGGTGGAGCCGCTGGCCTCGGCCGACCCGGAGGACCTCGTCGCCCGCCTCGCACCGGTCGTACAGGGCCACCTCACCGGCCCCTGAGGCCACGCCCGGGTGCCTGCCGGGCCGGCGACGGCGAGACGCGCATCCCGCATTCCGGACACCCTGTCCCGACCCCTGGATGACCGGCGTACGCTCGACGGCAGTCATAACTCTCCGAAGGAGCGAGCGACGATGCCCGAACTGAGGTCCCGCACAGTCACCCACGGCCGCAACATGGCGGGCGCCCGCGCCCTTATGCGTGCCTCCGGTGTACCCGGCGCGGACATCGGGCGGAAGCCGATCATCGCCGTCGCCAACAGCTTCACGGAGTTCGTGCCGGGCCACACCCACCTCGCCCCGGTCGGCCGGATCGTCAGCGAGGCGGTCGTCGCGGCCGGCGGTATCCCGCGCGAGTTCAACACGATCGCCGTCGACGACGGCATCGCGATGGGCCACGGCGGCATGCTCTACTCCCTCCCCTCCCGCGACCTGATCGCGGACAGCGTGGAGTACATGGTCGAGGCCCACTGCGCCGACGCCCTGATCTGCATCTCCAACTGCGACAAGATCACCCCGGGCATGCTCAACGCCGCCCTGCGGCTGAACATCCCGACGGTCTTCGTCTCCGGCGGCCCGATGGAGTCCGGCCGCGCCACCCTGGTCGACGGCACGGTCCGCACGCTGGACCTGGTCGACGCGATGTCGGAAGCGGTCAACGACAAGATCTCCGACGCGGACATCCTCCGCATCGAGGAGAACGCCTGTCCGACCTGTGGCTCCTGCTCCGGCATGTTCACCGCCAACTCGATGAACTGCCTCACCGAGGCCATCGGCCTCTCCCTCCCCGGCAACGGCTCGGTCCTGGCCACCCACACCGCCCGCAAGGCGCTCTACGAGAACGCCGCCCGCACGGTCCTGGACCTGACCCGCCGCTACTACGAGCAGGACGACGAGTCGGTCCTGCCCCGCAACATCGCCACCCCCGCGGCCTTCGGGAACGCCATGGCGCTGGACATCGCGATGGGCGGCTCGACCAACACGATCCTGCACCTGCTGGCCGCCGCCCAGGAGGCGGAGGTCCCCTACGGCCTCACCGAGATGGACGCCCTCTCGCGCCGCGTCCCGTGCCTGGCCAAGGTCGCGCCGAACGTCGCCAAGGACCGCACGTACTACATGGAGGACGTGCACCGCGCGGGCGGCATCCCCGCCCTCCTCGGCGAACTGCACCGCGGGGGCCTGCTCAACGAGGACGTGCACTCCGTCCACAGCCCGTCCCTGGCCGACTGGCTGAAGACCTGGGACATCCGCGGCGGCTCGCCCTCCCAGGAGGCCGTCGAGCTGTGGCACGCGGCCCCCGGCTGCGTCCGCTCCGCCGAGGCCTTCTCCCAGTCCGAGCGCTGGGACTCCCTGGACGAGGACGCCGAGGGCGGCTGCATCCGCTCCGTGGAGCACGCCTACTCCAAGGACGGCGGCCTCGCGGTCCTGCGCGGCAACCTCGCCGTGGACGGCTGTGTCGTGAAGACGGCCGGCGTCGACGAGTCGATCTGGACCTTCGAGGGCCCGGCCGTCGTCTGCGAGTCGCAGGAGGAGGCCGTCCAGAAGATCCTCACCCAGCAGGTCAAGGAGGGCGACGTCGTCGTCATCCGCTACGAGGGCCCCAAGGGCGGCCCCGGCATGCAGGAGATGCTCTACCCGACCTCGTACCTGAAGGGCCGCGGCCTCGGAAAGGCCTGTGCCCTGGTCACCGACGGCCGCTTCTCCGGGGGCACCTCGGGCCTGTCCATCGGTCACGCCTCGCCCGAGGCGGCGGCCGGCGGCACCATCGCCCTCGTCGAGGACGGCGACCGCATCCGCATCGACATTCCGAACCGCTCCATCGAGCTGCTGGTCGACGACGCCGAGCTGACCCGCCGCGAGCAGGCCCTGAACGGCCGGTACGCCCCGAAGAACCGCGACCGCAAGGTCTCCGCGGCCCTGAAGGCGTACGCGGCGATGGCGACCAGCGCCGACAAGGGCGCCGTGCGCGACGTGAGCAAGCTGGGCTGACGCCGGGCAAGCCGGCCGGCTGACGCCCCTCGGACCCCGCCTACCAGCCGGCGGGGTCCAGCCCCGCCACCCCGAACACCGTGCCGTCGGGCGCACCGGCGTAGACGTGGCCGCCCGCCGGTACGGGCCGGGGGAGCGCGGCGGGCACGCGGTCCGACTCGGCACCGAGCCGCGGCCGCGTCTGCCCCAGCAGCCGTCCCGCACGGGCGTCGACACCGAGGAGCCGCCCGTCCGGCGCGGTGACGTACACGTGCCGCCCGTCGGACGCGGGCGCCGAGCCCCGGCTCACGCCCGTCTCCAGCCGCCACCGCTGCTTCCCCGCCGACATGTCCACGGCCACGAGCGAACCGCCCGCACCCATCAGGTACACGGTGTCCCCGTGCACCCCGGCCTCGGCCTGCGCGACCGGCACCGGCAGCCGCACCCGCCGGACGTCACCCGTACCGGGCGTGTACCGCACCACGGCCTTCACGTCCCCGTACACGGCACCGCCCGCCACGAGGTACACCGACCCGTCCGCCGCCCCCACGGGCGTCAGTGCCCCGGCCAGCTCCGCGTCCCACCGCACGTCACCGGTGGCCGGGTCCACCGCGGTGACCCGCGTCCGGTTCCCGTCCCCGACCGCACTCACCGCGTACGCCCACGGGTCCTGGGCGAAGGACGAGAAGTACGGTACGGCCTGCCCCGGAATCCGGTGCGACCACTCGACGTCGCCCGAGGCGCTGTCCACACCGGTGACCGTCCCGTCGGAGCGGGTGAGCAGCAGAGTGTCGCCGGCCGCGCGCACTCCGTCGTACTCGGGCACGTCCTCCTGCCACACCTGCCGGCCCGTGGCGGGATCGAGCGCCTCCAGCGTGCCGGTCCGGTCGAGGGACGGCTGTACGAGCCCGCCCGACACGACCGGCGGTTCACTCCGCGTGGTCTCCTCGACCTCGTGCCGCCACAGCGTCCCGCCGTCGGCCGGATCGAGGGCGAAGACCACCCCGGGCCGCGCGCACAGCAGCACCCGCGCCGCGTACGAGCACTGCGGCATCCCGCCGCCCCGGGACGCGGGCGCCGCCTCCCACACGCCGAAACCACCGGGCGCGCTCCGACCGGCGGGCGCCTTGCGCGCCGCGTCCGCACCGCCGAACACCTGGACCGAGGCGAGCCCGCCCAGCACGGCGAGACTCACCACCCCGGCCACCAGTCCCGTCCGCCACCCCAGCCGCCGCACGGACCACCGCGCGGGCGGGTCCGCCCGGCGTCGCCCCGGAGCACTTTCCGCGGGAGCCTCCCCCACGGCGGGGTCCTCCCGTGCGCCCGGTGCCCCGGACGCCTGCGGAGCCACCACCCCCGCTTCCTCCTGTGCCGGCTGCACCCGCTGCGCCGGTATGAACACCTGCGTGTCGTACGCCGCCGCCGCCGACCGCAGTTCCCGCATCAGCTCGTCCGGCGTGGGCCGGTCGCCGGGCTCCTTGGCGAGGCACCGCAGCACCAGCGGCGCGAGCGTCTCCGGCACGCCGGTCAGGTCGGGCTCGTCGTGCACGACCTGGTAAGCGACGACGTAGGGACTGTCGGAGTCGAACGGCCCGCGTCCGGTCGCCGCGTGCACCATGAGCGACCCGAGCGCGAACACGTCCGCGGCGGGCCCGACCTCGCGTGGCCGCCGGAACTGCTCGGGCGCCATGAACGGCGGCGTGCCGATCAGCTTCCCGGTCTCCGTGCGCAGTTCACTGTCCTTGGGCCGGGAGATGCCGAAGTCGATGACCTTCGGCCCGTCCTCGGCGAGCAGCACGTTGCTCGGCTTCAGGTCCCGGTGCACGACCCCGACCCGGTGGATGTCGCGCAGCGCCTCCGCGAGCCCGGCCATCAGCCGACGCAACTGGTCCGGAGCCATGGGCCCGTTCCGCTTCACCTGCTCGGAGAGTGTCGGACCGGGGATGTACAGCGTGGCCATCCAAGGTCGCCCGCCGTCCGGGTCGGCGTCCACGACCGGCGCCGTGAAGGCCCCGCTCACCCGCCGCGCCGCGGCCACCTCCTGCCGGAACCGCCCTCTGAACTCGGGGTCCCTGGCATACGAGGCGTGTACGACCTTCACCGCGACCCGCATCCCCGAGGTGCTCCGGGCCAGGTGCACGACGCCCATCCCACCCGAGCCCAGACAGGACTCCAGACGGTAGTGACCGGCGTACTCCGGAAGTTCCGCTTCCGCGTCCGCTCCGGCGTTCGGCTGCGGCGCCATGGAACCACCCCCGTGCTGTTCGTTCGCGCGCGCGACGCTCGGAGCCTAGTCGATGGTTCCGACGGGGCCGAGGTGGCTTGCTAGCCTCCGCGTGCGAGTCGCGAACTGCTGTTCCACGGCTCGCCTCAGGGGAATCAACGTGACCCCACGGCGCTCGTGGGGTGAACGGGGGAGGTTTTTCATGTCTGTCGACCAGCTCACGGACGCCGCGGGCGAGGACGAGAACGCGATCACGGAGGCCGTCACCACACTGGCCGCTGCCGCCGGCTCCTATCCGGTGGCGCCGGGCTACCGGCTGAACGTCCGCAGCGGCCCCGGCACCGGCTACTCCGTCGTCCGGGTCCTGCCCGAGGGGTCGAGGGTGCAGATCTACTGCCAGACGCCGGGCACCAGGGTCTCGGGCCCGTACGGCACCTCGAACATCTGGGACAACATCGGCAGCGGCCAGTACGTCTCCGACGCGTACGTCCGCACCGGCAGCGACGGTTACGTGGCCCCTCGCTGCTGACCTTGTAACAGGACTGTCCTGAGGACGTCCTAGGAGGTCGCCGAGGGGAACGGCGTGCCGGGCCGAGTGGCTCTTGGTGGTCACAAGCGCCGCTCGCACCGATGGGTACGGGCGGACCGGCACGCCAACCGACTCTGAGGTAGACAACGATGCGCGTTCGCAAGCTGACCATCGCCGCCATGGCCCTCGCCGCCGGTCTCTCGCTCACGGCCTGCCAGAACGACGACGGCACCGACACCAGCGCCGCCCCGCCGTCCGCCTCCACCGGGTCCTCCTCGACCGGCGGCACCGGTTCGGCGGACCCGGACCAGCAGGGCGGCACGGACTCCGCGGAGAAGACCCCCGACGGCACGGGCGGCACCGACGGAAGCGGCGAGGACGGCGAGGCGGCGGCGAAGTGCCGCACGGACGAGCTGGAGATCACGGCGGTCGACGCCACGATCGGCGGCGACGACAGGGGCACCGTCGCGGTGGACTTGAAGAACGGCGGCGGCCGGGACTGCTCGCTCGCGGGCCACGCGGGCGTCGACCTGAAGACGAACTCCGGCACCCTGTCCGCCGAGCGCACGGGTGACCCGGCCCCCTCGGTGGTCCTGAAGGACGGGGAGCGGACCACCTTCGGCATCACCTACCCGATCAACGACTCGGGCGGCTCCGGCGTCCGCATCACGGGGCTGGTGGTGACCCCGCCGGACGAGACGAAGTCGGTCACCCTCGACTGGCCGGGCGGTGCCACGCTGCCCGTCACGGACGGCTCCGGCACCCCGGTGCAGGTCGGTCCGCTCGGCAGCGCCGGCCAGGGCGGCTGACCGCGCCGCAACGCCCCGGGAGGCGCGCGCGCCATAATCGACCCGTGAGCGCAGAGAACGGCAAGAACGGCACCCCGGACACCCCCGCGGGCCCCCGCCCCGAACCCCTCCGGTTCTACGGCACGACCTGGGTCCACCACGACAACGGCTACACCGCCCGTCGGGTGGGCCTCGCCGTCGGCTCCCTCGCCGCGGCGGCCGCCGCCTGCTTCGTGCTCCGCGTCGCCTACCAGGGCCTCCAGATCGCCGACATCGGCAGCTTCGTCTCGCTGCTGATGATCGTGATGTTCGCGGTCTGCAGCGCCCTCGCCTTCCGCCACACCTGGTCCTCCTTCGGCATCCGCCCCGACCCCGACCGCCAGTCCTCCCTCCGCGGACTGCTGGCCATCGGCTTCGTCGGCTCCCTCCTCGCCTACTTCTTCCGCACCTTCGCCGAGGCCCCGGGCGAGAAACTGCACCGCGCGGAGTACGAGAAGGCCCGCGAGGAGTACGAGAAGCGAACCACCCGCCGCTCGGGCAACCCCTCCAAGAAGCAGCGCCGCCGCTGACACCGCCCACCGCACGCCGTCATCGCCGTCGCAGACACCGTCGCGACGCACGCCGCGCACCGCACGCCGTCCGCCGTCACCGCGGGCCCGTCACCACGCCGCACACCGCCACCGCCGGCCCGTCGCCTACGTTCGCCTACGTCTCCTGCGCCGACACCCGCCGCCGGTGACGCCTCGCCGGTCCCCGGGCGGCCGCCCGCCACCTGCCCCGGCGCCGGGTCCGCCCGCCACCTGCCCCGGCTTCGGCCCGCCCCGGCCGTCATCGGCCCGCCCCAGCGCCGGCCCGGCGGGGCTCCGTCCCTCCTCGTAACCCCCTGCGCACCCCAGCGCCACACGGTCACCATGGCCGCATGACGACGCACGGAGCCATCCCACCACCGGCCCAGTCCGCCGCGCACACCGCCCGCGCCCACTCCTTCAACTCGGCCGCGGCCCAGTACGCCGCCAACCGCCCCTCCTATCCGTCCGCCCTCTTCGACGCGCTGGAGGAGTTCGCCGGCCGTCCCCTGGCCGGCTCCCGCGTCGTGGACGTCGGCGCCGGTACGGGCATCGCCACCGCCCGTCTCCGCGCGCGTGGCGCCGACGTGATCGCCGTCGAACCCGGCGCCGGCATGGCCGCCGAGTGCCGCCGCGCCCTCCCCGACGTACCGATCGTCCGGGGGAACGGCAACGCCCTGCCCCTCGCCGACCACAGCTCCGACCTCCTCACCTACGCCCAGGCATGGCACTGGACCGACCCCGCGCTCTCGGTCCCGGAGGCGCTCCGCGTGCTGCGTCCGGGCGGCACGCTCGCGCTGTGGTGGAACACCGAGGCCTTCGACGTGCCCTGGATCGCCGATGCCGCCCGGCGCGTCGACCGGCACTTCGGCCACGAGCTGTCCGCCGAGAGACGGGAGGTCGGCCCGGGCGTCGCCGACCCCGCAGGCCGCCTCGGCCTCACCCGCCGCGAGATCCGCTGGAGCCGCCGCGTCCCCGTCGACACCCACCTGGCCAACATCACCAGCCACTCCGTCTTCCTGACCGACACCGCCGAACGCCGCGCGGCCTTCCTGGCCGACGAGCGCCGGCACCTCCTGACCGCCTTCCCGGACGGAGTCGTCGAGGAGACGTACGTCGTCGTCCTCCTGCTCGCCAGGACCCCACCGACCGCTTGACGACGGATGGGCCGCGGAGGAGTATTCATCACATGATGAATTACTCTTCCGTGCCACCCGGAGAAGCCGACGGCGACCCCGCCACACCCGCCGTCCACGCCGAGGACCTCACCGTCGTCCGAGGCCCCCGCACCGTCCTGCGCGGCCTCGGCTTCACCGTCCCCCGCGGCCGGATCACCGGCCTCCTCGGCCCCTCCGGCTGCGGCAAGTCGACCCTCATGCGCGCGATCGCCGGCACCCAGGCCAAGGTCACCGGCACCCTGGACGTCCTCGGCCGTCCCGCCGGCCACCCGGGTCTCCGCACCCGCATCGGCTACGTCACCCAGGCCCCGTCCGTCTTCGACGACCTGACCGTCCGCCAGAACCTCGACTACTTCGCCGCGATACTCGCCCCCGGCCGAGCCGCCTCGGACCACCGCCGGGAGGACGTCACCCGGGCGATCACCGACGTCGACCTCACGACCCACGCCGACGCCCTCGCCGGCAACCTCTCCGGCGGCCAGCGCAGCCGGGTCTCCCTCGCCGTCGCCCTCCTCGGCGACCCGGAACTCCTGATCCTCGACGAACCGACCGTCGGCCTGGACCCCGTACTCCGCCGAGACCTGTGGACCCTTTTCCACTCCCTCGCCACCGACCGCGGCGCCACCCTCCTCGTCTCCTCCCACGTCATGGACGAGGCCGAGCGCTGCCACCGCCTCCTCCTCATGCGCGAGGGCGAGATCCTCGCCGAGGACACCCCCGACGCCCTGCGCACCCGCACCGGCTCCGAGACGGTCGAGGGAGCCTTCCTCCACCTGGTCGACGAGGCGAAGGCGAAGGCGGCGACCCGCACGAAGGAGACCACCCGATGACCACGCCCACGGCTCCCGCGACCCCCGCTCCCGCCCTCACCCCGGCCCCCACTCGCCCCCTGAGCCTCTCCCGCACCACAGCCACCGCGGCCCGGGTCCTGCGCCAGCTGAGCCACGACCCGCGCACCATCGCCCTGCTGATGCTGATCCCCTGCGTGATGCTCTTCCTGCTGCGCTACGTCTTCGACGGCAGCCCGCGCACCTTCGACAACATCGGCGCCTCGCTCCTCGGGATCTTTCCGCTGATCACGATGTTCCTGGTCACGTCCATCGCGACCCTGCGCGAGCGCACCTCCGGCACCCTCGAACGACTCCTCGCCATGCCCCTGGGCAAGGGCGACCTGATCGCCGGCTACGCCCTGGCCTTCGGCACGCTCGCCATCGTCCAGTCGGCCCTCGCCACCGGCCTGGCCGTCTGGCTCCTCGGCCTCGACGTGACCGGCAGCCCCTGGCTCCTGCTCCTGGTCGCGCTGCTCGACGCCCTCCTCGGCACGGCACTCGGCCTCTTCGTCTCGGCCTTCGCGGCCTCCGAGTTCCAGGCGGTGCAGTTCATGCCGGCCGTGATCTTCCCCCAGCTCCTCCTCTGCGGCCTCTTCACCCCGCGCGACAAGATGCACCCCGCCCTGGAGGCGATCTCCGACGTCCTGCCGATGTCGTACGCGGTGGACGGCATGAACGAGGTCCTCCACCACACCGACATGACCGCCGCCTTCATCCGCGACGCCCTGATCGTCGCGGGCTGCGCCCTGCTGGTCCTGACCCTGGGCGCGGCGACTCTGAAACGCCGGACGGCATAGCAGACGAGCCACCCACCCGCGTCCCGCGGACTGGACACGACACCCCCACCCGTCACCGCGAATGCGAGGATGACGACAACGGACGACGCACCCGAGACAGGTCACCGGAGGGCACCCGAACCCATGACCCAGAAAGTCGCAGTCCTCGGCACCGGCAAGATCGGCGAAGCCCTGCTCAGCGGAATGATCGGAGCCGGCTGGGCCCCCGCCGACCTCCTGGTCACCGCCCGCCGCCCGGAACGGGCCGACGAACTCCGCGCCCGCCACGGAGTCACCCCCGTCACCAACGCCGAGGCCGCCAAGACCGCCGACACCCTGATCCTCACGGTCAAGCCGCAGGACATGGGCACCCTCCTCGACGAACTCGCCCCGCACGTCCCCGCCGACCGCCTGGTCATCAGCGGCGCCGCGGGCATCCCCACCGCCTTCTTCGAGGAACGCCTCGCCCCCGGCACCCCGGTGGTCCGCGTCATGACGAACACCCCGGCCCTGGTCGACGAGGCCATGTCCGTCATCTCCGCCGGCACCCACGCCACCGCCGATCACCTCGCCCACACCGAGGAGATCTTCGGCGCCGTCGGCAAGACCCTGCGCGTCCCGGAGTCCCAGCAGGACGCCTGCACCGCCCTCTCCGGCTCCGGCCCGGCGTACTTCTTCTACCTGGTCGAGGCCATGACCGACGCCGGCATCCTCCTGGGCCTGCCCCGCGACAAGGCACACGACCTGATCGTCCAGTCCGCGATCGGCGCCGCGAAGATGCTCCGCGACAGCGGCGAACACCCGGTCAGACTCCGCGAGAACGTCACGTCCCCCGCCGGCACCACGATCAACGCCATCCGCGAACTCGAGAACCACGGCGTCCGCGCCGCCCTCATCGCCGCCCTGGAAGCCGCCCGCGACCGCAGCCGCGAACTGGCCTCCGGCACCAAGGACTGAGAACGGCCCGGCCCCGCCCGCGCCTACCGGTCCGCGCTCACCACCGTCTCCGGCACCGGAGGCAGCAACCCGATCGCCCGGTAGGCCGCATCCACGGTCGGCCGGGCCATCGCCCGAGCCTTGTCCGCCCCCTCCCGCAGCACGCCCTCCACGTACCCGGGATCCGCGCACAGCTCCTTGTGCCGCTCCTGCACGGGACGAAGTACCTCGACGACGGCTTCGGCGGTGTCCTTCTTCAACGCCCCGTACGAGTCGTATCCACCCGCCAGCAACGCCGGCTCCCCACCCGTACAAGCGGCGAGGATCTCCAGCAGATTCGCGAGCCCCGGCCGCGCCTCACGGTCGTACACGACCTCCCGCCCGCTGTCGGTCACGGCCCGCGCGACCTTCTTCCGCACCACCTCCGGCTCGTCCAGCAGGTAGACGATCCCCGGCCCGACGTCGTCGCTCTTCCCCATCTTCGACGTCGGCTCCTGCAGGTTCATGACCCGCGCCGCCACCCCCGGCAGGGTCGCCCGGGGCACCACGAACGTGTGCCCGTACCGCTGGTTGAACCGCACCGCGAGATCCCGCGCCAGCTCCACGTGCTGTGCCTGGTCGTCCCCCACCGGCACCTCGTCCGCCCCGTACGCCAGGATGTCCGCCGCCATCAGCACGGGATACGTCAGCAGTGACAGCCGCACACTCCCACCCCGCACCCGCTCACGCGCGGCCTTCTCCTTGTACTGGATCATCCGCCGCATCTCGCCGTCGGTGGCGACGCACTCCAGTACGTACGACAGCCGCGCGTGCTCGTCCACATGACTCTGCACGAAGACCGTGCACAGTTCGGGGTCCAGTCCCGCGGCCAGCAACAGCGAGGCCGCCTGGCGGCTCAGTCTGCGCACCCGCGCCGGATCGTGGTCGACGGTCAGTGCGTGCAGGTCGACGACGCAGAACAGCGCGTCCGACCGATGCTGGTCGACCGTGACCCACTTCCGCATCGCGCCCAGATAGTTCCCCAGCGTCAGGTGCCCGGTCGGCTTGACCCCGCTGAAGACCCGTGTCATCTCTCCACCTCCTGGTCAGGACCGCCGCCATCCGCCGGCCGTCCCTCCTGGAGGGAGATACGAGAACGGCCGCCGAAGCGGCGGCCGTCGAGTGCATACGTGTGTACGGCCGCCGTCAGGCGGCCCACCAGAGCTGAGTACACGTACGCGTCATCACACCTCCACACTACGCCCCGGCGGACCGCCTTGCTCGGGATTTGACACCCCCCGTGCGCCCTCGTAGTGTTCTCCGAGTTGTCCGACGTGAGCGCCGACCCCGGTCGGTCCCCGGACAGCGATTCCGCAAGTACCAACACTCCTCGACGAGCCGTCGCGTTGTCGACGTCGTTGTCGTGTTGTCGGTGTGTGTAATTACGGAATGAGGAATCCACGTCCGACAGGACGCGGCCCCCGATTAGCTCGGAGGCCGGGAATCCGCTAAAGTCTCACTCCGTCGGAACGGCCCAACAGCCGCGAAGACAACCCCCTCTGACGGGGAATCAGAGCCCGAAAGGATCTGATAGAGTCGGAGCCGCCGGAAAGGGAA
>NZ_JBHYOP010000004.1:0-392479 GCF_042745235.1 Streptomyces sp. NPDC058796
CTTCTCGTACTCGACGCCCTTGTGGACCAGGAGGGTGGCGTCACCACCGTCGTCCAGGATCATGTTCGGGCCGCCGGTGGGGGTGTTCGGCCAGGACAGGGCCTGCTCCGTGCACCACCAGTACTCCTCCAGGGTCTCGCCCTTCCAGGCGAAGACCGGGACGCCCTGCGGGTTGTCGGGCGTGCCGTTCGGGCCGACGGCGATGGCGGCGGCGGCGTGGTCCTGGGTGGAGAAGATGTTGCAGGACGCCCAGCGGACCTCGGCGCCGAGGGCGACCAGGGTCTCGATGAGCACGGCGGTCTGCACGGTCATGTGCAGGGAGCCGGTGACGCGGGCGCCGGCGAGGGGCTGGGCCTCGGCGTATTCCTTGCGGATCGCCATCAGGCCGGGCATCTCGTGCTCGGCCAGGGTGATCTCCTTGCGGCCGAAGGCGGCCAGGGAGAGATCGGCGACCTTGAAGTCCTGTCGGTTGTCGACAGTCGTCATGCGAGCTGCTCCTCGTGTTGGGTCGAGGGTGGGTACGGCTGACCTGCGCGGCGGCGGACACAGGGGTGCCCAGAATGAGGACACAGGCATGCCCGCGTACGCGCAGCGCAGTCCGTCGGAGGCCCTCTCTCCCTCGGCCGGTCCGCACCTGGACCGCCCGACCGCCATCAGCAGCGACGTCTGGCTCCGTCCCAAGCTACACCGGTGGCGCCCGCCGCCCCCAGTCCGCCTCCGAAGACTTCCGGACGTTCACGAAGCGTGACGGGTCGGCCCCCGGTCGGGACGCCGACGGGCCCGCCGAGTGGATCGGCGGGCCCGGTGGCTCAGGTGGAGCGAGGTCAGTGGGCGGCGGGGGGTGTGCTGGGGCCGCCGGGGGTGGCCTCGCGGTCCGGGCCCTTGGCGGCCTCGGTCTCGCTGTAGATGTCCGGTTCCAGGTAGATGACGCGGGCGATCGGGACGGCCTCGCGGATGCGGGCCTCGGCGGCGTCGATGGCGGAGGCGATCTCGGTGGCCGTGCCGTCGTGGCGGACGGCGATCTTGGCGGCGACGAGCAGTTCCTCGGGGCCGAGGTGGAGCGTGCGCATGTGGATGACGCCGGTGACGGTGTCGCCCGCGACGATCGCGGCCTCGATCTGCTGGACGGCCTCGGTGCCCGCGGCCTCGCCGAGCAGCAGGGACTTGGTCTCGGCGGCCAGGACCAGGGCGATGAGGATGAGCAGCACGCCGATGCACAGGGTGCCGATGCCGTCCCAGACGCCGTCACCGGTGAGCAGGGCCATTCCGACGCCGCCGAGGGCGAGGATCAGGCCGACGAGGGCGCCGAGGTCCTCCAGGAGGACGACCGGCAGCTCCGGGGCCTTGGCGTGGCGGACGAACTCCTTCCAGGACTTCTTCCCGCGCAGGGCGTTGGACTCCTTGATGGCGGTCCGGAAGGAGAAGGCCTCGGCGATGATCGCGAAGACCAGCACGCCCACCGGCCAGTACCAGTGCTCGATCTCGTGCGGGTGCTTGATCTTCTCGTAGCCCTCGTAGAGGGCGAACATGCCGCCGACCGAGAAGAGGACGATGGAGACGAGGAAGGCGTAGATGTAGCGTTCCCGGCCGTAGCCGAAGGGGTGCTGCGGGGTGGCGGCGCGCTGGGCGCGCTTGCCGCCGAGGAGCAGGAGTCCCTGGTTGCCGGAGTCGGCGAGGGAGTGCACGGACTCGGCGAGCATCGACGACGATCCACTGAAGAGGAACGCCACGAATTTCGCTACCGCGATCGAGAGGTTGGCGAGCAGTGCCGCCACGATCGCCTTGGTTCCGCCTGACGCGCTCATGTGTCGCGTTGTCCCTTCGCCTTCACTTGCCCGGTCTGCTTCGTTCGCGTCCGTACGCCGGTGGGGGCGCGGCCGTTGACCGGCTTCGCCCCCTCCTTTGCGGTGCGCCATTGTTGCAGCCCTCGGGGCCCCGACGTGCCGCATGCCCCGTCGGGTGCCTCTCAGTCCGGTGCCGGATGCCTCGCGACGAGGCGTCGGTCGCCGTCAGACGCGCACGGTGGCCCGGAAAAGCGTGCCGTTTCCGGACACTTCGGCCTTCTCGCCGGCCGGGACGAAGACGGAGCGGCCGGGCGTCAGTTCGTGTTCACCCGTCCGTACGGTGCCGGCCGTGCAGAGCAGGATCTGCGGTGCGGGCAGGGTGAGGTCGTGGGCGGCGGCGCCCTCGGGGAGGACGTACCGGGACAGGCGGAACTCGTCGATCGGGGTCTCGTAGACCTCTTCGCCGTCGGGGGACGCCTCCGGGCGCAGGACGCCGGGGTCGCCGGCCTCGAAGCGGACGATGCGCAGGAGTTCGGGGACGTCGACGTGCTTGGGGGTCAGGCCGCAGCGCAGGACGTTGTCGGAGTTGGCCATGATCTCGACGCCGAGGCCGTCGAGGTAGGCGTGCGGGATGCCGGCGCCGAGGTAGAGGGCCTCGCCGGGCTGGAGCCGGACGTGGTTGAGGAGCAGGGCGGCGAGGACGCCGGGGTCGCCCGGGTAGTGGTGGGCGATGTCGGCGTAGGGCGCGTAGGCGCCCCCGAGGCGGTCGCAGGCGGCCGCGGTCTCGGTGACCGTGCGGGACATGTCCTCGGGGTCGGCGGTCAGGATCGCGGTGAGGACCTCGCGCAGGGCGGCGTCCTCGGGGTGGGCGCGCAGCAGGTCGACGTAGGGCTTGAGGGAGTCGATGCCCAGACCGTCGAGGAGGTCGGCGGTCTCGGCGGGCGGACGGAAGCCGCACAGCCCGTCGAACTCGGTGAGGGCGCAGATCAGTTCGGGCTTGTGGTTGGCGTCCTTGTAGTTGCGGTGCGGGGCGTCCAGGGGGACGCCGCGGCCCTCTTCGTCCTCGTAGCCGGCCTTGGCCTGCGACAGGTCGGGGTGGACCTGGAGGGAGAGCGGGGCGCCGGCGGCGAGGAGCTTGAGGAGGAAGGGCAGCCGGGGGCCGAACTTGGCCACGGAGGCGGCGCCCAGTTCCTTCTCGGGGTCGGCGTCGACGACGTCGGCGAGGGTGCCCCGGCCGGTGCGGGAGGGGGCGCCGGGGTGGGCGCCCATCCACATCTCCGCCTGCGGTTCGCCGGTCGGCTCGGTCCCGAGCAGGGCCGGGATCGCGGTGGTGGAACCCCAGGCGTAGGGGCGGACGGTGTTGTCGAGGCGGTCCATGGGCTCTCTCTGCCGGTGCGTGTCCTTGGCGTACTGAGGTGTACGCGGTGGTGCGTACGAGATCAGGCGCCCGAGGCGAGCGCCAGGTAAACGGCGGCGAAATCCGTGATGGCGATCAGTTCGGCGAGGGTCTCCAGCTCGCCGCCCGCCTCGGGTTCCAGTTCGCTGATCGGCGTGTCGTGCCCGAGGGCCAGTTCGCGGGCGCCCGGGGCGGCGGTGAGTCCGCCGATGGGGCGGTCGCGCAGGAGCACCACGCGCGCGTGCAGGGCCGGTGCGTCCTCGACGCGGTCGCGGAAGAAGTCGTCGGGGTCGGCTCCGGCGGCGAGCCGGCCGGCGAGCAGGGCGTTGTGCGCGTCCAGGGCCTCGGGGAGTTCGGCGACGACGGCCGGGGTGCCGGACAGTTCCGCGAGGGCGGCGGCGAAGCGGCGGCCGGCCGGGCCGGCGGAGGTGCCCTCGGTCCAGATGACGGGGAGGGAGTCGGCGACCTCGGCCGCCAGGGTCTTGGCGGGGTTGCTGTAGGTCACGATGGCGGGCCCGCAGCGCTCGGCGATGCGGTCGAGGCGGTCGGCGACCTTTTCGACGGCTTCGGGGGGCGCTTCGAGCAGGCCGGTGCGGTCGAGGAGCGCGAGGAGCGGGGTGAGCAGCGCCCACAGCACGCCGGGGGCGGCGCCGGCGAGGGGTTCGTCGTGGTCGTAGGGCGCGGTCGCCATGGGGATGAACAGGCCGTGCGAGGCGTTCACCGACTCGCTGAGCGGGGAGCGGGCGGGGGCGACGGCGACGACCGTGCAGCCCCGGCGGTAGGCCTGTTCGGAGAGCAGGGCGAGCCCCGGTTCGGTGCCGTCGGGGGTGGCGATCAGCAGGAGGTCGACCGAGCCGGCCCAGCCGGGCAGCTCCCAGCGCAGGGCGCCGGCGGCGGGGGCCACGCCGGTGGGCGGGAGGCGGGTGACGGGGCTTCCGGCGCCTGCCAGGGTGCCGAGGAGGTCGGCGGCGTGGGTGGCGGCGGCGCCGGGGCCGGCGATGAGGACGGCGCGGGGGCGTCCGTCGGGCTTGAGGTTGCCGACGCCTGCCTCGGCGGCGTGCCGGGCGGCGGTGCGTACGCGGGCGCCTGCCTCGGCGGCGCCGCGCAGGAGGCCGCGGCGGTCGGCTTCCGTGAGGCGCTCCGGGGAGTCGAGGAGCGTTTCGTCGAGCATGGCGGCTGTCTCCGATCGCCGGGAGCGTTCTTCGGGTTGCGCGGCGGATGGCGGCCGGCCGTCGGTCACTCGGGGCGGCGGGCCTCGTCGACGAGGAGGACGGGGATGCCGTCGCGCACCGGGTACGCCAGGCCGCAGTCCCGGCCGGTGCAGATCAGCTCGGCGTCCTGCTCCTTGAGGGGGGCGTGGCAGGCCGGGCAGGCGAGGATCTCCAGGAGGCCGGCTTCGAGCGGCATGGGGGTTCCCTTCGGGGGCGGTTGGGTTTTGTGTGGATGTGCTGGTCAGGGTACCGCCGGTGTGGGGGCGGGTGCCTGGGTGCGGGGCGGGTCGGGCGGGCACCGGCGTGGGGCCGGGTGGAGTATGCGGCCCGGCGCTGCGGGGTGCCCGGCGTCGGTGCGGGCCGGGGGCGGGTCGCGCAGCCCGGCGCTGCGGGGTGCCGCTGCGCCCATCCGTGCCGCCCCAGCGGCACGACTGCCCGCAGCTGAGGGGTGGCGTCAGCCGCGGATGATGGTCAGGGCCTCGTCGCGGATCTTCGTCATCGTCGCCTCGTCGCGGGCCTCCGCGTTCAGGCGGAGCAGGGGCTCGGTGTTGGAGGGGCGGACGTTGAACCACCAGTCGGCCGACGACACGGTGAGGCCGTCGAGGTCGTCCAGGGTGACGTCGTCGCGGCCCTCGTAGGCGGCCCTGATCGCGGCGAGGCGGCCGGCCTGGTCGGCGACGGTGGAGTTGATCTCGCCCGAGCCCGCGTAGCGGTCGTACTGGGCGACCAGGGCGGACAGGGTACCCGGCTGGCCGCCGAGGGCGGCGAGGACGTGGAGGGCGGCCAGCATGCCCGTGTCGGCGTTCCAGAAGTCGCGGAAGTAGTAGTGCGCGGAGTGCTCGCCGCCGAAGATGGCGCCGGTCCTGGCCATCTCGGCCTTGATGAAGGAGTGGCCCACGCGTGTGCGTTCGGGCGTGCCGCCGTTCTCCCGCACCACCTCCGGGACGGACCAGGAGGTGATCAGGTTGTGGATGACGGTGCCCTGGCCGCCGTTGCGGGCGAGCTCGCGGGCGGCCACCAGGGCGGTCACGGCGGACGGGGAGACCGGGTCGCCGTTCTGGTCGACGACGAAGCAGCGGTCGGCGTCGCCGTCGAAGGCGAGGCCGAGGTCGGCGCCCTCCTCGCGGACGCGCTTCCGGAGGTCGACGAGGTTGGCCGGGTCGAGCGGGTTGGCCTCGTGGTTGGGGAAGGTGCCGTCCAGCTCGAAGTACATCGGCACGAGGTCGAGGGGCAGGCCGGTGAAGACCGAGGGGACCGTGTGGCCGCCCATGCCGTTGCCCGCGTCGACGACCACCTTCAGGGGGCGGATGGTGGTGAGGTCGACGAGGGAACGCAGGTGGGCCGCGTAGTCGGCGAGGGTGTCGCGGCGGGTGACCGTGCCGGGGCGCGCGGCCGGCTCGGGGGCGCCGGTCTCGCTCCACCGCTCCACGAGCGCGCGGATCTCCGCGAGGCCCGTGTCCTGGCCGACGGGAGCCGCGCCCGCGCGGCACAGCTTGATGCCGTTGTACCTCGCCGGGTTGTGCGAGGCCGTGAACATGGCGCCCGGCAGGTTCAGCGCGCCGGACGCGTAGTAGAGCTGGTCGGTGGAGCACAGGCCGATCTCCGTGACGTCGGCGCCACGGGCCGCCGCGCCGCGCGCGAAGGCGCCGGACAGGCCCGGGGACGAGGGCCGCATGTCGTGGCCGACCACGATGGCGCTCGCGCCGGTCAGCTCGACGAAGGCCGCGCCGAACAGCTCGGCCAGCGACTCGTCCCACTGGTCCGGGACCACACCACGTACGTCGTACGCCTTCACGATCTGCGACAGATCAGCAGCCACGGCCAACCTTCCTGAAAGTCCTGTCGGAGCCCACAAACTACCCGCAACCGCCGGCCGGGCGCCGTGGGGTGCTGGAAGGTCAGGGCAGCATCCAGCCCAGGACCGGCGTGGACTGCCCGACCACGATCAGGCACATCACCAGCAGCAGGCCCAGGCTCCAGGGCAGCACCTTGCGCAGCAGGTCCCCCTCGCGGCCCGCGAGACCGACGGCCGCGCAGGCGATCGTGAGGTTCTGCGGGGAGATCATCTTGCCGAGCACGCCGCCCGAACTGTTCGCGGCGGCGAGCAGCTCCGGCGACAGACCCGACTCCCGCGCGGCGGTCACCTGGAGGGCGCCGAAGAGCGCGTTGGCGGAGGTGTCGGAGCCGGAGACGGCGACGCCGAACCAGCCCAGCACCGGCGACAGGAAGGCGAGGCCGGCCCCGGCCGCCGCGACGAAGTGGCCGATGGTCGCGGCCTGCCCGGAGAGGTTCATGACATGGGCCAGGGCGAGGACGGAGGTCACGGTGAGGATCGCGAACCGCAGCTCGTGCACCGTCGCGAGCCACTCCTTGGCCGCCACGCGCGCGTGCACGCCGAGGACGGCGGCCGTCGCGAGACCGGCGAGCAGCACGAGCGTGCCGCCGGTGGACACGATCGGCAGCGAGAAGACGTTGCCGCCGACGGGGTTTCCCTCCGGGCCGGTGACGTCCAGGAACGGCCAGTCGTACGTCTGGGTCGCCCGCGCCAGCCAGTCCTTGACCGCCGGGATCTGCGCGACGGAGAAGACGCCGACGATCAGCGCGTAGGGCGCGTAGGCCCGTACCACCTCGCGGCGCGGGTCCCGCTCGTCCAGTTCCTCGCTGCGTACGCCGGTGAGGACGGCGGTGCGTACGGGCTCGGCGGCGGGCCTGCGGGCCTGAGGCGCCGCGACCAGGGCGCCGGCGCCGAGGAGGGCGGCGCCGATGTCGGCGAGCTGGGGGGAGACGTAGTTGGAGGCGACGAACTGGGCGACGGCGAAGGCGACGCCGCAGGCCAGCGCGGGCACCCAGGTCTCGCGCAGCCCGCGCCGCCCGTCCACCAGGGCGACCAGCAGCAGCGGCACGACGAGGGCCAGCAGGGGCGTCTGGCGGCCCACCACGGAGGCGACGTCCTCCAGCGGCAGCCCGGTGACCTGGGCCAGCGTGACCACGGGGGTGCCCATCGCGCCGAAGGCGACCGGGGCGGTGTTGGCGACGAGCGAGACGACGGCGGCGCGCACCGGGTCGAAGCCGAGCGCGACGAGCATGACCGAGCAGATCGCGACGGGCGCTCCGAACCCCGCGAGGGCCTCCAGCAGCGCGCCGAAGCAGAAGGCGACGACCAGGGCCTGGATGCGCGGGTCGTCGGACAGCCGTCCGAAGGAGCGGCGGAGGATGTCGAAGTGCCGGGTGCGGACGGTCATGCGGTACACCCACAGGGCGTTCACGACGATCCACAGGATGGGGAAGAGCCCGAACACGGCGCCCTGTACGGCGCTGGAGGCCGTCTGGTCCAGTGGCATGCCGTAGGCGAGCCAGGCGACGAGTACGGCCGCCAGGAGGCCGGTGAGGCCCGCCAGGTGCGCCTTCATGCGGACGCCGCCCAGCAGGACGAGGACGATCACCAGGGGCAGGGCCGCCACCAGCGCGGACAGGCCGAGCGAACCGGCGACGGGTTCCAGTTCCTGGACGTACACGGGCGCCACCCCGGATTCCGCCATGCGAAAGCGGTTTCTCGCGACTTCCGGAATGGTCGTGTCCGCGACAAGGTGACGTCAATGGGTGTGCGGTAAACGGATCTGCAGCAACGGTTCGCCGCGGAAGGGACTGGAGTGGCGTCAGTTGTCCGGCGAGCGCAGCACGCGCAGGTGGCCGCGGCGCGCGACCTCCATCGGGTCGGCCGCGCGGGAACCGCCGCCGGCCTCCGCCGCCCGCTCCTGGGGGCGGGCCGCCTCGCGCACCGCGTTGGCGAGCGCTTCCAGGTCGTCGCCGCTGGGACGGGCCGGGGCCGAGCCGTCGAGGAGACGGACGACCTCCCACCCGCGCGGGGCGGTGAGGCGCTCGGAGTGCTCGGCGCACAGGTCGTAGCAGTGGGGTTCGGCGTAGGTGGCGAGCGGGCCGAGGACCGCGGTCGAGTCGGCGTAGACGTACGTCAGCGTCGCGACGGCGGGACGGCCGCAGGCGGTGCGCGAACAGCGACGTACAGGGCTCACGATGTTGGACGGTACCGCACTCTTGAGCGGGCCGCGACGACTCTCCACCAGGTCACACCACCGTGTCGTGGTGTGAAACGGGACACACCGCCCTTCGGATGTCCCTCATTGACCTGCGGGGACGACCTGGTCCGGGATCCCGGACGGGTCGGTGAGCGGTCAGGAAACGAGGCGAACGGGACATTTGCCTTGAGATTGGCGGTCGCCGAGAGATACCGAATTGAGCCCAAGCTTGGCTGGAATGGTCATTCGGCGACATGCGGACGGGAAGACCGCGCGGAGGGCGGGCGGCGGGCTGCGGCGCTGCCCCGGTGTGCGTGTGCGGTCCGGCGCGCGGAACCGGCGGGGACTACCCTTCACCAGTGATGGACAACCCCGTGACGCCCCGTGACGCCCGCCGACCAGGGCCCCGCAGCCGTGATCGCCACGGCCGGGGCATGCGCGGCCCGATCGCGCCCCCTCAGGTACCGCTCGCCGCGAGCCGCGGCGAGGTGTTCGCGGACCTCGTGCAGGACTCCGTGGAACGCCTGGAACGGCGGTGGCCGCAGCTCGCCGACATCGATTTCCTCGTCCTCGACGTGCCGCGACTGGACGGCGGCGGGGCCGGGGAGGCGTGGAGCGACGAGGCCGTGCCGCTCGGCGGGACGGTGCCCTCGCGGGACGGGCGGCGGGGGCGGGTGGTCGTGTACCGGCGGCCGGTCGAGATCCGGACCAAGGGGCGGGACGAGCGGGCGGCGCTGGTGCACGAGGTCGTCGTGGAGCAGGTGGCGGAGCTGCTGGGGCTGACGCCGGAGACGGTGGATCCCCGGTACGGGGAGGATTGAGCGGAAGCCGCGCCGCGGGCGGGCGGGGCCGGGTGCGGTGGGCCGGCGTTGCGCGGTGCCGCCCACAGCCGGGACGGGGCGGGGCGGGTCACTGCTGCAGGACTCTCAAGTCCTCCTCCGCCTTCGGCACCGGGACCATGCCCCGGTCGTCCGGAAGGGTCTGGACCGTGAAGGACGCCACGTCGTCGTCCTCGCCGGTCAGGGTGCGTGAGGCGTACGCCGGGCCGCCCGAGACCGTCTCGACGGTCAGGGCGTAGGCGCCCTCGAGACCGGCCGGGACCGGCGCCTCGACGTTCTGGGTCGTGCCGCCCTTGATCGTGAACGTCTTGCTCGCCGTCGTGCCGCCCTCGGTGCCCGCCGATGCCGTGACCTTGACCTTCGCGGCCTGTTCCGGCGCGGTGATGGACAGTGTCGTGCTCTTGGCGCGGTTGTCCGCGGCCGTCGCGCGTGCCCCGACCGGGTCGGAGGCCGGGATGAACGCCGACTCCTGCTCGCCGCCCTCGCCCCGCACGACCCGGACCGCGGCCACGACCGGCACGGACCCGCTCGTCGGCGTCAGGACCAGCGAACCGGCCTCGCCGCGCGTGACCTCGCCGAGGTCGACGCCGGTCGTCATGCCCGCCTTGACGTGCACGGTCTCGTGCCCGGCGGGCGTGATCGTCCCGGACGGCGAGGCGAGCCGCACCTTCAGGTCCGCGTCGCTGCCACCGGGAGTGAACAGCACCAGGCGGACGGCTGTGGCGTCCTTGGGGATGCCCGGCAGCACCAACTCGCCCGCCGGGTCCGCGGCGGCGGTCAGCCAGTCGCCGCCGGTCTTGTCGTCCAGGGCCTGCACCGCGGCCCCGAGCCGGCCGCTGCGCACGCCGACGTGCACGGTCACGTCGGTCTGCTCCTCGTCACTGAGCGTGGACAGCAGGAGGGACTCGCTGGAGTTCGGCGGAACGGTGATGCCCTCCCCCACCGTGGACTTCAGGGCGCCGTCCTTGCCGTACAGCTCGATGTCGACGACGGCCGCGGAGTCGTCGGGGTTGGTGAGGTGCACGTAGTCGGTACGGCCGGCCGCCGTGCTGGCGCCCGGGAACCAGAACTCCGTGTCCGGCGCCGTGCAGTTGAGGCCCAGCAGTCCGCGGCCCGTCCCGGCGGCGACCTCGGTGGTCTGCTGAACGGTCCAGCCGGGGGCGTGACTTCCCTCGGCGGTGCCGATCAGCGCGGGCGTGTCGGCACCGGAGGCCTTGCCGGCGGCGGGCGTGCCGGGTTCCTCGGGCTGCACGACGGGCTTGTCCGCCTTGCCCCCCGGCTTCTCGCCCTTGTCCTCCTTGCCCTCCTTCTCCTCCCCGGTGTTGTCTTCCTTCTCGTCCTCCGACTCGGCCGTCGCCGCCTCGAGCGCGGCCGTGCCCTTCTCGTCGGCGCCCTTGGTGACGGGCGTGAAGGAGGTGTACGACGTCTCGGCGAGGTCGGAGTTGCTGGGCGCCGGGCAGAGCAGGCTGGTGCGCTCCACGGGCAGTACGGCGGCCGGCCCGGCGGTGTCCGCGCCGGTGTCGTCCGGTGCGGAGACGGCCGCGAACCCGGTGACGGCGGTGAGCGCCGCGGCGCCCGCGAACAGGGACAGGGTGGTGCGCTTCACTGCTGGCTCCCGTCGGGACGCTCATTGCCGGTGCCGTGGGGGTGGTGGGGCTGGGAGGGGTCGTACGGCGTGTCGTATCCGCCCTGGCCGTATGCCTGGCCGTAGGCGGGGTCGTACGCGCCGGCCTGGGACGGGCCGGAGGGATCGCCGTAGGCGTACGGGTCGTACTGCCCCGCCGCGAACCCGCCGCCCTGGCCGCCCGTGCCACCGGGACCGCCCTGACCGCTCGGGTAGGCGTCCGCCTGGTAGGGGTCCCCTTGGTACGCCTGCCGTCCGTAGACGCCCGCGTCGTACTGCTCCTGGGCGCTCGGGTGTCGCCCGCCGCCGTACGCGCCGTAGGAGCCGTACTCGGCCGGGGCGTACGCCGCCTGGTCCCAGTCGCCGTAGTTCTGCTGCTGCGGAACGGGCACCGGGGCCTCGACGGGCGGCACGGCCCCGTCACCGTCCGCCGCATCGGCCGCCGTCTCCGCCTCCGCCTGGGCCCGCAGCCGCCGGGCCCGGCGCCCCTCGCCCTCGACGGCCTGGGCCGGGACGAGCGGCTCGTCGGGCAGGTCGTCGTCGACGTCACGGCGCCTGCCGGGCAGGGCGAGGACGACCAGGACGACGGCGAGGAGGCCCTGGGCCCACAACCAGAGGGTGTGGGTGAGGGGACCGTCGTAGGTGACGTCCAGCTTCCCCCCGGAGCCGGGGAGTTCGAAGCCCTGGGCCCAGCCGTCGACCGTGGTGCGGGTGAGCGGCTTGCCGTCCAGGGTGGCCGTCCAGCCGTCTGCGGCGGTGTCGGCGAGGCGCAGCACGCGGCCCTCGGGGCCGGACGGGACCTCGGTGTGGATCTCGACGGGGCCGGCCGCGACGGGCTGCGGCTCACCGGCACCGGCACGGTTACCGTCGCCGGAGCCGTCCTCGGTGCCCGCGCCGGAGACGATGGTCGCGCGCGCCACCTCTTGGTCCACCCGCCACAGCCCGCTGCCGTCCTGCTGGCTGAGCCGGCTCAGGCCGGGCGTGGCGTCCAGGACTCGGGTGACCTCGCGGGGCGCGCCCTTGTGGACGAGGACGTAGCGCACGGCGAAGCCGCCGAGCTGGTCGGCCTGGTCGGCGCCGGAACCGGCCACCAGGTTGGCGACGACCTTGTCGAGGCGGCTGTTCCCGCCGTCACCGGCGGCCACTTCGCCGTCGCCGAGGCGGGCACCGGAGCCGCGGACCAGCATGTAGCTCACGTGGGCCGCGGAGTCGCTGTCGAGGACGAGGGTGCGGGCCTGGTCTCGGGTGCGGCTCTCCTCGGCGACGAACGCCGGCACCTGGGTGGGGTCGCGGCGCTCCAGGGGGCCGTCGGCGCCCCCGATCATCCAGCCGGCGGCGGCGATCAGCGGGCCGACGGCCGAGGCGAGGGCGATCAGCGCGGCGACCGGCTGGCGCCAGCCGAAGCTCTGCTCCGCCACGCGGAAGCGGGCCCCGTCGGCGCCCAGTGCCGCGGCGGTCAGGAGGGCGATGCCGTAGACGAGGGTGGCGGGGCCGGCCCAGGCGGAGCGGTTGGACAAGACCGCGAAGACCAGGGCGACCAGGGCGACGGCCCAGGCGGTGCGGATGGCCGGCTGCCGCTCCGAGCGCAGCAGGGCGGCGAGCGCGGCCAGCACGATGCCGATGA
Organism: Streptomyces sp. NPDC058796; assembly: GCF_042745235.1. Lineage (NCBI taxonomy): Bacteria > Bacillati > Actinomycetota > Actinomycetes > Kitasatosporales > Streptomycetaceae > Streptomyces > Streptomyces sp. NPDC058796. The sequence goes on from NZ_JBHYOP010000004.1 coordinate 12,513, forward strand.
GGACCAGCCCGCCGACCGTGCCGGGGCCGCCGGGGCTCGCGCCGAGCAGGTCGAGGGCGGAGGCGGCCGAGGCGCCGTACTCGAGCCCCGCCTCGTCGAAGAAGCCGAACGGCAGCAGCGACAGGGACCAGGGGGCGAGGAGCAGCAGGGGGGTGCCGAGCTGGGCCAGGAAGCGCGGCCCGTACGCCGTGATGTCGCCGCGGCGCAGCACCAGGACGCCGGCTCCGAGGAGCAGCGCGATGGGCCACACGACGGGCGTGAAGGCGGTGGTGATCGTCAGCAGCAGGGCGTACGCCCAGGTGGCGCGCCAGCTTCCGCGGGTACCGGAGGAGCCCGTCAGTCCGGCCGCGGCGGCGCCCGCGCGGGCGATGAGCGGGAGCAGCACGGCGAGGACGGCGGTGCCGACGCGGCCGCCGGCCAGGGCGCCGGTGGCGGCGGGCAGGAAGGCGTAGGCGACGGCCGCCCACGCGCGCAGCAGCCGGGAGGGCACCAGCGGGCGGGAGGCGAAGTACGCGGTGGCGCCGGCCAGGGGCACGGAGCAGACCAGCAGCAGGGTGACCGCGAGGCCGGCCGAGCCGAGCAGCAGGGAGGCGAGCGTGGCGACGATCGCGAGGTAGGGCGGCGCGGAGGCGGTGCCGCCGGTGCCCACGGTGTGCCAGGCGTCCGCGTACCGCGACCACAGCTCGCCGGCGCCTGCCGGGGCGGGCAGCAGGGCGCCGCCCGCCAGTGCGCCGCCGCCGAACAGGGCGCGGCAGGCGGCCAGGGAGACGAACAGCAGGATCAGGAAGAGCACCGGGCCGGGCTTGCGGGCGATGCGCTTGAGGCGGGAGAACTGCTCGACCTCGAGGAAGTCGGCGTCGTCGCCGCCGGGGCCGGACTCGATGGCGCCGCCGTGCCGTCCGGCGCCCGCGGCCGCCTCGGCGTCGGAGGCGCCCACGAGGTTGCCGGCGACCTGTTCGACGGTGACGCGGATGGTCGCGCCGGGCGGCGGGAAGAGGGGGCGCAGTTCGTCCTTCTCGACCTGCGGGCGGCCGCGTTCGCGCCGTCCGGCGAGGATGCGCTCGGGTCGCAGCAGGACGCCGAGCAGGCCGCGGATCTCGTCGAGCGCCTGGCCGGGGACCTTGCCGACGAGGTAGGCGAGGGTGCGCAGCAGGGTGCCGAGGACGAGGCGCAGCAGCACCCAGGGCAGGGCGGCGGTGCGGGTGTTGACGAGAAGGGTGTGGACGGCGCCCGCCTTGTCCACCTTGTGCGGGGAGGCGGTGGTGCGGCCCGCGCAGTCGACGGTGCGGCGCTCGCGGGAGGCCGCCTCGGCGTGGCGTACGACCGCCTCGGGGGCGACGAGGACGCGGAGTCCGGCGGCGTTGGCACGCCAGCACAGGTCGACGTCGTCGCGCATCAGAGGCAGCCGGCGGTCGAACCCGCCGAGCCGTTCGAAGACGTCACGCCGGATCAGCATGCCCGCGGACGACACCGACAGGACGGACCGCACGTGGTCGTGCTGGCCCTGGTCCTGCTCGCGGCGGTCCAGGCCGGTCCAGCGGCGGCCGGAGTTGGCGATGGAGACGCCGACCTCCAGCAGCTGCCTGCGGTCGTACCAGCCGCGGAGCTTGGGGCCGACGACGGCGACGTCGTCGCGGCCGAGTTCGTACTCGTTGTCCACGACGCGCAGCAGCTGGGCCAGGGCGTCCGGTTCGGGGGCGCAGTCGTCGTGCAGCAGCCACAGCCACTGGACCGGTTCTCCGTGGGGAAGCTCCGGCATGTCGTAGGCGTCGTCGCGCCACGTGCGGGTGACGGGGTCCCAGCCGCTCGGCCGCTTCAGGTACGGCAGGTCCTCCGGGGTGAGGACGGGCGCGATGCGGGCGGCCTCCTCGACGGCCTGGCCGAAGCCGGTGCGCCGGGCGAGGTGGAGCACGTGGCCGTCGCCGAGGGCTTCGGTGACCAGCCGGGCGGAGTCGTCGGCGCTGCCGGTGTCGGCGGCGACGGCGTACTGGACGGGGCGCTCCTGGCCGAGCAGCCCGGTGAGCGCGTCGGGCAGCCAGCGGGCTCCGTCGTGGGCGACGAGGACCGCGGTCACGACGTGACGCGGGAACTCAGGTGTGGCAGCGAGGTCTTGCTGGGCTGCCGTGTGGCTGTGCACGGACATCGAGGTACGGGCCCCGGTTCGGTGGACTGCGGTGGACGCCCGTGCCTGTTGGGCGTGGCGGGGCGTCTCGGACGAGCGCCCACACTATCGGCTGGGCCGAACGACGGCCCGCCGCCTGTGGACAACCCACCCGAGGGGGGCCGTCACCGCAGTTCCCGTCGTCGTGTCAGACGGCGGCCTTCTTCAGCCGGCGGCGCTCGCGCTCGCTGAGGCCGCCCCAGATACCGAAACGCTCGTCGTTGGCAAGGGCGTACTCGAGGCACTCGGAGCGGACCTCACAGGCGAGGCAGACCTTCTTGGCCTCCCTGGTGGAGCCGCCCTTCTCGGGGAAGAAGGACTCGGGGTCGGTCTGGGCGCACAGTGCGCGCTCCTGCCAGCCGAGCTCCTCGTCCGCGTCGTCGACCAGCAGTTGCTGCACCAGCTCGGTCATGTGCGCCCCTCGTCTGTCTTTCGCGTCCCCGTGATCCAGCCGTTATCGATTCCGGCTGAACGACACGAGTGAAATTACAAGTGTGCTGCTCCGGGCGAGTCAAGCCGGGATCTGCTATTGGGCCCCTTATTCACTCTGCGGAACCAAGGCCATGCGGAAAGTGTTCAAATCGCCATAAACCTTGACATCCCAACGAGGCCCACCGGGGCACCCGCCCCGCGCAGAGTCCGCACCAGGAAGGACGCCCGGGCGTTCGATCCCGTTCCGATACACACGCCGAAGCGAAGCTGATCACATTCGGATCACAGGATCGCAACGGGGGTTGTGCGCCCGGCTTGTGCGCCATGTGTCCTGGAAGCCGCCTGAGCAAACCTTTCATCTGCCAGATGAACCGGATGAGGTGAAACATGTCCCACATAACGGGCATCGAGTTGACAGTGCCGGTGTGAGCCGCTGTCCTTGTGGGCATGCTCGCGAACTTGGCGCTCACCCCGACCCGCACCGCCGGGTCACACGGTGCTGCCCACGTTCGCCGTAGCTGTTGTTGCTGTTCCGGCTGTTGAGCCCTACCGCGCTCCGGCCGTTTCCCGGGTCCACGCGACCCGTGCCTGTCTCTCCCCGCCCCACCAGGGCGCACTGAGCGATCCCGCGACTTTCCCTTCTCCTGTTCTCCTCCTGACTCTCCCGCCGAGGACTCACCCCACCCATGAACAGCGACAGCGACCTCCAGATCGCCGGCGACATCCTCGAAGTCCCCCACCTCCTCCAGGCGCCGCGCGAGCACCCGGCCACCGTCGCCGAGTTCACCGGCCTGGTCCGCTCCCTGGCCGCCGACCGGTCCGCGTGGCAGGACCTCGTCCGGTACGACGCGACGACGCGCTGGTACCACCGGCTGCGCACCGGCCCCGGTTACGAGGTCTGGCTTCTGTCCTGGCTGCCCGGCCAGGGCAGCGGGCGCCACGACCACGGCCCTTCCTCCGGCGTGTGGACCGTCCTGGAGGGCGCCCTCACCGAGCACACGGAACGCGGCACGCGCGCGTTGCGGCCGGGGACGCAGAAGGTCTTCGCCCCGGGACACGTGCACGAGGTGGTCAACGACGCGCTGGAGCCGGCCGTCAGCCTGCACGTCTACTTCCCGGGCCTGACCGAGATGCCCATGCACTCCCCGCAGTGCTCGGCCACCGCGCGGAACACGGACACGGGCGCGGTGACGACTGCCTGACGCACTGTCGTACCCGCCTGCAAGACTGGGGCCATGCGCATTGTGGTTCTGGCAGGCGGCATCGGCGGTGCCCGGTTCCTGCGTGGTCTGAAGCAGGCCGCGCCGGACGCGGACATCACGGTCATCGGCAACACCGGGGACGACATCCACCTGTTCGGGCTGAAGGTCTGCCCGGACCTCGACACGGTGATGTACACGCTCGGCGGCGGCATCAACGAGGAGCAGGGCTGGGGGCGGTCCGACGAGACCTTCCACCTGAAGGAGGAGCTCGCGGCGTACGGTGCCGGCCCCGAGTGGTTCGGCCTGGGCGACCGCGACTTCGCCACGCACATCGTGCGGACCCAGATGATCACCGCCGGGTTCCCGCTGAGCGCGGTGACCGAGGCCCTGTGCGACCGCTGGAAGCCCGGCGTACGCCTGATCCCGATGACCGACGACCGCGTGGAGACCCACGTCGCGGTCGAACTGGACGGCGAACGCAAGGCGGTCCACTTCCAGGAGTACTGGGTACGGCTGCGGGCCTCCGTCCCCGCCGAGGCGGTCGTCCCCGTCGGCGCCGAGCAGTCGAAGCCGGCCCCCGGCGTGCTGGAGGCCATCGCGGAGGCGGACGTCATCCTCTTCCCGCCCTCCAACCCGGTCGTCTCGGTCGGCACGATCCTCGCCGTGCCCGGCATCCGGGAGGCGATCGCCGACGCCGGGGTGCCGGTGGTGGGCCTCTCCCCGATCGTCGGGGACGCGCCCGTGCGCGGGATGGCCGACAAGGTCCTCGCCGCGGTCGGCGTGGAGTCCACCGCCGCGGCGGTCGCCGAGCACTACGGCTCGGGGCTGCTCGACGGCTGGCTCGTCGACACGGTCGACGCGGAGTCCGTCACACGCGTGAAGGCGGCCGGCATCCTGTGCCGCGCCGTGCCGCTGATGATGACCGACCTCGACGCGACCGCGCAGATGGCACGGGAGGCCCTGACGCTGGCGGAGGAGGTGCGCGAGGCATGATCGACGACGCTCCCGGCTACCGGGTGTGGGCCGTCCCCGGCCTGCCCGAGGTGGCGCCCGGCGACGACCTGGCCAAGCTGATCGCGGCGGCCGAGCCCGCCCTCGCCGACGGGGACGTGCTGCTCGTCACCTCCAAGATCGTCTCGAAGGCCGAGGGCCGGATCGTCCGGGCCGCCGACCGGGAGGCCGCGATCGACGCGGAGACGGTACGGGTGGTGGCCCGGCGCGGCACGCTGCGCATCGTGGAGAACCGCCAGGGTCTGGTCATGGCCGCGGCCGGGGTGGACGCCTCCAACACCGCCTCCGGCACGGTCCTGCTGCTCCCCGAGGACCCCGACGCCTCCGCCCGCACCCTGCGCGAGGGCCTGCGCGCCGCACTCGGCGTCGACGTCGGCGTGATCGTCACGGACACCTTCGGCCGCCCCTGGCGGTCCGGCCTCACGGACATGGCCATCGGCGCCGCGGGCGTCCGCGTCCTGGACGACCTGCGCGGCGGCACCGACACGCACGGCAATCCGCTCAGCGCCACGATCGTCGCCACCGCCGACGAACTCGCCGCCGCGGGCGACCTGGTCAAGGGCAAGGCCGCGGGTCTGCCGGTCGCCGTCGTGCGCGGCCTCCCGCACGCGGTCTGCGAGGAGGACGGGGAGGGCGCCCGCGCGCTGGTCCGCGGGGCACACGGCGACATGTTCCGGCTGGGCACCTCCGAGGCGGTCCGGCAGGCGGTCACCCAGCGCCGTACCGTACGGGCCTTCACCGACGAGCCCGTCGACCCCGGCGCCGTGCGCCGCGCGGTGGCGGCGGCGGTGACGGCACCGGCCCCGCACCACACGACGCCGTGGCGTTTCGTACTCCTGGAGTCCGAGGACTCCCGCACCCGCCTGCTGGACGCGATGCGCGACGCCTGGGTCGCGGACCTGCGCCGGGACGGCAAGACCGAGGAATCCATCACCAAGCGGATCCGGCGCGGCGACGTCCTGCGCGACGCCCCGTACCTCGTCGTCCCCTGCCTGGTCATGGACGGTTCGCACACCTACGGGGACGAGCGGCGCGACGGGGCCGAGCGGGAGATGTTCGTGGTCGCCGCCGGCGCGGGCGTGCAGAACCTGCTGGTCGCGCTCGCCGGGGAGCGGCTGGGTTCGGCCTGGGTGTCCTCGACGATGTTCTGCAGAAGTGTCGTACGGGAGGTACTGGGACTGCCGGACGACTGGGACCCGATGGGCGCGGTCGCCGTCGGTCACCCGGCGGAGGAACCCCGGCCCCGGCCGGAGCGGGAGGCCGGGGCGTTCATCGAGGTCCGGTGAGCTGTCCGGGCGAGCCTCTACCCTCGTAGAAGCTTCTCCTTCCCCTCGTCCCAAGGACCTCTCTCGTGGCAGGACGTTTCGCTCCCCGCCCCACGCGCGCCACGGTGCGCGGCGGGGACACCGTCGCGCCCTCGCCCGCCGTGCCCCGGCAGGCCGCCGCACCGGGCAAGGCACGGGTGTGGGTGCCGGACGGGCCGCTGGAGCTGGGGCTGGTCCTCGGGCCGCTGCGGCGCGGGCCGGGCGACCCGACCTTCCGGACGATGCCGGACGGGTCGGTGTGGCGGGCCAGCCGGACGCCCGCCGGGCCCGGCACCCTGCGGGTCACCGCACGCGGCGGCGAGGTGCGGGGCGAGGCCTGGGGGCCGGGAGCGGAATGGCTGCTCGAACAGCTGCCGCGGCTCCTGGGCGCCGAGGACGACCCGTCCGCGTTCGTGCCGAGGCACAGGCTGCTGGCGCACACCGCGCACCGGCGTCCGGGGCTGCGGCTGACGCGGACCGGACTGGTCCTGGAGTCGCTGATCCCCTCGGTCCTGGAGCAGAAGGTCACGACGCTGGAGGCGTACCAGGCGTGGCGGCTGCTCGTACGGAAGTACGGTGAGCCGGCACCGGGGCCCGCGCCCGCGCGGATGTACGTCATGCCGGCGGCGCGGACGTGGGCGCTGATCCCGTCCTGGGAGTGGCACCTGGCCGGCGTCGACAACAAGCGGGCGTCGACGATCCTGCGGGCGGTGCGGGTCGCCGCGCGGCTGGAGGAAGCGGCCGGGATGGAGCCGGCGGCCGCGCAGGAGCGGCTGGAGATCGTGTCCGGGATCGGGCCGTGGACGTCCGCGGAGACCGTGCAGCGCAGTCACGGTGCGCCGGACGCGGTGACGGTGGGGGACCTGCACCTGCCGGGGATCGTGGGGTTCGCTCTGGGCGGGGACCGGTACGCGGACGACTCCGTCATGCTGCGGCTGCTGGAGCCGTATGCCGGGCAGCGGCATCGGGCGGCTCGGCTGGTGCTGCTGAGCGGGCGGGCACCGGGGCGGCGGGCGCCGCGGATGGCTCCGCGGGGTATTGAGCGGTTGTGACGGTAGGGGTCGGCGGGTGAGGTGGGGCGCGTCGACCGGGGTCTCCTTCGCACCCGGCGCGGGTGTGGGCGTCGGGGGTGGGTCGCGCGGCCCGGCGCCACGGGATGCCTCCCCCACTCTCGGCTTCGCTCACTCTCGGCTTCGCTCGGGCGGGAGGTGCCCCCACCGCCCGCCCGTGCCGCCCTGGGGGCACCTCTCCGGCCGTTCAGGCACTGGGGAGGCACGACTGCCCGCAGCCGGGGCGGGACGGCGCCCCGCAGCCGCGCACGCCGGCGCAGCACCCACGCGGCGGCTGCGCGCCCCCGCGCGGGCGGCTGTCCGCGTACGGCGGGAAGGAGACGTGTCGGGGGTGCCCGCCCGCAGCGGCTGGCGCCTCCGCGCCGTTCACTTCTGTGGCCGGCCGATTCCGCGCCGTTACGAGGACGGACACCCCCGGGCGCGGCCCCGACCCACAGCACAGCCGAACGCGCTACGCGCACCCCCACCCAACCCGCACAGGCCGCCGCAGGCACCCCGCCCCGCCCCACCGCCGGAGCCCTACGCGTCGGACGAGAAGCGCAGTGCCGCCGGCGGGATGTGGGCGTCGCACCAGATGCGGGCGCCGGAGCGGAGTTCGTTGTCGGCGCCGATGACCGCGCCGTCCCCGATGACCGTGTCCGTGAGGACCGAACGGGTGCCGACGCGGGCGCGCGTGCCGATGAGGGAGTCGGTGATGACCGCGCCGGGTTCGATGACCGCGCCCGGAAGGATCGTGCTGCCGAAGACGCGCGCCCCCTCCGCCACGAAGGCGCCCTCTCCGACCACCGTCCCGCCGGCCAGCTTGGCGTCCGGTGCCACCCGGGCCGTGGGCAGGACGAGGCGGTCCCCGCAGCGGCCCGGTATCGCCGGGGACGGGGCACGGCCCAGGACCAGGTCCGCCGAGCCGCGCACGAAGGCCGCCGGCGTGCCCAGGTCCAGCCAGTACGTGGAGTCGACCATGCCCTGGAGGTGCGCTCCGGTGGCGAGGAGTTCCGGGAAGGTCTCGCGTTCGACCGAGACGGGCCGCCCCGCCGGGATCGTGTCGATGACCGAGCGCCGGAAGACGTACGCGCCCGCGTTGATCTGGTCGGTGACGATCTCCTCGGGGGTCTGGGGCTTCTCCAGGAAGGCCAGCACCCGCCCCGTGTCGTCCGTCGGGACCAGGCCGTACGCCCTCGGGTCGGTCACCTGCGTCAGGTGCAGGGAGACGTCCGCGCCCGTCGTCTCGTGGGTGCGCACCAGCGCCCCGATGTCCAGGCCCGTCAGGATGTCGCCGTTGAAGATCAGCACCGGCTCCTCGGGGCCGGAGCGCAGCCGGGACGCCACGTTGCGGATCGCGCCGCCGGTGCCGAGCGGCTCCTCCTCGGTGACGTACTCGAGGTGGAGCCCCAGGGCCGAGCCGTCGCCGAAGTACGGCTCGAAGACCTCGGCCAGATAGCTCGTCGCGAGGACGATGTGCTCGACGCCCGCGGCCTTGGCCCGCGCCAGCTGGTGCGTGAGGAACGGCACCCCCGCCGCCCTGACCATGGGCTTGGGTGTGTGCACCGTCAGCGGACGCAGCCGCGTCCCCTTGCCCCCGACCAGGAGGATCGCTTCTGTCACCGTCGTCTCTGCTTCCTGCCGGGACCGGCCGAACTGTCTTTCGGCCGGCCAGTGTATGCAGACCGTTCCTCGGCGCCGTCGGTGGTCGTGCGGTGTGCCGCCCTCAGCGGCCCTGGTACTTCGCCGCCGTCGAGCGGGCCGTGCCGAGCTTGCCGTAGAGCTTCTTGCCTGGGCAGCTCGTGGCGAAGCCGTCACGGTGCCCGGAGATGACGTTCAGTCGTACCTTCTTACCTTTTCGGTAGAGATTGCCACCACCGGACTTCAGGTATGTCTTTCCGCGCGGATTCATCCCGGAGAGACCGAGCTTCCACGCGGTGAGCCGGGCGATCGCCTTCACGGCGGCGGACGACGGCTTCTTGGAGCTGTAGGTGCCGAGTACGGCGATGCCCATGCTGTTGGAGTTGAAGCCGTAGGTGTGCGCTCCGAGGACGGGCTTGCCCACTCCCCCGGCCCGTCCCTCGTAGATCTTTCCGCACTTGTCGATGAGGAAGTTGTAGCCGAGGTCACGCCAGCCCATGCTGTTGACGTGGTAGCGGTAGATACTGCGAATGACTGACGGGGCCTGCGAGCAGCGGTAGTTGTTGCCGGTGGCGGAGTGGTGCACGAAGGCCGCCTTCACCTTCTTCGTGTACACGAGCTTCTTCTCGCGCAACTTCTCGTCGGCGCCCCAGCCGCGGCGCGTGGTGATGCCGGGACGGGGGCCGGTGTACGGCTTGGCCCGCTGCCGCTCCGCCGGGATCTCGCGGGCGCCGAGCGGGGCGGGGCCGGCGGTGGTGGTGCGAGGGCCGTCCTCCGGCGCGGGCGGGGCTCCCCCGCCGGGGTCGACGAGTTCGAGGCGCATGCCGGTGGGCAGCGCGAAGGCCGTGTGCCGGGCCGATCCGGTGGTGTGCGAGGCGGTGCGGGCGGCCCCCGGCGCGCTGTCCGCCCGCACCCGGACCTCCACGCCGTCGGACTCGCCCACCCACAGCGGTGCGGTGGCGCCGCGGACGCGGCCCGAGGTGCTCTCGGGGGTGCCGGGGTCGGCGGCGTGGTCGGCGTTGTGGGTCTCCAACTCCTGCCACCCGGACCAGACGCCGGTGGCGGCGGCGCGGGTGCGGACCTGGACCTGGCCGTGCAGTTCGGTGGCCGGGTCGTCCCAGACGACGCCGACCATCGAGAAGTGCGGTACGCCCCGGCGGGGGACGCCTTGTTCGGCTGCGCCGGGGGCGCGGTCCCGGCCGAGGGGGGCGAGGGGCAGCGACTGGGTGCTGCCGGGGGCGTACGCCCCGGCCGGCGTCGCTCCTCGGTTCGCGGGGGTGGTTGCCGCCGACGCGGGCGGGGTGAGCGGAAGGGCCAGGGCCGCCGCACACGTGACACCGATCGAGGAAGCAAGGAATCCACGCATGCAAGGGATCGTGGTCATTCATGTACAAATCTGTCCAATGGTGAACTGACGGGCCGTAGGGTGTTTTCGCCCGATCCGGTGGCGGTGCGGTACGCCGTACGCTCGGTGCGCGGGGGCGGGCCCGCGTACCCTTGCGCGGATGAACGCGACCGATCGCACCCCTGCCGACCTGCTGAGTTCCGCGCTCGCCGCGGACCCGGGACGCCCGCTGGTGACCTTCTACGACGACGCCACCGGCGAACGCGTCGAACTGTCCGTGGCCACCTTCGCCAATTGGGTGGCCAAGACCGCGAATCTGCTCCAGGACGAACTGTCCGTCGAACCCGGCGACCGGGTCGCGCTGCTGCTGCCCGCGCACTGGCAGACGGCGGTGTGGCTGCTGGCGTGCGCGTCGGTGGGTGTGGTCGCCGACGTGGCGGGCGACGCCGCGGCGGCGGACGTCGTGGTGAGCGGGCCCGACCCGCAGTCGCTGGAGGCGGCGCGGGCGTGCTCGGGTCCCCGGATCGCGCTGGCGCTGCGGCCGCTCGGGGGGCGGTTCGCACCGGCCGTGCCGGAGGGCTTCGCCGATTACGCGGTGGAGGTGCCGGGGCAGGGGGACCGGTTCGCACCGTACGTGCCGGTGGATCCGGAGGCGCCCGCGCTGATCGTGGCCGGGCGGGAGTTCAGCGGGGCGGAGGTCGTGGAGCGGGCTCGGGCCGAGGCGTCGGGGCTGGGGCTGACGGGGCCGGGGGCGCGGATTCTGTCGGGGCTGCCGTACGACACGTGGGAGGGGTTGAGCGCGGGGTTGTACGGGCCGTTGGCGAGTGGGGGGTCGGTGGTGTTGTGCCGGCATCTGGAACGGGCGGGGGACGGGGTGCTGGACCAGCGGATCGAGGCGGAGCGGGTTTCGGCCACGGCTCGGTGAGGTGCCCGCCGGCGTCGGGGTGAGGCGGGGTGCGTGTCCGACGTCGGGCGGGCACCGGCGGGGGGCGCGCGGCCCGGCGCTGGCGGGGTGCCTTCCCCGGAGGGGGCGCCCCCGGCGCCCGCCCGTGCCATCCGCGGGGCCCCGTTCGGCGTAGCCCCGTTCCGTCTTCCGCGTCCGCTCGGGTCATGGTCGTAGGAGCGCACGTGTGCGGGACGGAGTAAGACGTGAGCGACGACGACGCGGGCACGCCCCTCGGTGACCCCGGGGCCGGTGCGGGGGCGTCCGCGACCGGGGACGGGCTGCGGCGGCGGCGTCGGAGGCGACGGCTGGGGTGGGCCGGGGCCGGGGTCGCCGTGCTGACCGCCGGCGCCGTGGGGGGCGGATGGGCCGTCTACGCCAAGCTGAGCGGCAACATCACCGCGGACGAGGCGGCGGCCGCCGAGCTCGCCCGGTACGAGAGGGAGCGGCCCACCGCGCTGGTCCGCGGCGCGCAGAACGTCCTGGTGATCGGGTCGGACACCCGTTCCGGCGAAGGCAACGCCCGTTACGGGCGCAACGACGGGACCGAACGGTCGGACACCACGATCCTGCTGCACCTGGCCGCGGGCCGGGACAGCGCCACCGCCGTCTCCCTCCCCCGCGACCTCATGGTGGACGTGCCCGGCTGCCGCCGCTCGGACGGGAAGCGCTCGGAGCCCGTGTTCGCCCAGTTCAACTACGCCTACGAGGTGGGCGGATCGGCGTGCACGGTCCGGACGGTCGAGAAGCTGACCGGCATCCGGATCGACCACCACGTGGTCGTCGACTTCGAGGGTTTCAAGGAGATGGTCGACGCGCTCGACGGCGTCGAGGTGTGCCTGCGCGAGCCGGTGAACGACGAGGCCGCCGAGCTGCGGCTGCCCGCGGGCCGGGTGACGCTCGACGGGGAGCAGGCCCTCGGCTACGTCCGGGCCCGCAAATCGCTCGGTGACGGCAGCGACACCGAGCGGATGGACCGGCAGCAGCGCTTTCTGGGCGCCCTCGTCAACAAGGTGCAGAGCAATGGCGTCCTGCTGAATCCCGTGAAGCTGTATCCCGTTCTCGACGCGGCCACTTCCTCGCTCACGACGGACCCCGATCTGGCGAACCTTCGTGGTCTGTACGACCTCGTACGGGGTCTCCGCGACATTCCCACCGGGCGCGTGCAATTCCTGACCGTGCCGCGGGAGTCGTACGCGGGTGACGCCAATCGCGACCAACTCGTGGAGCCGGACGCGGAGGAGTTGTTCACCCGCCTGCGGACGGACAAGCCCGTGGCGGTCGCGGCGGGGACCGACGGGGAGGCGTCGCCCGGCCCCCGGGAGCCAAGAGAATCCGGAGAATCCGGAACCGGCGATTCCCCGGCACCGACGTTCAGCGGGAACACCGCCGCCGAAGACATCTGCGAGTAAAACGCATTCCAGGACGGGACGAGCGGTACGCGGCACGAGCACGGAAGTGCGGACAGTTGTCCAATAAATGCGCCGGAATGCCCAGTTGTAAGGTTCGTGGAATGTGTCACGGGCGTCGCCCGGTGAGGAACGGTGAGGCTAATGTGATCGGGCCGGTGTGCCCGGCCACGAGGTGATGCCCGGGGCCGCGCACTCAGTGAGCCAGACCTGGCGCCTCGAGGGGAGGGCGCCGCGTGGCCCCGACGGAGGATTCGGACAACCGTGGACGCGCAAGGCCGTGGGCGGGCGGAAGACATTGACCCCGCAGACCAGTGGGTACTCAACCCGCGCACCGGTGAATACGAACTGCGACCACCCCCTTCCGCACCGGAGTCGAGAATCCCGGGCCCCCGCAGCGCAGCCCCCTCTCCCCCGTCCGCCCCGGGCCGTGAGGTCCCCCCTCCCCGCAGGCGCCGCTCGGCGCCCGAGGAGCCGCCTCCCGGACGGCGGGGACGGCGGCGTCCGGCGAAGAAGAAGTCGAAGGGCAGGAAGATCCTGCTGTGGACCGTCGGCACCATGGCGTTCGTGGTCCTCGCCACGGGCACGGCCGGGTACCTCTACCTGCAGCACCTCAACGACAACATCCAGTCGCTGCCCGACGACGGCGCCGGCACCGGAGGCTTCCGCAAGGACGAGGCGATCAACATCCTGCTGATCGGCACCGACAAGCGCACCGGCGCGGGCAACAAGGGCTACGGCGACGCGGGCAGCGCCGGGCACGCCGACACCACGATCCTGCTGCACGTCGCCGAGGACCGCTCCAACGCCACCGCCCTCAGCATCCCCCGCGACCTGATCGTCGACATCCCCGACTGCCCCACCACGCAGGAGGACGGGACGATGAAGGTCATCCCCGGGTCCACCGGCGTCCGATTCAACAACAGCCTCGGCCAGAGCGGACGTACGCCCAGCTGCACCATGCGCACCGTCACCGAGCTGACGGGAGTCACGCCCGACAACTTCATGGTGGCCGACTTCAACGCGGTCAAGACGCTGACCTCGGCGGTCGGCGGAGTCGAGGTGTGCCTGGCGAAGGACATCAACGACCCCGACTCGCACCTGAACCTGCCGAAGGGCAAGCACACCATCGAGGGCGAGGAGGCCCTGGCCTTCGTCCGCACCCGGCACTCCGTCGGCTTCGGCGGCGACCTGAGCCGCATCGAGATCCAGCAGCAGTTCCTCAGCTCGCTGATGCGCAAGCTCAAGTCCGACGACACCCTCACCAGCCCCTCGAAGATGGTGAAGCTGGCCGAGGCCGCGACCGAGGCGCTGACCGTCGACTCCAAGCTGGACGACATCGGCAGGCTGAAGGACCTCGGGCTGGAACTGGGCAAGCTCAACACCAAGAACCTGACCTTCGCCACGGTGCCGGTGCGCGACAACCCCGCCGAGACGGTCAAGGCGACGGTCGTCCTCCAGGAGGGGCCGGCCCAGCAGGTCTTCGACATGATCAAGAGCGACGTCTCCTTCACCGAGGTCAAGAAGAAGGAGTCGGAGAAGGAGAAGAAGGAGAAGGCCGCCGTCGCCGCCCGCCTGAAGGGCGAGAAGTCCGACCCCTCCGAGATCCGCGTCCGCATCCTCAACGGCGGCGCCCCCGACGGCAGCGCCTCGCAGGAACTGCGCTACCTCCAGAACGAGGCCGGCGTCACCAAGTCCGAGAACGCGGGCAACGCCGAGGCCGACATCGCCAGGACCACCCTGGAGTACGCCCCCGACCAGGCCGCGCAGGCCCGCGCCCTCGCCGAGATCCTCGGCCTGTCCGGCGCCGCCATGAAACCCGGCGAGAGCGTCACCAACGCCCAGGGCCTGCCCGCCATGACCCTCACCCTCGGCAAGGACTTCAAGGAGGCCGGAGCGAAGCTCGACGCGCCGGCCGAGGTTCCCGAGGGGGCCAACAAGTCCACGGCGGACAAGGTCGAGTGCGCGAAGTGACGTGACGGGCCCCGAGAGCGTCTGACAGTACGACAGTCCGTCGGCGCCGCCGTACAGCCAACGGAGCACCTCGTACGTCCAACTGTGCGCACGGAGAGGTCGCCGAGGCACGTTCGCGGGGACGAGGGTGGGAAGAGGGACATGACGCAGAGCAGTGTGCACGGGGAGCGGACACGACCGGGTGCCGCCCGGGGCGGCGGGGACTCCGGGGACGGCCCCGGCCCGGACAGGAGGGCCGGGAGGCGTCGCTCCGGCCGTCGGCACCGCGCGCTGCGATGGTCCGCGACAGTCCTCTCGGTGCTGATACTCGGCACGGCCGGCGCCGGATACCTCTATTACGAGCACCTGAACGGCAACATCCAGAAGGGCGAGCGCAGCAGCGGCGACTCCAAGGCGGACAAGCCCGAGCCGAACGCGGCCGGGCAGACGCCCCTGAACATCCTGCTGATCGGCTCCGACAGCCGCGCCTCCGACGCCAACGTGGCCCTGGGCGGCGGCCGGAACCACCGCGACAACCCGCCCCTGGGCGACGTGCAGATGCTCATCCACCTCTCCGCGGACCGCAAGAGCGCCGCCGTGGTGAGCATCCCCCGGGACACCAGGGTCGACATCCCCGCGTGCACGGACCCGAAGACCGGTGAGAAGTACCCGTCCACCAACGCCATCATCAACGAGACGCTGGGCCGCGGCGGCGCCGGGTGCACGCTGGCCACCTGGGAGAACCTCACCGGCGTCTACGTCGACCACTGGATGACGATCGACTTCGCGGGCGTGGTGGCGATGGCGGACGCCGTCGGCGGCGTCGAGGTCTGCGTCAACCAGAACGTGTGGGACCGCCCGCTGCCCGCCGTGCCCGGCGGTTCCGGGCTGAAGATGACGAAGGGCTCGCACAAGGTCAAGGGCGAGGAAGCGCTCCAGTGGCTGCGCACCCGGCACGCCTGGGGCAGCGACCTGCTGCGTGCCCGTGCGCAGCACATGTACATGAACTCGATGATCCGCACCCTGAAGGGGCAGAACGTCTTCACCGACACCGGCCGGCTGATGGACCTGGCCGAGGCCGCCACGAAGTCCCTGACGGTGTCGCGGGAGATCGGCACGGTCAAGGAGCTCTACGACCTGGGCATGCAGCTGAAAACCGTCCCCACGGACCGCATCACCATGACGACGATGCCCACCGTCGAGGACCCCCAGGACAAGAACCACCTGCTCCCGGCCGGTGACGCCGAGAAGATGTGGACGATGCTCCGCGAGGACGTGTCCTTCGACGACAGGGGCGGCGAGGACGCCGGGGACGAAGGCAGGAAGGGCGAGGGCAGGGGAGCCTCCGGGGAGGACCCGGCCGCCCCCGACGCGGAGATCGGCGTCCTCGTACAGAACGCCACCCGCTCCGCCGCTCTCGGCCCGGTCGGTGGCCGGGCGAGCGCGGTCGCCGAGGCGCTGGCGCGGAAGGGGTTCGCCAAGGCGGCCACGGACACCTCGGCCGCCCTCGCCGAGGAGAAGACCGTGGTCCGCTACCCGGGCCCGGAGACGGCGGGGGACGCGCGGCGCGTGGCCGAGGCACTGGGGATCCCGGCGGGTTCCGTGCGCAGGTCCGCGGACGTGTCGGGGATCACGCTCGTGGTGGGAGCCGACTGGCGCTCCGGCACGTCGTACCCGCGACAGGAGAAGCCCGAGGCCGGGGACCTGCCGGACAACAGCGACGCCCTCAACGGCTCGGACGCCGGTAAGTGCATGGATGTGTACGCGCCCTACCGATGGTAGGAACTCAGGAAAATAGGAGGGATTTGCCCGCTTGTAGGGATGGCGGGCGCGCCACCGGAGTAGTTCCACGCCGAACCGGGCGGATAGTGTGAGCGCTCCGGTGCCCCCGCCGCGAGGTCCGCCCTGGCGTCGTGCACATGTTGACCCTTTATCGTGCGCCTTCCGGCAGAAGGTGCCGCGTGGCCCCTACGGAGGATTGGGAGACCGTGGACGCGCAAGGACGTGGGCGGGCAGACGACGTCGACCCCGCAGACCAGTGGGTACTGAATCCGCGCACCGGTGAATACGAACTGCGACTGCCCCCTTCCGCACCGCAGTCACCCGTGCCGGGCCCTCGCAGGCCGGCCCCCCGCGACAGCGGCACTTCCTCCTCCGACGACGGCGGCACCACCGGCACGGCGGGCCGCACGGCCACGCCCGGCCGGGAGGTCCCGCCCCAGCGGCGACGCCGCTCGGCCCCCGAGGAGCCGGCGCCGGGGCGGCGCGGACGCCGTCCGGCGAAGAAGAAGCCGAAGGGCAGGAAGGCCCTGCTGTGGGGCGGCGGCGGCACCGCGTTCGTCGTCCTCGCGGCCGGTGTCGGCGGCTACCTCTACCTCAAGCACCTCGAGGGCAACGTCACGACGACGGACGTGGGCAGCGCCGGAAGCAGCAGCTTCAAGAAGGACGAAGCCTTCAACATCCTCATCATCGGCACCGACAAGCGCACCGGCGCGGGCAACGAGGGCTACGGCGACGCGGGCAGCGTCGGCCACGCCGACACCACGATCCTGCTGCACGTCGCCGAGGACCGCTCCAACGCGACCGCGCTCAGCATCCCCCGCGACCTGATCGTCGACATCCCCGACTGCGAGGTCACACAGGAGGACGGCTCGACGGAGATCGTCCCCGGGGAGCAGAACGTCCGTTTCAACCGGAGCCTCGGCGAGGACGGCCGCAACGCGGGCTGCACCATGCGCACGGTGACGGAGGCGACGGGCATCAAGCCCGACCACTTCATGATGGCCGACTTCAACGCGGTCAAGACGCTGACCACCGCCGTCGACGGCGTCGACGTCTGTGTGGAGCACGCCGTCGACGACCCGAAGTCCCACCTGAAGCTGCCCGCCGGTGAGTCCAGGGTCGAGGGCGAGCAGGCCCTCGCCTTCGTCCGCACCCGGCACGCCTTCGGCAACGAGGGCGACCTGGACCGCATCAAGGTCCAGCAGCAGTTCCTGGGCTCGCTGATGCGGAAGATGGCCTCCAGCGACACCCTCACCAGCCCCACCAAGCTGGTGAAGCTCGCCGAGGCCGCCACCAAGGCGCTGACCGTGGACAAGCCCATCGGCAACGTGGGCACGCTCAAGGACATCGCCCTGGAGCTGAAGAAGGTGCCGACGAAGAACATCACGTTCATGACGGTGCCGGTGGTCGACAACCCGGACGAGCCGAAGCCGGTGACGGTCGTCCTCGCGCCGGGCACCGCCGAACAGGTCTTCAACACGATCAGGAACGACATCTCCTTCACCGAGGTCGAGAAGAAGGAGAAGGCGGAGAAGAAGAAGGAGGCCGCCGCCGTCGCCGCCCGCCTGGAGGGCGAGAAGTCCGACCCCTCCGAAGTACGCGTCCGCATCCTCAACGGCGGCGCCCCGGCGGGCAGCGCCCAGCAGGAACTGAACTACCTCCAGACCACAGCCGGCGTCACCAAGTCCGAGAACGCCGGCAACGCCGACGCCGAGATCGCCAGGACCACCCTGGAATACGCCCCCGACCAGGCCGACCAGGCCCGCGCCCTCGCCGAGATCCTCGGCCTGTCCGGCGCCGCCATGAAACCCGGCGAGAGCGTCACCAACGCCCAGGGCCTGCCCACCATGACCCTCACCCTCGGCAAGGACTTCAAGGGCGCCGGTATCAAGCTCGACGCGACGTCCGTGAAGACGCCGGACGTGGACAAGACCACGGCCGACCAGAAGCTGTGCGCCAGTTGACCTGACGGGTCCGCCGTACGTCTCACAGGGCGGCGACGGGCCCGCGCGGGGGCGCGGGGGCGGGAGGGGACGCGGAGATGACGCGGAGCAGTGTGCAGGGGGAGGAAACGCGGCAGGGTGCGCCGGACGCCGCCGAGCGGCCCGGGGCAGCCGTCGACGAGGCCGGTGACGGGGGCGGCGACGCGGCCGGCAGACGCCGCAAGGGCCGGGGCCGCCGGGTGCTGCGCTGGACGGCCTTGACACTCGCCGTGCTCATAGTGGGCACGGCGGGCGCCGGTTACCTCTACTACGAGCACCTCAACAGCAACATCAGGAAGGACCCGCTGAACCTGGGCGACAACAAGGTCGCCGCGCCGACGCCGAACGCGGCCGGGCAGACCCCGCTGAACATCCTCGTGATCGGCTCCGACGCCCGGGACAGCGAGGAGAACCAGCAACTGGGCGGCGCCCGGGAGACGTTCGGCTCGACGCCGCTGGCGGACGTCCAGATGCTGGTGCACCTGTCCGCCGACCGCAGCAACATGTCGGTCGTCAGCATGCCCCGCGACACCCTCGTGCACATCCCCAAGTGCACCGACCCGGACGACGGGAAGGTCTACCCGGCGAGCGAGGGCCGGACGATGACCAACCAGAGCCTCGGCCACGGCGGTCCCGGCTGCACGGTCGCCACCTGGCAGGAGCTCACCGGCATCCACATCGACCACTTCGTCATGGTCGACTTCGCGGGCGTGGTGTCGATGGCGGACGCCGTCGGCGGCGTCCCGGTCTGCGTGGACGCCAATATCCACTCGCGCGACAGCAAGGGCCACGGCTCCGGCCTGAAACTGGAGAAGGGCACCCACCCGGTCAAGGGCGAGCAGGCCCTGCAGTGGCTGCGCACCCGCTACGGCTTCGAGGACGGCAGCGACCTCGCCCGGGCCAAAGCCCAGCACATGTACCTGAACTCGCTGGTCCGCACACTGCGCGAGAACGCCACCCTGAGCAGCCCGAACAAGCTGCGCAGGCTCGCCGAGGAGGCCACCCGGGCACTGACCGTCGACCCGGGCCTGGACACCGTCAAGAAGCTGTACGACCTCAGCAACGAACTGCGCAAGGTGGAGCCGGAGCGCATCACCATGACCACGATGCCCAACCGCTACGTGGGCGCCCGCGTGGAGCCCACCGAGGACGCCGAGAAGCTGTTCCGGCTGGTGCGCGAGGACATCGCGCTGGACGGCAGGGACGCGAAGCAGAAGGAGCCCTCGCAGGCGCCGAAGGAACCGGCCGACACCGCCGCACCCGACGGCGAGATCGCGGTCCAGGTCCGCAACGGCACCCGCACCGACACCCTCGCGGCGGCCCGCGGACGCGCGAACACGGTCGCCGGGCTGCTGGTGGAGCGGGGCTTCGGCCAGGCCGTCGCCGACCCTTCGGTGCTGCCCCGCGAGGAGCGCACCACCGTCCGCTACCCGAGCGCCGACCTCGAGGGCGACGCGCGGCGGGTCGCCAAGTCCCTCGGCATCCCGGCGGGTTCGGTGCAGCGGTCGACCGACGTCTCGGGCGTCACCCTCGTCGTCGGCGCCGACTGGCGCGAGGGCACGGCGTACGAGGCACCCGAGTCCGACAACACGGTCCCGGAGTCGGCCGAGGCGCTCAACGGCGCGGACGACAGCGCCTGCATGCACGTGAACCCGGCGTTCACCTGGTCCTGACGGACGTCACCGCGTCCCGGCGGCGTCCGCGTCCGGCTGGACCGCCGGGCGCCGCGAGGCGATGACCTTCCTGGCCAGCGACTTGGGGCTGGTCAGGAAACCCCAGCCCCAGGACATGTGCATGGTCGCCAGCGCGACGGGGATCTGCGCCCGCGCCTTCAGCCCCAGCCCCTTGCCGGCCGGGAGCGACCCGGCGACGATCGCGGCCAGGTAGCCGCCGGGGACGACGAAGCCCCACGGCGTCAGCGCCGCGCCCACCACGACACCGGCGGCGATCGCGCACACGGCGGTCGGCGGGGCGAGGTAGCGCAGGTTGATGGAGCCGGCGTGGTAGCGGGCGACGACGTGCCGCCAGCGGCCGTAGTCCTTGTACTGCTTGGCCAGTGCCCGCACGGACGGGCGGGGCCGGTAGGAGACCCGCAGCTCGGGCGAGAACCAGATCAGACCGCCGGCCTCGCGGATGCGGAAGTTCAGCTCCCAGTCCTGGGCGCGGATGAACTCCTCGTTGTACCCGCCCTGCTGCTCCAGCGCCTCGCGGCGGAAGACACCCAGGTACACCGTCTCGGCCGGGGCGGCCTCGCCGCCCGTGTGGAAGGCGGCGTTGCCCACGCCGATCTTCGACGTCATCGCGGCGGCGACGGCGTCCTCCCAGGCGTTCTCGCCCTCGGCGTGCATGATGCCGCCCACGTTCTGCGCGCCGGTCTCCTCCAGGAGCCGTACGGCCGTGGCGATGTAGTTCGGCGACAGCATGCCGTGGCCGTCGACACGCACGACGACCGGATGGCGGGACGCCTTGATCGCGGCGTTCAGCGCGGCGGGGGTGCGGCCGGTGGGGTTGGGCACGGTGTGGACGCGGGGGTCCTCGGCGACGAGTTCGGCGGCGATCTCGTCCGTGCGGTCCGTCGAGGGACCGAGGGCGATCACGACCTCCATCTCGCCGGCGTACTCCTGGGCGAGGATGGCGCGGACGGAGCCGCGCAGGTGCCGTTCCTCGTTGAGGACGGGCATGATCACGGAAACGGCGGGCAGCCGCACGTCGGACTTGGCGTTCATCGGTGCTCACGTTACCGCGAACGGGGGACACGGGTGCGCGCCGCGGGGGTCGCAGCCCCGGGCCGCAGATCGTATGGGCCTACGGTGCTCACGGATCGCACGTCCGGCCGCACGGCCCGTCCCCCGCGGAGGTGTCACCTTGCCCACGCCGCCCCGCTCCCCCCGGGTCCCGGCCGCCACGTCCCGGGGCGTCCCTCCGCCGCAGCGCGGAGCCTCCAGGCGCCCGCCCCGGCCCCCCGTACGGCGCAGGCGGCCGCGCTGGGCCACGCGGGCGGTGACCGCGCTGTCGGTGGTGGTGCTCGCCTCCGCCGGGATCGGGCACGCGGTGCTCTCCGGCCTGGACTCGGACATCACGCGGGTCGACGCCTTCAAGGACATGAAGAACCGGCCGCGGGCCGGCGACGGCATGAACGTCCTGCTGGTCGGCACCGACGGCCGCGACCGGATCAGCGAGGAGCAGCGCCAGAAGTACCGGCTGGGCGGGGCCCCCTGCCACTGCACCGACACGATCATGATCGTGCACATCTCGGAGGACCGGGAGCGCGCCAGCGTGGTCAGCCTGCCGCGCGACTCCTACGCCGAGACGCCCGACCACACCGACCGCACCACCGGCGAACAGCACAAGGGTCACCCGGTGAAGCTGAACGCCGCCTACGCCGAGGGCGGCCCGCAGCTGACCATCCGCACGGTGGAGAAGATGACCCGGGTGAAGATCGACCACTACCTGGAGGTCGACTTCACCAGTTTCATGAGGACCGTGGACGTGCTGGGCGGCGTACAGATCTGCACCGCCGAGCCGCTCAAGGACAGCCACACCGGGCTCGACCTGCCGGCCGGCACGCACACGCTGATGGGCGGGCAGGCGCTGCAGTACGTCCGCGCCCGGCACCTCGACGGGGCCTCCGACCTGAGCCGGATGAAGCGCCAGCAGCGTTTCCTGGCCGCCCTGATCGACCGGGCGACGTCCTCGGGGCTGCTGCTGAACCCGCTGAAGTTCCGGGATGTCACCCAGGCGGTGCTGGGCTCGGTGCGGGCCGACAAGGGCTTCGGCACCGACGAGATGCTGGCGCTGGGGCGGGCGATGCGGAACTTCTCGCCGTCGTCGTCCGAGTTCACCACCGTGCCGATCGGGCAGATGGGCTTCGCCGTCAAGGGCGTCGGCTCGACCCTGAAGTGGGACCCCGCCGAGTCCGAGCGGATCTTCGACGCACTGCGCGAGGACGAGCCGCTGGCCGAGCCGAAGCCGAAGCCGAAGGGCCCGGCGCCGGTCCGGGTCCCGGTGGACCCGAAGCAGATCCGGGTCCAGGTGGAGAACGGCACCCGCACCCCGGGGCTCGGCAAGCGGGTGGACGACGCGCTGGCCGCGACCGGCTTCCGCACCACCAAGGTGCCCAGGAACGCCACCGACCGCGCGGTCGAGCGGACCGTCGTCGCCTTCGACCCCCGCTGGGACCGCTCGGCGAAGTCGCTGGCCGCCGCGCTGCCCGGCAGCGAACTGCGGCCGGTCAAGGGTCAGGGCCCGATGCTGAAGGTGATCGCGGGCGCCGGCTTCGAGGAGGTCGTGAAGGTGAAGCCGGCGGACCCGCCGCGCGAGCCGGGCACGGTGGTGCGGGGCGACGAGGTGGTCTGCGGGAAGCGGTGACCGGTGGCGGGCTCAGTTGCCCGTCACGGTGACCTTCTCGTCGTTCTTCAGCTGCTCGACCAGCTTCTTCACCTTGGCGTCGTCCCACTTGAGGTTTCCGCCGACGCTGCCCGAGACCGGCATGTTCATCGACGTGCCGTCGCCGCCGCTGACGCTCTTCATCGCCCAGAACATGCTCGCCAGGTCGAACAGGCCCATCTCCTTGTCGACGATCAGGGAGTCCAGGCCGGCGCCCATCGTCGGGTACAGCTTGAAGGGGTTGAGGACGGTCGACGGGGTGGCCACCTGATTGGCCAGCGCCGACAGGAACTTCTGCTGGTTCTTCGTGCGGTCCAGGTCGGAGCCGGCCAGCGCGTACCGGGTACGGACGAAGGCTAGGGCCTCCTCGCCGTTCAGGGTCTGCTTGCCCTTCTGGAAGTCGGCGCCGGACTTCGGGTCCTTGATGTCCTGCGGGATGTCCATCTCGACGCCGCCGACCGAGTCCACGATGTTCGCGAAGCCGGCGAAGCCGATCTCGACGTAGTGGTCCAGGCGCAGCCCGGTGTTGTACTCGATGGTGCGCACCAGCAGCTCGGGGCCGTCCTCCGCGTACGCGGCGTTCAGCTTCACGTGCCGGCCGGTGCCCTTGTACGTCTTGCCGGACTCGGAGCCGACGAAGCTCGGGATCTCCACGTCCGAGTCACGGGGCAGGGAGATCAGCGTCGACCCGTTGTCCCCGGTGTGCAGGATCATCATCGAGTCGGTGCGCTTGCCCTCGGCGGAACCGGTGTGCAGGTCCTTCTTCTGCTCGTCGGTCATGCCCTCGCGGCTGTCGGAGCCGACGATCAGGTAGTTGGTGCCCTCGCCGGCCTCGGGCCGCTCGATGACCTTCGAGAGGTCGACCTCGCGGTTGAGCTTGGAGTCGGCCCAGAAGTAGGTGCCGACCGTGGTCACGACCAGCGCGGTCACCACGGTGATCGCGGTCCACTTGATCCGCCGCCGCCAGTCGGGCGCGGGCCGGCCCTGGCCCTGGCGCGGGCCCGGACCGGCGGGGCCACGACCGCCGGGGCTGCCGTAGACCTGGCCGGTGTTGTAGCCGCTGTCGTAGCCCCCGTGGCCCTGACCGTCGACGTACGACGGCTGCTGCGGCACCCCGGCGCCGTACGGCGGGGCCGACGGGCCCGGGCCGGACGGCGGCGGCGCGCCGCGACGGACCTGACGCATCACACGGGCGCTCTCGGGCCGCGCGCTCGCGCTGCCGCGTCCGTACCCGCCGCCGCGGTTGTCACCGGACCATCCCTCGGGCCAATCATTCATGCGCACCAGTGTGCAGGTCCGCCCTGAGCGCCATACAAGGGTCGTCGGAAAATAGGGGCGGCGCTGTTGCGAAGCTGACACAAATCACGCGCCTGTCGTCCCGGCATAAGGTGGAGGCCATGACAGACCAGGCAGAACAGGCCTCGGCCGCGCGGTCGGCGACTCCGGAGATCCCGGGCAAGCCGACCTCGGCGTCCCGCACCACCCTGAGCCACATCATGACCCACAGCGACACCAACCTCCTGGGCACGGTCCACGGTGGCGTGATCATGAAACTGGTGGACGACGCGGCGGGTGCCGTGGCCGGACGGCACTCCGGCGGCCCCGCCGTCACCGCGTCCATGGACGAGATGGCCTTCCTCGAACCGGTCCGCGTCGGCGACCTCGTCCATGTGAAGGCCCAGGTCAACTGGACCGGCCGCAGCTCGATGGAGGTCGGCGTACGGGTCCTGGCCGAGCGCTGGAACGAGTCCACGCCCGCCACCCAGGTCGGCTCGGCCTACCTGGTCTTCGCCGCGGTGGACGCCGACGGCAAGCCCCGCACGGTCCCGCCGGTCATCCCCGAGACCGAGAAGGACAAGCGCCGCTACCAGGAGGCCCAGATCCGCCGCACCCACCGCCTGGCCCGCCGCCGCGCGATCATGGAGCTGCGGGAGCGGCGGGTGGCGGAGGGGTACGAGGACTGAGCCTCCCGGACGTCCGGCGCGCGTGCCGGTTACGGCAGGTTGCGCGCCATGACGATGCGCTGGACCTGGTTGGTGCCCTCGTAGATCTGCGTGATCTTGGCGTCGCGCATCATGCGCTCCACCGGGTAGTCACGGGTGTAGCCGTAGCCGCCGAGGAGCTGGACGGCGTCCGTGGTGACCTCCATGGCCACGTCGGAGGCGAAGCACTTGGCGGCGGCGCCCTGGAAGGTCAGGTCGCTGTCGCCGCGCTCCGACTTGGCGGCCGCCGCGTAGGTGAGCTGGCGGGCGGCCTCGATCTTCATGGCCATGTCGGCGAGCATGAACTGGATGCCCTGGAAGTCGGCGATCGGCTTGCCGAACTGCTTGCGCTCCTGGACGTAGCCCTTGGCGTAGTCGAGGGCGCCCTGGGCGATGCCGAGGGCCTGGGCGGCGATGGTGATGCGGGTGTGGTCCAGCGTCTTCATGGCCGTCGCGAAGCCGGTGCCCTCCTCACCGATCATGCGATCGGCGGGGATGCGGACGTTGTCGAGGTAGACCTCGCGGGTCGGCGAGCCCTTGATGCCGAGCTTCTTCTCCGGGGCACCGAAGGAGACGCCCTCGTCGGACTTCTCGACGACGAAGGCGGAGATGCCCTTGGAGCGCTTGGCGGGGTCGGTGACGGCCATCACCGTGTAGTACTCGCTGACGCCGGCGTTGGTGATCCAGCGCTTGACGCCGTTGAGGATCCAGTGGTCGCCGTCGCGGACGGCCTTGGTCTTCATGCCGGCCGCGTCGGAGCCCGCGTCGGGCTCGGAGAGGCAGTAGGAGAACATGCCGTCGCCCTTGGCGAGCGGGGTCATGTACCTCTTCTTCAGCTCCTCGGAGCCGGAGAGGATCACCGGCAGCGAGCCGAGCTTGTTCACGGCGGGGATGAGGGAGGAGCTGGCGCAGGCGCGGGCGACCTCCTCGATGACGAGCACGGTGGCGAGGGCGTCGGCGCCCGCGCCGCCGTACTCCTCGGGGACGTGGACCGCGTGGAGGTCGTTCGCGGTCAGGGCGTCGAGCGCCTCCTGCGGGAAGCGGGCCTCCTCGTCCACCGCGGCGGCGTACGGCGCGATCTTCGCCTCGGCCAGGGAGCGGACGGCGTCGCGGAGCATGTCGTGCTCCTCGGACGGGCGGTACAGGTCGAAGTCAGCCGATCCGGCCAAGGTCTCTCACGCTCCAAAACGCTGTGATGCTGGGCACGCTAACTACCGTTAAGTAACCCAAATTTTAGAGCCTGCCCCGGTTCGTGGATAGGTGAGCTTGACGACAGCCGGCCGCGAGGCTTTCCCGGCGCCCCGGATATGCTCGGGCGCGCACCCCACGCCGTACGTCTGGAGCACCCATGGCCCTCAGGATCACCGTGATCGGCACCGGTTATCTCGGCGCCACCCATGCGGCGGCCATGGCCGAGCTCGGTTTCGAGGTGCTGGGCCTGGACGTGGTGCCGGAGAAGATCGAGATGCTCCAGCGGGGCGCGGTCCCGATGTACGAACCGGGGCTGGAGGAGCTGCTGGGCAAGCACGTCGCCGGGATCGAGGGGTCCAGCGGCAGGCTGCGCTTCACCACCGACTTCGCCGAGGCCGCGGCCTTCGGGGACGTGCACTTCCTGTGTGTGAACACGCCGCAGAAGCACGGCGAGTACGCCTGTGACATGTCGTACGTCGAATCCGCGCTGGCGTCGCTGGCTCCGCACCTGACAAAGCCCGCGCTGGTCGTCGGCAAGTCCACCGTGCCCGTGGGTTCCGCCGACCGGCTGGCCGCCTACCTCGCCGAGCACGCCCCGGCCGGTGACGGGGCCGAGCTGGCCTGGAACCCGGAGTTCCTGCGTGAGGGCTTCGCCGTGCAGGACACGCTGCACCCGGACCGGATCGTGGTCGGCGTGCGCAGCGAGCGGGCGGAGCGGCTGCTGCGCGAGGTGTACGCGACGCCGGTCGCGGAGGGTTCGCCCTTCGTCGTCACCGACTTCCCCACGGCCGAGCTGGTGAAGACCTCCGCCAACTCCTTCCTCGCCACCAAGATCTCCTTCATCAACGCGATGGCGGAGGTGTGCGAGGCGGCCGACGGCGACGTCGCCAAGCTGGCGGAGGCGATCGGCTACGACGACCGGATCGGGAAGAAGTTCCTGCGGGCCGGGATCGGCTTCGGCGGCGGCTGTCTGCCCAAGGACATCCGGGCGTTCATGGCGCGCGCCGGTGAGCTGGGCGCCGACCAGGCGCTGACCTTCCTGCGCGAGATCGACTCGATCAACATGCGCCAGCGCGGCCAGATGGTGGAGCTGACCCGGCAGGCGCTGGGCGGCGGCCCGTTCCTGGGCAAGCGGGTCGCGGTGCTCGGCGCCACCTTCAAGCCCGACTCGGACGACGTCCGGGACTCCCCCGCGCTGAACGTGGCCGGGCAGGTCCACCTCCAGGGCGCGCAGGTGACGGTGTACGACCCGAAGGGCATGGACAACGCCCGGCGGCTGTTTCCGACGCTCGGGTACGCCGACTCCGCGCTGGAGGCGGTGCGGGGCGCCGACGTCGTCCTGCACCTCACCGAGTGGCGGGAGTTCCGCGAGCTGGACCCTCAGGTGCTGGGCGAGGCCGTGGCGGCCCGGGTGCTCCTGGACGGGCGCAACGCCCTGGACCCGGTGGCCTGGCGCAAGGCCGGGTGGACGTACCGGGCGATGGGCCGTCCGACGGCCTGACCGCCACGTGCCGTGAAGGGTGACGCCGGTTCGGCAGAGGCTCAGTCGGCCGAACCGGCGTCGTGGGCATTCTGCCCCAGGGGGCGGCCTCGCGGCCGGTGCATCGCTTCGTTCCTCACGTCCCCTTGGCCCGGTACCGGCGCATCTTGGCGCGGGCCCCGCACACCTGCATCGAGCACCAGCGGCCGCGTCCCGCCGGGCTGCGGTCGTAGTACGCCCAGTGGCAGTCGACGGCCTCGCACGCCTTGAGCCTGGCCCACGTCCCCGCGACCAGTGCCTCGGCGACGGCGACGGCGACGCGGGCGGTCAGGGAGCCGTCGCGGACCGCGGCGAGGGCGGCGGCGCCGTCGGCCGGGTCGACCGTCACCACCAGCGGGGCGGCGGCCAGCAGCTCGCCGAGCGGGGTCACCGCGCGGTGCGGCGGGTGGCCGGCGTGGGCGAGCAGGACCGCGCGCAGGGACTCGCGCAGCTCCCGGGCCCGGGGCGCGTCGTCCTCCGTGAGACCGAAACGCGCCCGGCCCTCCGGTGTGTCCAGCGAGTCGACGCCGGTCTCGAGGTCGATCGTGTTCACCAGCTTCTCGACCAGATCCAAGCCCCCCGGTGCGGGCGATCTGTCATTCATGCTTGCGACGTTACCGCCAATAGGGGAGCATGGAGTAACCGTTACCGGCTACCCGGCCCTTACAGGTAACCGCGCGGTCGACACGGACCGCGGACTTCAAGGAGGAAGTCATGGCTGTCGCCGAACTGGGCGTCGTCGTCCTGGACTGTCCCGACCCCCACGCCCTGGCCCGCTTCTACGCCGACGTCCTCGGCGGCACCGTCGAGGACAAGAGCGACGGCCAGGACGAGTGGGTCGACCTGAACCTGCCCGGCGGACGGACGCTGGCCTTCCAGGGCGCCCCCGAGTACGTACCGCCGAAGTGGCCCGGCCCCGACGGGGCACAGCAGTTCCACCTCGACCTCGACGTGAAGGACCTGGACGCGGCGGAGAAGGCCGTGCTGGAGCTGGGCGCGAGGCCGCTGGACGCGGAGGACCGCTCCCGCTCCTTCCGGGTTTACGCGGACCCGGCCGGGCACCCGTTCTGCCTCTGCGCCTGCTGAAGCCGGCCGACATCACCGGGAGGAACCCGATGGCACCCGTGGCACATTTCCGCTCCGTCGTCGTCGACTGCACCGAGCCGGCCGAGCTGGCCCGTTTCTACGCCCGGGTCGGAGGCGGCACACCCGACGAGCGGGACCCGGACTGGGTGGTGCTCCAGGTGCCGGGCGGGCCGCGGCTGTCCTTCCAGCGGGTCGCGGAGCTCACCCCTCCGGAGTGGCCGCGCTCCGACCGCAACGCCCAGCAGCTCCACCTGGACTTCGACGGCGGGGCGACCTGGGAGGAGATGGACGCGGCGCACGAGAAGGTGCTCGCGCTCGGTGCCCGGCCCCTCGACCTGGAGGACCGGGAGAGGAAGGACTTCATGGTGTACGCCGATCCGGCGGGGCATCCGTTCTGCCTGTGCCGGATCGAGCACTGAGTCAGCCTTCCGCCGGGTCAGCCGTCGAGGTCGGCGATCGTCGCCGTCGACGGCTGACGGCGCAGCTGGGCCGCGCGGGCGGTGAAGGCCGCACTGCGGAGCATGCGCTGGACGTTTCCCCAGGTCAGCATGGCTACGTCCGCCTCGTCCCAGCCCCGGCGCAGCAGCTCGGCGATGAGCCGCGGGTAGCAGGAGGCGTCGCCCAGTTCCAGCGGGTGCGCCGTGCCCGCGTCGTAGGTGCCGGACAGGCCGACGCTCTGCGGGCCGGCCACCGAGCGGACGTGGTCGAGGTGGTCGGCGACGTCCCGGACGGTCGGGCCGGTCTGCTCGGCGGTGAGCGGCACCATGCACAGGCCCCCGGCCGCGCCCAGCTCCACCAGCAGGTCGTCGGGGAGGTTGGCGGGGTGCGGACGCAGGGCACGGGCGGCGGAGCGGGTGCACAGCGCGGGCGCCTTGGAGACGGCGAAGGTGCGGCGGACGGTCTCGGGCGAGGCGCCGGAGAGGTCGGCGATCACCCCGAGCCGGTTCATCTCGCGGACGACCTCCTCGCCGAACCGGGTCAGCCCCGCCTCGCTCGCCCAGGACGCGCCGGTGAGGGTGAGCACGCGCAGGCCGAGGGCGTGCAGTGAGCGCAGGATGCCGAGGCAGTCGCCGATGGCGGCGGCACCCGCGGGGCCCGGCAGCACGGCGACCCGGCCGCAGTTGCGGGCGTCGATGGCCTGCCCGGCGTCGTAGGCGAGGCGCAGGCCCTCCGGGTGGGCGCGCACGACCGTCTTGATCAGGTCCAGCTGCTCCAGGGTCGCGCCGACGGCCCGGTCGCCGTCGATGGCGTCGGGCAGGTGCAGCGACCAGAACAGCGCGCCCACGTGCCCCTCGCGCAGCCGCGGCACATCGGTGTCGACGGCGGTCTCGCCCAGTTCCAGGTCGTACCAGGGCAGGTGCTTGAGCGCCCAGGGCAGACCGCTGTAGCCGTCGGCGACGGGGTGGGCGGCCAGCACCGCGCGGGCCCGGGACAGCGGCTCGTCGCCCGGGTCGGACACGGGCGCGTAGGGCTCCGGGGGAAAGACCTCGGCGGCGGACGACACGGGCAGGTCGTCGAGCCCGGCGGCCTCGGTGCTGGTGTGCAGGTCGTCCTGGAGGTCTGCCATGGCGGGCTCCGTACGGTCGTCGTGCGTTACGGTCACCGTCGCACGGAGCGGTACGGGCTTCCTGGTGGGTGGGGCGTTCGGGGGTACGGTGCTCGGCCTCGGACCGCGTCGACGGCCTCGTCCGGGGTGGCCCGGGAGCGGAACGGGCCGGTGATCGTCCGGTGGACGTGAGCACGTCCGGCGGTGAGGTCGGCGCAGCGAGCGCTCGCCGGCGCCCGTGCGCCCGCGCCCACCCCGGTGCGGGACCGCTCCTCCGCATACGGGGGCGGGGCGGCCGGCTGCGCCGGCGGCCCCGCCCCCGATGGGAGACGGCTCAGCCGTCCAGTTCCTCCAACGACGCGTTGGACGGTCCCCGCGTCGTCTGGAGCCCGCGGGCCACGTCCTCCGCGTCGCCCAGCACCCGGACCGCGTTCTTCCAGGTCAGCTTGGCCAGGTCGGCCCGGGACCAGCCGCGGTCGAGGAGTTCGGCGATCAGGTTCGGGTAGCCCGAGACGTCGCCGAGGCCGTCCGGGGTGAAGGGCGTGCCGTCGTAGTCGCCGCCGATGCCGAGGTGGTCGACGCCCGCGACCTCGCGCATGTGGTCGAGGTGGTCGGCGACCGTGGAGACGGTGGCGACGGGGCGCGGGACGCGCTCCTCGAAGGCGGCGTGTACCTTCATCGCCTCGGGGCTGCCGTCCAGATGGTGGAAGCCGTGCGCCCGCATGTTGTCGTCGGCCTCGGCCGTCCAGTCCACGGCGGCCTGGAGCACGAACTTCGGCACGAACGTCACCATCGCCATGCCGCCGTTGGCCGGCAGCCGCTCCAGCACGTCGTCCGGGATGTTGCGCGGGTGGTCGCAGACGGCGCGGGAGGAGGAGTGGGAGAAGATCACCGGCGCGGTGGAGGTGTCCAGCGCGTCGCGCATCGTCGTCGCCGCCACGTGCGAGAGGTCGACGAGCATGCCCTCGCGGTTCATCTCCCGCACGACCTCGCGGCCGAAGGCCGACAGGCCGCCGACGCCTGGCTCGTCGGTCGCCGAGTCCGCCCACGCCACGTTGTCGTTGTGAGTGAGGGTCATGTAGCGCACGCCGAGCGCGTACAGGGCGCGCAGGGTGGCCAGCGAGTTGTCGACGGAGTGGCCGCCCTCGGCGCCCATGAGGGACGCGATACGGCCCTCGGCGCGGGCGGCCTCCATGTCGGCGGCGGTCAGCGCGGCACGCAGCTCCCCCGGGTGCCGGTCGATCAGCCGCCGTACGCAGTCGATCTGCTCCAGCGTCGCCGTCACCGCGCCGGGCAGGTCCGAGCGGACGTACACCGACCAGTACTGCGCGCCGACGCCGCCGGCCCGCAGCCGGGCCAGGTCGGTGTGCAGGTGGGCGGACTGGTCGGCGGCGATGTCCCGGGCGTCGAGGTCGTAGCGGACCTGCTCGCGAAGCGCCCAGGGCAGGTCGTTGTGGCCGTCGACGACGGGGAACTCGCGCAGCAGCTCCCGGGCCTGGTCGAGGGAGGTCATCCGGGTCACTTCCCGAAGCCGAAGCCGGCCGCCGAGCCCGCGGCCTTGTTGCGCAGCCGCTTGCCCTTCTCGGTGGCCTGGTCGTTGAGCTCCTGCTGGAAGTCGCGCATCCGGGCCAGCAGCTCCTCGTCGTGCGCGGCGAGGATGCGGGCGGCCAGCAGACCGGCGTTGCGGGCGCCGCCGACCGAGACGGTGGCGACCGGCACGCCGGCCGGCATCTGCACGATGGACAGGAGGCTGTCCATGCCGTCCAGGTACTTCAGCGGCACCGGCACGCCGATGACCGGCAGCGGGGTGACGGAGGCGAGCATGCCGGGCAGGTGGGCGGCGCCCCCGGCCCCGGCGACGATCGCCTTCAGCCCGCGTCCGGCCGCCTGCTCGCCGTACGCGATCATCTCGTGCGGCATGCGGTGCGCGGAGACGACGTCGACCTCGTAGGGGATCTCGAACTCGTCGAGTGCCTTGGCGGCGGCCTCCATGACGGGCCAGTCGCTGTCCGACCCCATGACGATGCCGACGACTGGACTGACCGGGCTGGCCTGGCTCATTCGGTGATCGTCCCTCTCAGGTAGCCGGCAGCGTGACGGGCGCGCTCCAGCACGTCGTCCAGGTCGTCGCCGTAGGTGTTGACGTGGCCGACCTTGCGGCCGGGCTTCACGTCCTTGCCGTACATGTGGATCTTTAGCTGCGGGTCGCGGGCCATGCAGTGCAGGTACGCGGAGTACATGTCGGGGAAGTCGCCGCCGAGGACGTTGACCATCACCGTCCACTTGGCGCGCGGGCGCGGGTCGCCGAGGGGGAGGTCGAGGACGGCGCGGACGTGGTTGGCGAACTGCGAGGTGATCGCGCCGTCCATCGACCAGTGGCCGGAGTTGTGGGGGCGCATCGCCAGTTCGTTGACGAGGATGCGGCCGTCGCGGGTCTGGAACAGCTCGACGGCCAGGTGACCGACGACGTCCAGTTCCTTGGCGATGCTGAGCGCCATCTCCTCGGCCCGCAGGGCGAGGTTCTCGTCGAGGCCGGGGGCGGGCGCGATCACCGTGTCGCAGACGCCCTTGACCTGCTGCGACTCGACGACGGGGTAGGCCACCGCCTGTCCGTGCGGGGAGCGGACCACGTTGGCGGCGAGCTCGCGGACGAAGTCCACCTTCTCCTCCGCCAGCACGGGCACCCCGGCCCGGAAGGGCTCGGCGGCCTCCTCCGCGGAGTCCACGACCCACACGCCCTTGCCGTCGTACCCGCCGCGGACCGTCTTGAGCACGACGGGGAAACCGTCGCCCTCGACGGCTCCTTCCGCCGCGAAGGCGGCCACGTCGGCCGGGTCGCGCACGATCCGGTGGCGCGGGCAGGGCACGCCGATCGCGACGAGCTTCGCGCGCATCACGCCCTTGTCCTGGGCGTGCACGAGCGCCTCGGGGCCGGGGCGCACGGGGATGCCGTCCGCCTCCAGGGCCTTGAGGTGCTCGGTCGGCACGTGCTCGTGATCGAAGGTGATCACGTCACAGCCGCGCGCGAACTCGCGCAACGTGTCCAGATCGCGATAGTCGCCGACGACGACTTCGTTCACGACCTGCGCCGCGGAGTCCTGGGGAGTGTCACTGAGAAGCTTGAACCTGATGCCCAGCGGGATGCCAGCCTCGTGTGTCATACGAGCGAGCTGGCCACCGCCGACCATGCCGACTACGGGGAACGTCACACCCCTAGCGTATCGGCCGCGCGGGGCCCACATGTTTACCGGCCGTTTCCCGGCCCTTCCCGCGGCCCCCGGCCCTGGCCCCGGGTCCGTCCGCAGGAAGATCGCGCGTCCGGGTGGTTAGCATGAACGGATTGACGCCAACCGACGGACGGGGGCCTGCACGACCATGGGACATGGTTCCTCGGGTGCTCATACGGCTCCCCCGGCTGCCCCCGGACCCCGCGGCACGCTGCGGGGACGGATCGACCGGCTGGTCCGTGAGATCGTGAAGTTCGGCGCGGTGGGCGGCGCGGGGGTGCTGGTCAACCTGCTGGTCTTCAACCTGGTGCGGCACGTGACCGACCTCGCGGTGGTGCGGGCCAGCATCATCGCGACCGTCGTCGCGATCGTCTTCAATTACCTGGGCTTCCGCTACTTCACCTACCGGGACCGCGACAAGGGGCACCGCACCCGGGAGATGTCGCTGTTCCTGCTGTTCAGCGCGGTCGGTCTGGTGATCGAGAACGGCGTGCTCTACACGGCGACGTACGGCTTCGGCTGGGACAGCCCGCTGCAGAGCAACATCTTCAAGTTCCTCGGCATCGGCCTCGGCACGCTGTTCCGCTTCTGGTCGTACCGCACCTGGGTCTTCCGCACACTGCCGGCCCGGGAGCCGGTGACGCGGGCGGAGACCTTCCTGGAGCACGAGCACCCGACAACGGTCCGCGCCACGGACGGCACCCCGGCGGCCCACCGCTGAGGAGGGCTAGCGCACCGTGTCCTTCGAGTCTCCGGACGACGCCTTCGGCGGAGGAGTGCGGGACAGGAACAGGCCGAAGACCGGGGGCCGGCTCTGCAGGAGCTCCAGCCGTCCGCCGTCCGCCTCCGCCAGGTCGCGGGCCACGGCCAGGCCGATGCCGGTCGAGTTCCGCCCGCTGATCGCCCGCTCGAAGATCCGCGCCCCCAGGTCGCCGGGTACGCCCGCGCCCTCGTCGGTGACCTCGACGACCGCCTGGTTGCCGGTCACCCGGGTCCGCAGGGCCACCGTGCCGCCGCCGTGCATCAGGGAGTTCTCGATCAGCGCGGCCAGCACCTGGGCGACCGCGCCCGGGGTGCCCACCGCCGTCAGATGCCGTTTGCCGGAGCTGACGATCGCCCGCCCCTCGCTGCGGTAGGCGGGCCGCCACTCGTCGATCTGCTGCTGGATGACGTCGTCCAGTTCGAAGGTGACGGCGGAGCCGCTGCGCGGGTCGCGGCTGTTCGTCAGCAGCCGGTCCACGACGTCCGTCAACCGCTCCACCTGCGACAGCGCGATCGTCGCCTCCTCCTTCACCGTCTCCGGCTCGTCGGTGAGGGTGATCTCCTCCAGTCGCATCGACAGCGCGGTCAGCGGCGTGCGCAGCTGGTGGGAGGCGTCGGCGGCCAGGCGGCGCTCGGCGGTGAGCATCCGGGCGATGCGCTCGGCGGAGGAGTCCAGCACGTCCGCGACCCGGTCCAGCTCGGGGACGCCGTAGCGCTTGTGGCGGGGGCGCGGATCGCCGGAGCCCAGGCGTTCGGCGGTCTCGGCGAGGTCGGTGAGCGGGGAGGCGAGACGGTTGGCCTGCCGGATCGCCAGCAGCACCGCCGCGACCACCGCGAGCAGCGACACCAGTCCGATGATCAGCAGGGTCCGGCCGACCTCGCGGGTCACCGAGGAGCTGGGCTCCTCGACGAGGACCGTCTCCCCCTCTTCGCCGGTGGCCTTGCCGCGGATGACCTCGCCGGTCGGCCGGCTGCCGACCTCGATGACAGGCTCGCCGGGGATGCGGATCTCGGCGTACCGGGCGTCCCGGATCTGCTCACGCAGGAACGCGGCGTCCACGGAGCCGGTGCCGAGCAGGCGGCTGTCCACGATGCTGGCCAGCCGCACGGCCTCCAGGTCGACCCGCTCCTGGGCGGTGCTGCTGATCGTGCGGGTCTCGACGATGACCAGCGAGACGCCGAAAACGGCGATCACGACGAGCACCACGGCGAGCGTGGACTGGATCAGTCGTCGGCGCATGTCCTCTTACCCGGGCAGGTCCGCGAGTCGTGGTCGCGGGTCGGTTCTCGTCGCGGTCAGTTCTTCTCGAAACGGAAGCCCACGCCGCGCACGGTGGCGATGTAGCGCGGGTTCGCCGCGTCGTCCCCCAGCTTCTTGCGCAGCCAGGAGATGTGCATGTCGAGGGTCTTGGTCGAGGACCACCAGGTGGTGTCCCAGACCTCGCGCATCAGCTGGTCGCGGGTGACGACCCGGCCCGCGTCGCGCACCAGCACCCGCAGCAGGTCGAACTCCTTGGCGGTGAGCTGGAGCTCCTCCTCGCCCATCCAGGCGCGGTGCGACTCGACGTCGATGCGCACGCCGTGCGTGGCGGGCGGCTGCGGGGGCTCGACGGCACCGCGCCGCAGCAGGGCGCGGACCCGGGCGAGTAGCTCGGCGAGGCGGAAGGGCTTGGTGACGTAGTCGTCGGCGCCGGCGTCGAGACCGACGACGGTGTCCACCTCGTCGGCGCGCGCGGTCAGGATGAGGATCGGCACGGCATGCCCCTCGGACCGCAGCCGGCGGGCGACCTCCAGCCCGTCCATGTCCGGCAGGCCCAGGTCCAGCACGACCAGGTCGATGCCGCCCCGCAGCCCGGCGTCGAGTGCGGCGGGTCCGTCCTCACGCACCTCGACCTCGTACCCTTCCCGGCGCAGTGCGCGGG
The DNA here is from genome assembly GCF_042745235.1 of Streptomyces sp. NPDC058796. Taxonomy (NCBI): domain Bacteria; kingdom Bacillati; phylum Actinomycetota; class Actinomycetes; order Kitasatosporales; family Streptomycetaceae; genus Streptomyces; species Streptomyces sp. NPDC058796. Next base: position 48,348 of record NZ_JBHYOP010000004.1, read on the forward strand.
CCAGCGGCTCCGAGATGGACGCGTCGTCCTCGGCGAGCAGTACACGGGTCATGAGCTGATGGTAGTCCGCCCGGAGCAGGGCCCGGGCCGTGATCGTCCCAAGGCTCCCGCGCCCCCGGCCCACCCGTGGACAAGCCGGACACCGGCCCGGCGAGCCGCCCGGCCGACCCCGCCCCGCGACCTGCGGGTGCGGGGTGCCATCCTGTGATGGACCTTCGAATGATCGTTCGCGGTTCCAGTCTTACCTGTGATCCGCGTCTCAAGTCCTTCCATACCGGGCGGTGTCCTGCCGTATGGTGAATCAGCGCCTGCAGCACCCAGAGGACCTTTGGCGACAGTTCGACGCTGAAGGTCTCTTTTGTGTGCGGGCCGGCCCCCACGGCCGGCCTTGAAAGGAATGACCTGTGGCCGGGCCTCACCGCGTGCAGTGACGTACGCGAGGCGTGGATCCCGGTGGCCGCCGCCCACCGCTTCGCAATCCGGAGCGGAATCCCTCAGGCGTGGGACGGGCGGGGAAGGCCGCCGGTGCCGGCCGCCCCCCACCGGGCGCGCATCGCCTCATGAGCGCGTCCCGACCAGCAAGGATCGACCATGGCGTCCAGCCTGACGAAGGACTCGGTCACCCCGGGCACCCCCGGGTCCGAGAAGACCTTCTTCGGCCACCCCCGCGGACTGGCCACTCTCTTCATGACCGAGATGTGGGAGCGTTTCTCCTACTACGGCATGAGGGCTCTGCTCCCGCTGTACCTGGTGGCTCCCGGTGGTCTCGGCATGAACGCCGGCACCGCGACCGCGATCTACTCGGTGTACCTCTCCCTGGTGTACCTGCTCACGATGCCGGGCGGCTGGTTCGGCGACCGCGTCTGGGGCCCCCGCAAGACCGTCGCCGTCGCCGGCGGTGTGATCATGCTCGGCCACCTCACGCTGGCGCTGCCGTCCTCCGGCACGTTCTTCGCGGGCCTCGGCCTGGTCGCCATCGGCTCGGGTCTGCTGAAGGCCAACATCTCCACGATGGTCGGCCAGCTCTACAGCGGCCCCGACGACCCGCGCCGCGACGGTGGCTTCACCGTCTTCTACATGGGCATCAACCTCGGTGCCTTCGCGGCGCCGCTGATCATCGGCACCATCGGTGAGAGCGTCAACTGGCACCTGGGCTTCGCGCTCGCCGCGGTCGGCATGGGCCTGGGCGTCGTCCAGTTCCTGATCGGCAGCCGCCACCTGGCCCCGCACTCCAGCGTCGTGCCGAAGCCGCTGTCGGCCGAGGAGAAGACCTCCACGCTGCGCAAGGCCGCGTTCTGGGCCGCGCTCGCCGTCGTCTTCTACGCGATCGTCGGTTTCTCCGGCAACTACACGCTGAACTGGATCCTGGTCCCGCTGACCCTGCTCGGTGTGATCATCCCGGTGCTGGTGCTGACCCGCATCAAGCGCGACAAGGAGCTGGACCGCGCCGAGCAGTCCAAGATGTCGGCGTACATCTGGTTCTTCGTCGCCGCGGCCGTCTTCTGGATGATCTACGACCAGGGCGGTTCGACCCTGGCGATCTTCGCCGACTCCTCGACCGACACCAGCGTCTTCGGCTGGGAGTTCCCGGTCTCCTGGTTCCAGTCGGTCAACCCGGTCATCATCATGGCCCTGGCCCCGGTCTTCGCCACGGTGTGGCTGGCGCTCGCCCGCCGCGGCAAGGAGCCGAGCACGATCGTGAAGTTCTCGTTCGGCCTGGTGCTGGTCGGCGCGTCCTTCTTCCTCTTCCTGGCCCCGCTGGCCATCGCGGACGGCGGCCACAAGGCGGCCGCGCTGTGGCTGGTGGCGATCTACTTCGTCCAGACCTGCGGTGAGCTGATGCTCTCCCCGGTCGGCCTGTCGGTCACCACGAAGATGGCGCCCGTGAAGTACGCCTCGCAGATGATGGGCGTCTGGTTCCTGGCCGTGACCGCCGGTGACGCCACGACCGGCCTGCTCTCCATCGCCGGCGTCGACCTCAACAAGACGGGCATCGTCGCCGCGGAGGCCGCCCTGGCCGTCTTCGCCGGTGTCGCGATCTGGATGTACCGCAAGCGCGTCAAGGAACTCATGGGCGACGTGCGCTGAGGCCTGCCGGCTTGGCTGTACGGCTCTGAGATCCGAGAAGGGTCACCGCATCCCGGGTGGGGGCGGTGACCCTTCGGCCTTTGTGGGGGCAGTGGGCCGCGCGGGGCTGAGCGGGCCGCGCGGAGCGGCGGGCGTGGCGGGGCCCGGAGGCGGGTGCGGCCATGCGGCCGGGCTGCGCGGCGAGAGGGCGGGCGGACGGAAGGCTGCGAGGGCCGCACCGACTGGCACCGACGAGACGGGGACGAGGCCCGACGGGGCGAGTCCGGCGCCGGTGTGGAGCTCCTGGCGGGGTCAGAACTGGGGCAGCGGCGGGCGCAGGGCAAGACGGAGCCGGAGCCTCGGAGCGGGGCCCGCAGAGGGCCAGAGCGGACGGGGGGCAGACCAAGCCCCCGCCCGGAGCGAGGCCAACGGGACCAAGGGCAGGGACGGCCACGGAAGCCGACGCCCTGAAACCGGACTGTGAAGGCCGCGGGACCAGACGCACGGCGACGGAACGGACCCGACGGGTCGAGACGGAGCCGGAAGGTCTGCGGGAGAGGCATCAGCGGCCGGGCTCCGGGGTGGAGCCGCGGGCGACGGTCACCGCTTGGCCGGTCGAGACGAACGGGCGGGTGGGCGACAAAGCCCGATCCCTACCCCGGTGCCCCCAGCTCCGCCCACACTCGCTTGCCGGCCACTCCCGGCGTCCGTACGACGCCCCAGTCCAGACACAGCCGCTGCACGATGAACATGCCGTGTCCGCCGGGACGCCCGGCGCGGTGCGGCGTCCGCGGCGCCGGCTGCCCCGTGCCCCGGTCGGAGACCTCCAGCCGGATCACCTTCTTCTCGCAGGTGATCCACAGCTCGTCCGGCCCCTCGGCGTGCAGGCACGCGTTGGTGACCAGCTCGGACACCACGAGCAGTACGTCCTCGGCGGCGGCCCGCTGGTCCGCGGTGGCGGACGGCAGCCAGCCCCAGGCGTGCAGCGCCTGCCGGGTGAAGTCACGCGCGAGCGGCACGACCCCGCTCTGGTCGTCGAAGCTCAGCCTGCGTACCTGCCGCCCGCCACCGCGCCCGGAGGCACCCGTGGACGTCCCCATGGACGGGGAAGGCGGCGCCGAAGGCGATCCGGACGCGCCGATCACGGCGGCGTGCCCCGCGGACACGCCCCCCTCGGACTCCCCGGACCCGGGCACGCCCCCCTCGGACGCCCCGGAAGCGCCGCTGGGCTCCGGACCGCGGTCGCCCGGCGAGTAGGGCCGGGTGGTGCTCATCAGCGCTTCACCTCACCGATTCACCAGTTCACGTTTCAAAGTCGTACGTCGTACACAGTCGGTTCAGGGAGTCTCCTGCCCGACCGGACCGTCCGAACACCCCTGTATTCGGCACGGAACTCCGGACGAGGCGGGAACGCCCGCCCCAGGGAGCGCACGGGACCCGCCGTCGGCCGGACAAGGAGCAGCTCAGCCGGACTGGTCGACCAGCGCGGCCTCAAGCGTGTCATGGAGGGTGAAGACCGCTTCGGCCCCCGTGATCTCGAACACGCGAGCCACCACCGGCTGCATGGCCACCAGATGCACACCGCCCCCCACGGCCTCCGCCTTCAGCCGCGCGCCGAGCAGGACGTTGAGTCCCGTGGAGTCGCAGAACTCCAGGCGCGAGCAGTCGACGACGAGCCGGTTGAATCCCTTGGCGAGACAGTCCTCCAGCGGCTCGCGCAACAGATCGGCGGTGTGGTGATCCAACTCACCCGCCGGTGTCACGACGGCACTGGGGCCCTCTTCCCGTACTTCGACCAGAAGCCGGCCCGACTGGGCACTGCCGACCGTCCCGCGGTCCATGCCGTTTCTCTCTCCCGAGGTCGTGACTGCTTGCTGACGCCCTCGAACACTACGCCTTCCCACCGCACTCCGACACCCGAACAACCGCACACAAACGGACATACTCACACAGAACACACTTGCGGTGGGCTCGGTAAACCCGGTAGGGCTAGTAAGACACGTAAACCGACACGGCCGGCTTTGGAGGCGCCGCACACCGCAGTGCACGTAACTGGCTTCGGCAGCCGTATGCCGAGAACGATGGAGGACATCATGTCACCCCGGCTCGACGGATCGCGTACCCAAGAAGCGACGTCGACACTCCCTCCGGAACATCTGGATCCCATCGAGCACCACGACGCGGTCGTCGCACATGACGACGACGCACTCGCCGGGCTTCCGGACATCCCCGCGTACGACGAGGTCGCTCCCGCGGACGCCCGGGCCCTGTCCAGGACCCTCTTCGAGCGACTGGAGTCGCTGGAGGAAGGCACGCACGAGTACGCGTACGTACGCAACACGCTCGTCGAGCTCAACCTCGCGCTGGTCAAGTTCGCCGCCTCCCGCTTCCGCTCGCGCAGCGAGCCGATGGAGGACATCATCCAGGTCGGCACGATCGGCCTGATCAAGGCGATCGACCGCTTCGAACTGTCGCGTGGTGTGGAGTTCCCCACGTTCGCGATGCCGACCATCATCGGCGAGATCAAGCGCTTCTTCCGTGACACCTCGTGGTCCGTGCGCGTCCCGCGCCGCCTCCAGGAGCTGCGCCTCGACCTGGCCAAGGCGGGCGACGAGCTGGCCCAGCGCCTCGACCGCGCCCCCACCGTGACGGAGCTGGCCGAACACCTCGGCCTGTCCAAGGACGAGGTCGTCGAGGGCATGGCCGCCTCCAACGCCTACACCGCCTCCTCGCTGGACGCCCAGCCGGAGGAGGACGACGCCGAGGGAGCGCTGGCCGACCGGATCGGCTACGAGGACCACGGGCTCGAGGGCATCGAGTACGTCGAGTCGCTGAAGCCGCTGATCGCCGAGCTCCCCTCCCGGGACCGGAAGATCCTCTCCCTCCGCTTCGTCGCGGGCATGACCCAGTCGGAGATCGGCGAGGAGCTCGGCATCTCCCAGATGCACGTCTCACGTCTGCTGTCGCGGACCCTCGTGAAGCTGCGCAAGGGGCTCACGGTCGAGGAGTAGTCCTCACCGGGTGACGCTTGCCCTCCAGGGGGGCGGTCCGCATGCCGGGCCGCCCCCCTTCGGGCTGCCCCGGCGGACCCGGCTCGCGGCCCGGAACCACGGCCTGTTACCCGGGGACACCTCTTTCCTCCCGGACCTCGTTCCACCACTATGAGCACCCTCCAAACTGGCCGGTACGTCAGCACCGGCGCGGTGGTGCGACGTGGTGCGAGGAGGCGGACGGATGGCGCGGGGCGACAGGACCGACAGCGGTGACCGGGCCGGGGAGGAGACCTGCGCCGGCGCTTCCGACGCGCGGCTGACCGAACTGCTCCACGCCGACCCGCCCACCGCCTGCCCGGCGCTCCGGGAACTGCGCGCCCGGCACCAGCCGTCGGTCCTCGCCTACGCCCGCCTGTGCGCGGCCGGGGATTCGGCGGCGCGGCAACTGGCCGCCCGGGCCTTCACCCTGGCGGCCCGCCAGGCGGTCCGCGGCACCGACACGGGCGGGCCGTGGCGGCACCGCCTGCTCCTGCTCACCGGGGAGGTCGCGGCCGAGTGGGCGGCCGACGAGCGCTCCGCCGGGCCGGACCCGGGCCTGCTCCTCGTCCTGAACACCGGGGGTTCCGGCTGCCCGGTCCCGCCCCTGCTCACGGCCTTCCGTTCGCTGCCGTCCCGCGCTCAGGGCCTGCTCTGGTACGACGTGGTGGAACGGGAGCCCGCCGACCGCACCGCCGCGCTGCTCGGCCTCGGCGGCCGGGACGTCACCTACGGCACGGCCCCCGCGCTCCAGTCACTGGCGCGGGCCTGCCTGCGGTCCCGGCTGGCGGCCTCCGACGACCCCCGCTGCGTGGACTTCCGGCGCCTCATCGAGGAGTCGGTACGGCCCGACGGCCCCCGGGACAGTCCCGACCTGCACGCGCACATGACGCACTGTCCGCACTGCACGGCGGCCCACGAGGAGCAGCGCACGCTGCGGGACTCCCCCCGTACCGCCCTCGCCGAGGGCCTGTTGCCATGGGCGGGCACGGCGTACGCGGCACGCGAGCCGGAGGCGCCGGGCGCCGGCGCTCCGCCCGTGCTGCCCGGGACCTGGCCGCCCTCCCGCCGCTTCGCCCTGGCCTCGGCGGCCCTGGGCGTGGCCCTGGTGCCGCTGCTCTTCCTGCTGCTTTCACCGGACGACGCCCCGTCCGCTCCGGCGGCGAACGCGTCGTCCCGCTCCCCGGCCGGACCGCCGCCGGTGACGGTGACGGCCACCGTCCCCGCGACGCCTTCCGCCTCCCCCACTCCCTCGCCCTCCCCCTCGGTCACCTCAAGACCGCCCTCTTCCGAGCCGAGCCCGACGCCGTCGCGCACCGCGCGGCCGTCGCCTACGCCCTCCGCGCCGTCGTACCGGGCGCCGGACGGCACGTACGCCCAGGTGGTGAACGTCGCCTCGGGCCGGTGCCTGGACATCGACGGCGAGCTGGAGAAGGGCGCGGACGTCGTGACGGCGCCCTGTACGTCCTCCCCCACCCAGCTGTGGCGGGCCGACGCCGGGCGCGGGGTGGTCCAGTCGTACGCCGACGACGACTTCTGCCTGGACAGCCGCGGCTCCGTCGACGAGGGCGTCGGCATCTGGGAGTGCGACTCGGTGGACGGGCGCAACGGACAGAACCTGCGGTTCGCCGTGGACGCGCGTGGGGTGATCCACCCGGGCATCGCCCCCGAGCGGGCGGTGACGCCGGGCGGGGGCGACTCGGTGGTGCTCGTCGGGGCGGACTCCGGGCGGTCCGACCAGCGGTGGCGGGCCGGAGCCGCCCGCTGAGCCGTCGCGGAGGGGCCCGCTCGCCCCGGTCCGGGAAAGATCGGGCCCCCGTTCCGGAGGGGATCAGACGACCCGTGCGCCGCGCCGCCACACGCCGCTGACCAGCGGGACGCCCGGCCGGTAGGCCAGGTGGACGTGGCTCGGGGCGTCGAGGAGGGTCAGGTCGGCGTAGGCGCCCGGGGTCAGGCGGCCGACGTCGTCGCGGCGCAGGGCCGCGGCACCGCCCGCGGTGGCCGACCAGACCGCCTCGTCCGGCGTCATCCCCATGTCCCGCACGGCGAGGGCGATGCAGAAGGGCACGGAGGACGTGAAGGAGGAGCCCGGGTTGCAGTCGGTGGACAGGGCGACGGTGGCGCCCGCGTCGAGCAGGCGGCGGGCGTCGGGCCACTGGGCGCGGGTGGAGAACTCGGCGCCGGGCAGCAGCGTGGCGACGGTGCGGCTGCCGGCGAGGGCGTCCACGTCGGCGTCGGTGAGGTGGGTGCAGTGGTCGGCGCTGGCGGCGTCGAGTTCGACGGCGAGCTGCACACCGGGACCGTAGGAGAGCTGGTTGGCGTGGACGCGGGGGTGCAGGCCCTTCGCCTTGCCCGCGGTGAGGATCGCGCGGGCCTGGTCGCCGTCGAAGGCGCCCTTCTCGCAGAACACGTCGATCCAGCGGGCGTGCGGGGCGCAGGCGTCGAGCATCTCGCCCGTGACGAGCGCGACGTAGGCGGCGGGGTCGTCGGCCAGCTCGGGCGCGACGATGTGGGCGCCGAGGAACGTCACCTCGTCGGTGTGGCGGGCGGCGACGCGCAGGGCGCGGGACTCGTCCGCGGTGGTCAGCCCGTAGCCGGACTTGGTCTCGAAGGTCGTGGTGCCCTGGCGCAGGGCCTCTTCGAGGTAGCGGGTGAGGCCCGCCTCCAGTTCCGCGTCGCTCGCGGCGCGGGTGGCGGCCACGGTGGTGCGGATGCCGCCGGCGCTGTAGGGGCGGCCGGACATGCGGGCGTTGAACTCCTCGGTGCGGTCGCCGCCGAAGAGGAGGTGGGAGTGGGAGTCGACGAAGCCGGGGAGGACGGCCCGGCCGCCGGCGTCGACCCGATTGTCAGTGGCGGGTGCTTTGCTTGATTCACCGGTCCACGCGACACGGTCGCCGTCGATGACGACGGCCGCGTCCCGGACCAGACCAAGGGGGGAGTTGTCACCGAGGGAGGGGTCGTTGGTGACGAGTGCGGCGATGTTGGTGATGACGGTGCTGCTGCTCATGGTGTCCTTGACGTCCTCGTGGGGGCGGGAGCGGGGGCCGGCGGTGTTCGTCGCTAGGAGCGCAGGGCGTCCACGGCCCGCGCGAGGGCCTGCGGCACGTCGGGTACGAGGGTGTGGACCCCGTCGCGTACGACGTGCCGTCCGCCCACGACCGTGTGCCGTACGTCCGCCGCGGTCGCCGCGAATACGGCCGTCTCGGCGCCGAGCCTGGGCAGCGGCCCGGCCGTCCTGACCGAGTCGAGCGCGATGGTGGCGAGGTCGGCGCGGGCCCCGGCCTCGATGGTCCCGGCGTCGTCCCAGCCGAGGGCGGCGTGGCCGTCGGCGCTCGCGGCGCGCAGCAGGGCGGCGGCGGTCCAGTGGCCTCGGGTGCGGGTGCGCAGGCGCTCGTTCAGCTCCATGGCGCGCGCCTCCTCCAGCAGGTCGACGACGGCGTGGCTGTCGGAGCCAAGGGAGAGCGGGGAGCCCGCCTGCTGGAGGGCGGCCGCCGGGCCGATGCCGTCGGCGAGGTCCCGTTCCGTGGTCGGGCACATGCAGGTGCCGGTGCGGCTGCCGCCGAGCAGGGCGATGTCCTCGTCGGTGAGGTGGGTGTTGTGGACGCCGGTGGTGCGGGGTCCGAGCACGCCGTGGTCGGCGAGGAGCCGGGTGGGTGTGCACCCGTGGGCGTCGCGGCAGGCGTCGTTCTCGGCGGTCTGCTCGGACAGGTGCACGTGGAGCGGGGCCCGCCGCTCCTCGGCCCACCGTGCCACGGTCGCCAACTGGTCGGCGGGCACGGCTCGCACCGAGTGGACCGCCGCCCCGATCCGTGCGTGATCCCGTTCCTGGAGATCTGAACAGCGTTGCGCCCAGGCGTCCGCCGTCCCGTCGGAGAAGCGGCGCTGGTGGGGGTTCGGGGGCTGCCCGAAGCCGGAGGACAGGTAGCAGGTGTCGAGGAGGGTGATGCGGATACCGGCGTCGGCGGCGGCCTGGATCAGGGCCTCCCCCATCGCGTTGGGGTCGGCGTATGGGGTGCCGCCGGGGGCGTGGTGGACGTAGTGGAACTCGCCGACGGTGGTGATGCCGGCCAGGGCCATCTCGGCGTACACCGCGCGGGCGAGGTCGAGGTAGGTCTCGGGGGCCAGCCGGTCGGCGACGGAATACATGACCTCGCGCCAGGTCCAGAAGGTGCCCGAGCCGACCTGGACGGTGCCGCGCAGGGCTCGGTGGAAGGCATGCGAGTGGGCGTTCGCCAGTCCCGGCAGAGTCAGGCCGCGCAGGAGCTCCGCGCCCGGGGGCGGAGCGGGGACGTCCGTGCGGACGGCGGCGATGCGGCCGTCGTCGCCCACGTCCACGGCGACGCCCGGCTCGACGTGGGTGCCGAGCCAGGCGCGCTCCAGCCAGTACGTCCGGGTCCGCTCGGTGGTCGTCACGTGCAGGCCAGCCCTTCCAGTACGTCGGCGAGTGCTCTCACCCCGGCCACGCAGTCGTCCTCGGCGGCGTACTCGGCCGGGGAGTGCGAGACACCGGTGGGGTTGCGCACGAACAGCATGGCGGTCGGGATGCGTCCGGAGAGGATTCCGGCGTCGTGTCCGGCACCCGTGCCGAGGACGGGGACCTTCAGCTCCGCGGCGCGGCCCAGGATGCGGGCGAGTTCGTCGCGCAGGGCGTGGTCGAACTCGACGACGGGGGTGAAGGACTCGCGCTCGACGCCGAGGTCGACGCCGTGGGCGGCGGCGTACTCGCGGGCGGCCTTCTCGATGCCGGTGACCACGGTGTCCAGGGTCGCCTGGTCGGCGGCGCGGGAGTCGAGCCAGCCGCGCACCAGGGACGGGATGGCGTTGACACCGTTGGGTTCGACGCCGATCTTGCCGAAGGTGGCGACGGCGCCGGCGAGTTCGGCCTCGCGGCGGGCGGCGAGGACGGTCTCGGCGTAGGACAGCATGGGGTCGCGGCGGTCGGCGAGGCGGGTGGTGCCGGCGTGGTTGGCCTCGCCCCGGAAGTCGAACCGCCAGCGTCCGTGCGGCCAGATGGCGGAGGCGATGCCGATCCGGTCGCCGGACAGGTCGAGGGCCCGGCCCTGTTCGACGTGGAGCTCGACGAAGGCGCCGATGCGGGAGAGCCGCTCGGGGTCGGGGCCGATGGCGTCCGGGTCGTGCCCGGCGGCCTCCATGGCCCGCGGGAGGGTGATGCCCTCGCCGTCGGTGAGGCGGTGGGCCTGTTCGACGGTGAGCGCGCCGGCGGTGAGCCGGGAGCCGACGCAGGCGAGACCGAAGCGGGCGCCCTCCTCGTCGCCGAAGTTGACGATGCCCAGGGGCCTGGTGAGCCGCGCTCCCCTCCCGCGCAGTTCGTCCAGAGCGGCGAAGGCGGACACGACGCCGAGGGGGCCGTCGAAGGCGCCGCCGTCGGGCACGGAGTCCAGGTGGGAGCCGGTGACGACAGCGTCCCCCTCGGCGGGGTCACCGAGCCAGGCCCACTGGTTGCCGTTGCGGTCCACCTCGTAGGCCAGCCCGCGCGCCTCGGCCTGCTGACGGAACCAGTCCCGGCAGTCGGCGTCCGCCCCGGTCCAGGCGTAGCGCCGGTAGCCGCCGGAGGCGGAGCTGCGGCCGACCGGCAGCAGCTCCGCCCACATGCTGTGGAAGCTCACGCGCCGTCACCCTCGCGCGCCTCGGCACCCTCGCGCATCGGCACCCGCACGCCCCGCTCCCCGGCGACCGACTCGGCGATGTCGTAACCGGCGTCGACGTGCCGGATGACGCCCATGCCGGGGTCGTTGGTGAGGACGCGGCGGATCTTCTCGCCGGCGAGTGCGGTGCCGTCGGCGACGGTGACCTGACCGGCGTGGAGGGAGCGGCCCATGCCGACGCCGCCGCCGTGGTGCAGGGAGACCCAGGACGCGCCCGAGGCCACGTTGACCATGGCGTTGAGCAGCGGCCAGTCGGCGATGGCGTCGGAGCCGTCGAGCATCGCCTCGGTCTCGCGGTACGGGGAGGCGACGGAGCCGCAGTCGAGGTGGTCGCGGCCGATGACGACCGGTGCGGCCAGCTCGCCGCTCGCGACCATGTCGTTGAACCGCTCACCGGCCTTGTCGCGCTCGCCGTAGCCGAGCCAGCAGATCCGGGCGGGCAGGCCCTGGAAGTGGACGCGCTCACCGGCCATCCTGATCCAGCGGGCGAGGGACTCGTTCTCCGGGAAGAGGTCGAGGATCGCCTTGTCGGTCTTGGCGATGTCGGCGGGGTCGCCGGACAGGGCGGCCCAGCGGAAGGGGCCCTTGCCCTCGCAGAAGAGCGGGCGGATGTACGCCGGTACGAAGCCGGGGAAGGCGAAGGCCCGGTCGTATCCGGCGAGCTGGGCCTCGCCGCGGATCGAGTTGCCGTAGTCGAAGACCTCGGCGCCGGCGTCCTGGAAGCCGACCATGGCCTCGACGTGCCGGGCCATGGACTCGCGGGCGCGGGCGGTGAAGCCCGCCGGGTCCTTGGCGGCGGCGTCGGCCATGTCCTCGAAGGCGATCCCGGTGGGCAGGTAGGCCAGCGGGTCGTGGGCCGAGGTCTGGTCGGTGACGATGTCGATGGGGGCGCCCATGGCGAGCAGCTGCGGCACCAGCTCGGCGGCGTTGCCGAGGACGCCGATGGACAGCGGCTCGCGCCGGTCACGGGCCTCGGTGGCCAGCTGGAGGGCGTGGTCGAGGGAGTCGGCCTTCACGTCGAGGTAGCGGTGCTCGATGCGGCGGTCGATGGCGCGCGGGTCGCAGTCGACGCAGATGGCGACGCCGTCGTTCATGGTGACGGCGAGGGGCTGGGCGCCGCCCATGCCGCCGAGGCCGGCGGTGAGGGTGACGGTCCCGGCGAGGGTGCCGCCGAACTTCTTGGCGGCGACGGCGGCGAAGGTCTCGTAGGTGCCCTGGAGGATGCCCTGGGTGCCGATGTAGATCCAGGAGCCGGCCGTCATCTGCCCGTACATGGTCAGGCCGAGGGCCTCCAGGCGGCGGAACTCCTCCCAGTTGGCCCAGTCGCCGACCAGGTTGGAGTTGGCGATGAGGACGCGCGGGGCCCACTCGTGGGTCTGCATGACGCCGACCGGGCGGCCGGACTGGACGAGCATCGTCTCGTCCTGCTTGAGGGTCTGAAGCGTCCGCACCATCGCGTCGAAGGAGCGCCAGTCGCGGGCCGCCTTCCCCGTCCCGCCGTAGACGACGAGCTTGTCCGGGTGCTCGGCGACCTCCGGGTCCAGGTTGTTCTGGAGCATCCGCAGGGCGGCCTCCTGCTGCCAGCCCAGGGCGCTCGGCGTGGTGCCTCGTGGCGCGCGGACAGGGCGGGGTCCGGACATCGTCTGCCTCCTGGTGGCTTGCCGGCGGATTATTACTGCGGATATTCACATACTCGCCTCGTGAATAGAACTAGTCAATACGTCCGTGTCCCGGCGCGGGCGCGTCGCGGATGTTTGGCTGGATGTGCGGACCGGTCAGCAGGCACACGAAGGAACGGAGGAACGCGTGAGCGACGGCACGGACGTGGGCGGCACCGACGCGGAGCGGGCGGCGCGGCGGGACGAGGCGGTGCGGGCGGCGGTGGAGCAGGGGCTGCTCGGGCCCGGCACCCCCATCGTCGGGCTGCTGGACGTCGCCGGGATACGCGAGTCGGCGGCGGCGCTGCGGGCGGCGTTCGAAGGGGTGACGGCCCCCGGGACCCCGGTGCTGCACGCCTTCGCGGTGAAGGCGACCCCGCTGGTCCCGGTGGTGCGGCTGCTGCACGAGGAGGGCATCGGCGCCGAGGTCGCGAGCCCGGGCGAGCTGGCCCTGGCCCGGGCGGCGGGGGTGCCGCCGGAGCGGACGGTGCTGGACTCGCCCGCCAAGACGCAGGAGGAGCTGCGGGAGGCGCTGGCGCTGGGCATCGCGGTCAACGCGGACAACCCGCAGGAGCTGGCGCGCATCGACGCCCTGATGGCCGGCGCGACGAGCCGCTCCCCGCTCGGCATCCGGGTCAACCCGCAGGTCGGCGGGGGTTCCATCGAGGCGCTGTCGACGGCGACGGCGACCTCGAAGTTCGGGGTGGCGCTGCGCGACGAGGGCGTCCGCGAGTGGGTGGTGCGGGCCTATGTGGAGCGGCCGTGGCTGACCCGGCTGCACGCACACACCGGCTCCCAGGGAATCCCGCTGGCGCTGATGGCCGAGGGCGTGGCGGAGACGTACGCGCTCGCCGAGGAGATCAACGAGCGGGCCGGCCGCCGGCAGGTCGACACGCTCGACATCGGCGGCGGACTGCCGGTGAACTTCGCGTCGGACGAGACGGCCCCGACGTACGCCGAGTACGCGCGCGTGCTGCGCGAGACGGTGCCGGGACTGTTCGACGGGCGGTACGGGCTGGTCACCGAGTTCGGGCGGTCACTGCTGGCCAAGCACGGCACGGTGGTGGCGCGCGTCGAGTACGCCAAGAGCGCCGGGGGCCGGCCGGTCGCGGTGACGCACGCGGGCGTGCAGGTCGCCACGCGGACGGTGTACGCGCCGGGGGCGTGGCCGCTGCGGATCGCCGCGTACGACGGCAAGGGGCTGCCGAAGGCGGGGCCGGACGTGGTGCAGGACGTGGCGGGCCCGGCGTGCTTCGCGGGCGACCTGCTGGCGGCGGGGCGTGCCCTGCCGTTGCTCGAGCAGGGGGACTACGCGGCGGCGCTGGACACGGGCGCGTACTACTTCGCGCACCACTACGCGTACAACTCGCTGGCGCGTCCCGGGGTGTACGGGTTCAGGACGGACGGTTTTGGGGGTGTCGCCTTCGCGACCGTGCGGGAGGCCCAGTCGGTGGCGGAGATCGTGTCGGAGGCGGGCGGGGCGCACGCGGACGCGCTCACGACACGGCTGAGGTGACGCCCCAGGGGCGCGGGGAGCTGCGCGACCAGCCACGTCGCACCCCGCGCCCGCACCGCACCGCACCGCACCGCACCGCACCGGTAGGCGCACCGCCATCAGCGCCGCACCGGCACCCGCACCGACACCCCGGCATCACACCAGCGCCGCCGCCTTCCGCCGTGCCCCGCCGGGTGCGGCGTCGCCCGCCGCGATGCCCGTGCTGCGGTAGGCCTTGACCGCCTTGCCCGCCGGCCGGCCGCCGCCCCGGGCGAGCCAGTCGACGCGGACCCACAGCAGGGCGTCCCCGGCCTGCTCGCGGCGCCCGATCCAGGCGGACTTCAGCCACAGGCCCACGCCGCAGCCGGCCATCAGCAGCCCGGCGGCGGCCGGGACGGCGAAGTCGCTGCCCAGGGCGGCGAGGAAGGCGAGGAGCAGCCACCAGCGGTGGCCCCGGCGCCAGTTGCGGAGGGTCACCGCGCGGTCCTGGAGCACGTCGTGCTTGCCCGCGCGGGCGGCCGAGCCGGCCAGGGAGGTGTACCGCTTGCGGCGTACGGTGGCGACGACGGCCACCGCGACGACGAACAGGGCTGCTCCGGCCAGGACCCCGATCCGGCGCCCGGTCAGTCCCGGCACCAGCAACCCGATGCCCGCCGCGGACACGCCCAGCCACCACAGTGGCGCCGCCCCCGCCCGTACGACGACCGCGACCCGAGCCAGCCCCTGTCCTCCGCGCGCCACGTCCGGCCTCCTGTCCCGTTGTGCTGCCTGCGATGCGTCTGAAGGGTGTGCGGCGAGGCAGGTTAGCGGGGAAAGCTGAGACGAATCTGAGAACGCGGCGCCGACACCGGCGCCGGCGCGCCCGGCCGCCCCACGCGACTCAGTCGACGAAGAGCCCCCGCGCCGCCGCCTTCGCGTCGAACTCCTCCAGCCGGGCCTGGGCGTCCGGCAGATCGTCGCACATGGCCTCCAGCAGCACCCGGCCCAGCAGCATCGGCGCGCAGGCGGTGTCGAAGGCGAGCCCGGTGCCGACGGCGGCGGGCAGCAGCAGGTCGGACACCTTGGCGACCGGCGCGAAGGCCGAGTCGGCGACGGCCACCACCGTCAGCCCCGCCCCCTTGGCGTGGGCGAGCGCGTCGACGACCTCGCGCGGATGGCGGGGCAGGGCGAAGCAGAGCAGGGCGCTCGCCCCCGCCCGGACGGCAGCGTCGATGCGGTCGTGGAGCATCGTGCCGCCCTCGTCGAGCAGCCGGACGTCGGCGTGGACCTTGGCGGCGAAATAGGCGAAGCCGTGCGCCTGGGCCGCCGCCGCCCTCAGCCCGAGCACAGGCAGAGGCCGGCTCGCGGCGAGGGTCCGGCCCGCCTCCCGCACCGGCCCGGGGTCGGCCAGCGCCTCCGCCAGGTGGCGCAGGTTCTCGATCTCGGCCTCGACGGCCTGCTGGTACTCGTTCCAGGAGGCGGTGTCCGCCACCGGTTCGGCCGGGGCCACCTCGCGCAGGTGGCGGCGCAGCGCCGGATAGCCGTCGAAGCCGAGGGCGACGGCGAAGCGGGTCACGGACGGCTGGCTGACGCCGGCCAGCTCGGCCAGCTCCACGCTGGACAGGAAGGGCACGTCGGAGGCGCGGCGCACCATGCTGTGCGCGATGCGACGCTGGGTCGGCGTCAGCCGGTGCCCCTCGAACAGCGCCTGCAGCCGCACGGCCGGACTGTCGGTGCCGCCGCCCCCGGTGCCGCTGGTCCCGCTCATGAGGTGCTCCCCCTCGCCCTACTTCGTCCCTATTCAGGTGCCCCGATTCCTGCATACCGTTATACAGCGGGGCGGTGGCCGGCACGACGTGCGGCGCCCCTCCCGTACGCCCCCGCCGCAAAACGGGGGCTAACCCCAGTGTCGACGGCGTCCCGGCTGCCTACCTTGGGTGGCATGACGGGAATGGACGGGCGGGACACCGACCTCAAGAAGGAACTCGACGCCACCCTGCAGACGCGCAGGGAGCTCGGGGAGGAATACGAGTCCGCGCTGGTCGACTCGTTCCTGGAGAAGGTCGACCAGCGCATCGACGGCGCGGTGGAACGCCGGGTGCGGCGGCAGATGGCCGAGCGGCAGATGGCGACGGCCCGCGACAGCCGGTCGCCGAGGCCGACGGACTCCTTCGGGGAGCGCTTCGGCTTCGGCATCGTCTCGCTGGTGCTCGCGGTCCCCCTGTCGGCGATCGGCGGCGGCGTCGCCGACCTCCCCGGACTGCTGGTCGCCTGGGCCGGCATCGTCGGGGTCAACGTCGTCCAGGTGGCCCGGACCAACCCGGGCCTGTTCTCGGGCCGCCGCCGGACCGACAAGGGCGACACCTGGGACGAGTGAAGGCCCAGCCTCTGCGGAAGGACCGCGCGGGGACCGCCGCACCCCCATCGCTGGGGGGCGGGACGACGGCGGTCCCCGCGGTGGACGCGCGCGGTGCCGGGCCTCACGGCCGGGCGGCGGCGCGTCCGTGGCGCCTTGGAGGTCCGGGAGCCGCTCCGGAAGGTCCGTGACGCCGTACGACGCCGGCGGGACCGGGGAGCCTCCCCCGGTGCTCAGCGCCTGGGAGGTGCCCCCACCCGGTCCCTGCCGACACCGTTCACTCTGCCGGTCCCGTGTTAAGCGACTGCTGCGCGGACGTGACGCGCACGTACCACTTCCGCGAAGTCCCTACTTGCCCTTGGCCAGGAAGGACAGCAGGTCCTGACGGCTCACCACACCGGTCGGCTTGCCCTCGACGAGGACGATCGCGGCGTCGGCCGCGCCGAGCACCGTCATCAGGTCGGCGACGGGCTCACCGGAGCCGACCTGCGGCAGCGGGGAGGACATGTGCTTCTCCAGCGGGTCCTCCAGCGAGGCCCGCTTGGCGAACAGGGCGTCCAGCAGCTCGCGTTCCACCACCGAGCCGACGACCTCGGCGGCCATCACGTCCGGGTGGCCGGCGCCGGGCTTGACGATCGGCATCTGCGAGACGCCGTACTCGCGCAGCACCTCGATGGCCTGGCCGACGGTCTCGTCCGGGTGCATGTGGACGAGGGAGGGGATGTGACCGCCCTCCTTGTGGTTCAGGACGTCGGCGACGCGGGCGCTCGGACCGGCGTCCTCCAGGAAGCCGTAGTCGGCCATCCACTCGTCGTTGAAGATCTTGCTGAGGTAGCCGCGCCCGCTGTCCGGGAGGAGTACGACGACCACGTCGTCCTCGCCGAGCCTCGACGCCACCTCCAGCGCCGCCACGACCGCCATGCCGCAGGACCCGCCCACCAGCAGCCCCTCCTCCTTGGCGAGGCGGCGGGTCATCTGGAAGGAGTCCTTGTCGGAGACGGCGACGATCTCGTCGGCGACCTCCCGGTCGTACGCCGTCGGCCAGAAGTCCTCGCCGACGCCCTCGACGAGGTACGGACGTCCCGAGCCGCCGGAGTAGACGGACCCCTCGGGGTCGGCGCCGATCACCTTCACCGCGCCGTCGCTGGCCTCCTTCAGGTACCGCCCGGTGCCGGAGATCGTGCCGCCGGTACCGACGCCGGTGACGAAGTGGGTGATCTTCCCCGCCGTCTGCTCCCACAGCTCGGGGCCGGTCGAGTGGTAGTGGGAGAGCGGGTTGTGCGGGTTGGAGTACTGGTCCGGCTTCCAGGCGCCCGGCGTCTCGCGGACCAGGCGGTCGGAGACGTTGTAGTAGGAGTCCGGGTGCTCCGGGTCGACCGCCGTGGGGCAGACGACGACCTCGGCGCCGTACGCGCGCAGTACGTTGATCTTGTCGGTGGACACCTTGTCAGGGCAGACGAAGATGCACTTGTAGCCCTTCTGCTGGGCCACGATCGCCAGGCCCACGCCCGTGTTGCCGCTGGTCGGCTCCACGATCGTGCCACCGGGCCGCAGCTCGCCGCTCTTCTCCGCGGCCTCGATCATGCGCAGGGCGATGCGGTCCTTCACCGAGCCGCCGGGGTTGAAGTACTCCACCTTGGCCAGGACGGTGGCCCTGACGCCCTTGGTCACGCTGTTGAGCCGCACCAGCGGGGTGTTGCCGACGAGGCTGATCATCGAGTCGTGGAATTGCACCGTGGTCTCCGGATGCTGCAAAAGATGTGGTCGTCTATCGGTCCGGCCAGCCTATGGCCTGGCGGCCCGCCCGTGCCCCGTGACGGTCGTTCACTCCTCCGTTCACTCCCCGTTGAGATTGGGCGACCGTCCGTACGGGGCAAGGAGTGGGTGTACGGGTTGGAGGAGGTGGCGGCGACGTATGACGAGCATGTCGAGGGCGCGGGTGGCCCGGCGGATCGCGGCCGGCGCGGCGTACGGCGGCGGCGGCATCGGGCTGGCCGGTGCGGCCACGGTCGGTCTGCTGCTGGCGGAGGTGCAGCTGGCCAGGCGCCGGGTGGGCATCGGCGGACCCGACCGGGTGCCGAACGCGCGGGGACTGTACGGCGGCGGCCTGCCGACGGCCGGTGAGCCGCCCCTGCGGCTGACGATGCTGGGTGACTCCACAGCCGCGGGCCAGGGCGTGCGCCGGGCCGGGCAGACCCCGGGCGCGCTGCTGGCCTCGGGGCTCGCGGCGGTGGCGGAGCGGCCGGTGGAACTGGACTCGGTCGCGCTGCCGGGGGCCTGCTCGGACGACCTGGACCGGCAGGTGGCCCTGGTGCTCGCCGACCCGGGCACGGTCCCCGACATCTGCGTGATCATGGTCGGCGCGAACGACGTCACCCACCGGATGCCGGCCACCCGCTCGGTCCGTCACCTGTCGGGCGCGGTACGGCGGCTGCGCACGGCCGGTGCGGAGGTGGTGGTCGGCACCTGCCCCGACCTGGGCACCATCGAGCGCGTGCGGCAGCCGCTGCGCTGGCTGGCCCGGCGGGCCTCGCGGCAGCTGGCCGCGGCGCAGACGATCGGGGTCGTGGAGCAGGGCGGGCGCACGGTGTCCCTGGGCGACCTGCTGGGCCCGGAGTTCGCGCAGAACCCGCGGGAGCTGTTCGGGCCGGACAACTACCACCCCTCCGCCGAGGGGTACGCGACCGCCGCCATGGCCGTACTGCCCTCGGTGTGCGCCGCGCTCGGCCTGTGGCCGGCCGAGGAGGAGCGCCCCGACGCACTGCGCCGCGAGGGCTTCCTGCCGGTGGCACGGGCGGCGGCCGAGGCGGCTTCGGAGGCCGGCACGGAGGTCGCGGCCGCGATGCCGTCGGGGCCGCGGGGGCCGTGGGCGCTGCTCAAGCGGCGCCGGCGCCGGAGGGTGGCGGAAGCGGAACCCACCAGCCCGTCCGGCGTTTGAGGCCGAGGCCGTCCAGGCCGAAGCGGGGCCCGGGGGCACAGCCCTGGCAGGCCCCGCCACGAGCCCGCCGCACAGGGGGCCGCCAAACCTGCGACGGCAAAAGCAAGCGCTTAGAAAGTTGCGGCCCATGTCACACCCCCGCACCCGTGACCCAGGCCATACGGCCGGGTAACTTCCCAACCAGCCGCCTCATCCCCGCGACGCCACTGGAGCCGTGATGCCCGAAGCCGTGATCGTCTCTGCCGCCCGCTCCCCCATCGGCCGCGCCTTCAAGGGCTCCCTCAAGGACCTGCGCCCCGACGACCTCGCCGCCACGATCATCCAGGCGGCCCTCGCCAAGGTCCCCGAGCTGGACCCCCGGGACATCGACGACCTGATGCTGGGCTGCGGCCTGCCCGGCGGTGAGCAGGGCAACAACCTCGGCCGGATCGTCGCCGTCGAGATGGGCATGGACCACCTGCCCGGCTGCACCGTCACCCGGTACTGCTCCTCGTCCCTGCAGACCTCCCGCATGGCCCTGCACGCGATCAAGGCCGGCGAGGGCGACGTCTTCGTCTCGGCCGGCGTCGAGATGGTCTCCCGCTTCACCAAGGGCAACTCCGACAGCCTGCCCGACACGCACAACCCGCTGTTCGCCGAGGCGGAGGCCCGTACCGCCGCCGTCGCCGAGCAGGAGGGCACGACCTGGCACGACCCGCGCGAGGACGGCCTGGTCCCCGACCCGTACATCGCGATGGGCCAGACCGCCGAGAACCTGGCGCGCGCCAAGGGGATCACGCGGCAGGACATGGACGAGTTCGGCGTCCGCTCGCAGAACCTCGCCGAGGAAGCGATCAAGAACGGTTTCTGGGAGCGCGAGATCACCCCGGTCACGCTGCCCGACGGCACCGTCGTCTCCAAGGACGACGGCCCGCGCGCCGGCGTCACCCTGGAAGGCGTCCAGGGTCTGAAGCCGGTCTTCCGCCCCGACGGCCTGGTCACCGCCGGCAACTGCTGCCCGCTCAACGACGGCGCCGCCGCCCTCGTGATCATGAGCGACACCAAGGCCCGCGAGCTGGGTCTGACCCCGCTCGCCCGCATCGTGTCCACCGGCGTCTCCGGCCTCTCGCCCGAGATCATGGGCCTGGGCCCGGTCGAGGCGAGCAAGCAGGCGCTGTCCCGCGCCGGGCTGACCGTCGACGACATCGACCTGGTCGAGATCAACGAGGCCTTCGCCGCGCAGGTCATCCCTTCCTACCGCGACCTCGGCATCCCGCTGGAGAAGCTGAACGTCAACGGCGGCGCCATCGCCGTCGGCCACCCCTTCGGCATGACCGGCGCCCGCATCACCGGCACGCTGATCAACTCCCTCCAGACGCACGACAAGCAGTTCGGCCTGGAGACCATGTGCGTCGGCGGCGGCCAGGGCATGGCCATGGTCATCGAGCGCCTGAGCTGACCCGTCGGCCGCACCACTGAAGAACCGTCAGTAGCGCCTGGGGAACCCAGCGTGACACGACGACCCGGCGCCCCGTTCACCCCGGGGTTCCGGGTCGTTTTGTGACCCAAACTCCCCCAGGATGTGACCTACCTCTCCCGCACCCTTGATTTACGCAGGTCAGACCAGCAACACCCCTACCTTCCGGGCCCAAAGTCCTGTCCGTTTCGTGACGTTACGCACTGACAGGCGGTTAGTCCTCCCTTCAAGCTGATGTAGGAAGTCGGGGGTCGACTTTGAACCGGGAGTACGTCAGTGAGCGCCATGCCGATCGCCCTGCTGCTCACCACGGCCGCCACCGGCGCCGTGGGCGTTGCCGTCCTGCGCAGCATCCTGGTGCTGCGCCGGCAGGTGGCGGCCCTGCGCACCGAGCTGGCCGAGAGCCACGCCGCCGCCACACGGGGCCGCGTGCCCGCCGCCCGCACCACCGCCGACGCGGAGGAGATACGCGCCGCCGTCGCGGAGGCGCTCGCCGAGGAGCGGGAGCGGGAGCTCGCCGAGGCACGGGCCTTCTGGGCCGCCCAGGAGTCCCGCGACGCCTCCGACGCGCCGCTGCTGCTCGGCCTGGCCGACAGTGAGCTGTTCCTGCCCCGGCAGGCCGACTTCGCGGGCATGGAGTCCGTGGCCGAGCCGGGAGCGGACACCGACGAGGCGACCGCGCAGGACGCGGGCCCGCGGGAGTCCGCGGAGCTGGCCGCCGCCCGTCGCCGGCACCCCTCGCACCCGGACTTCGTACCGAACCCGTCACCGGCCGTCGGCGACCACGAGCGTACCGTCGCCACCCTCGAGGAGCTGGCCGAGTCGAGCGTCGCGCTGGCCGACGTCCGCCCGGGCCCGCTGGGCACGCTGGACGTGTACGTCTTCGCCGACGGGACCACCCTCTGCATGACGCCGGGGCACCGGGAGACCGCGGAGCGCCTGGCCGCCGCACTGGGCGCGGGCAAGACGCCGTACCTGCTGGGGGGCTCGGGGATCTCCGGCGCCTACACGCTGACCTTCGCGTGCGGCGAGGAGAACGTGTACATCCTGGCGGACCGGGTCATCGCGTCCCTCTAGTACCCGCCCCCCACTCGGCCCGCCCGGGCCGTCAGACCCCGGCCCGCTTGCGGGCCTCCTCCACCAGCCGCACCGCCTCTTCCACCTGGCCCTCGTCCGTCAGTACGAGGGCCAAGTCGTGCGCGGCGACGGCGATCTGGTCGGCTGCGGCGAACATCCCCGCGTCCGGCATCTGTCTGGGCTCGGCCCCCGGTTCCTCCATGAGCTGGGCACGCCGGGCCAACTCCCTGGCCAGCTCCAGCGCCTCGGCGGCGGCCCCCCGTTGCAGCCTGCTCTGCGGGGCGGCCCGCAACCGGTCGGCGAAGTCGTCCACGGCACGGGTCAAAGGCGTCGTATCAACCACGGCGCGAGCGTACGCGCCCCTCCGGGACTGTTGCCAACGGGCGAACGCTCAGGCACGGTGACCTGAAGGACCGGCTTACATCCCCTTTCGTCCGGAGGCGCCGATGTCCCAAGTCTTCTCCGAGGAGACCCATCGCAACATGCTCGCCCGCATCCCCCACTGCACCGGTCGTGAGATCTCCGACTGGCTGCGCGCCGTCGACGACGGCCCCGCCCTCTTCCGTTTCGAGGAGAAGGTCAGCTGGCTCCGCCACGAACACAACCTCGCGTACGGCCACGCGAAGGCGATCATCCACGAGTACGACCTGAGAAGGGCCGCCCGCAGGCTCGGCTGAGCGCGCGCCGCCACGACGACGAAGGGCCCCGGGCGTCAAGCCCGGGGCCCTTCACTGTCGACCGACGTCCGTCGTCGCGGACCGGCGCTAGTCGTTGCTGTTCAGGATCGCGATCAGCCGCAGGAACTCCAGGTACAGCCACACCAGCGTCAGGGTGAGGCCGAAGGCCGCGAGCCAGGCCTCCTCGCGCGGGGCGCCGTAGGCCAGGCCGTCCTCGACCTGCTTGAAGTCCATGGCGAGGAAGCAGGCGCCGAGGATGATGCCGACGATGCCGAAGACGACACCGAGCGTGCCGCTGCGGAAGCCGAGGCCGTCGCCGCCGCCGAAGACGGCGAACAGCAGGTTCACCATCATCAGGAAGACGAAGCCGAGCGCGGCGGCCATCACGAAGCCGTAGAAGCGGCGGTTGACGCGGATCCAGCCGGCCTTGTACGCGATCAGCACACCGGCGAAGACCGCCATCGTGCCGATCACGGCCTGCATGGCCGCGCCGTCGGCGATGCGGTTGTCGACCACGCTGGAGACGACGCCGAGGAAGACACCCTCGAAGGCCGCGTACGTCAGGATCAGCGCGGGAGACGCCTTGCGCTTGAAGGACTGGACGAGCGCCAGGACCATGCCGATCAGCGCGGCACCGATACCGATGCCGTAGGAACGGCCGATGTTGGCGTCGTCCACGGGCAGCAGCGCCCACGCGAGCGCGGCCGTCACGATGAGCGTGCCGAGTGTGCTCGCGGTGCGGATGACGACGTCGTCCATCGTCATCCGGCCGGCGCCGGCCGGCGCCTGCGGCGGCGCGCCGTGCTGCAGGTCCTGCTGGGCGTACGGGTTCGTCGCGTACGGGTTCTGCGCGTACGGGTTGGCCCCCGCGGGCTGGGCGTACGGGTTGCCCTGGGTGGCGACAGCGGGACCCCCGGCCTGCGGCGCGGTGTTGAAGCCCGCGTAGCCGTTGTCGCGGCTGAACCCCCGTCGCGAGAAGACCGGGTTTCTGCTCCTCATTTCACTCCTCCATGGCCACACTGCGCAGCCTTGGCTCAAGAGTAATGGAACGGCAAAGGAATGACCCTACTGCCTGGGGAGGATCTTTCCCTGCACCTGCGGGTCAACACGCTACGCCGATCAGTGATTCCCCTCACGGCCGGGGTCGTGCGCGCGGCCCCGCGCCGCTCACCCGATCGGGAATCCGGTGTAGGCCTCGGCCAGGTCGGTCTCCGCGGCACGGGAGGACGCGATCCGGTCGAGGCGGGCCGCCTGGAGCCGGTCCTCGAAGGGGGTGGCGTCGGGAGCGCGGTGCAGGAGCGTCGTCATGTCGTACGAGAACCGCTCCGCCTGCCAGACGCGGCGCAGGCAGGTCGCGGAGTAGGCGTCGAGGAGGTCGTCGGAGCCGGTCTCCGTGCGGCGGGACAGCGCGCGGGCGAGGGTGACGACGTCCCCGACGGCGAGGTTGAGGCCCTTGGCGCCGGTGGGGGGCACGATGTGCGCGGCGTCGCCGGCCAGGAAGAGGCGGCCGTGCCGCATGGGCTCGTGGACGTAGGAGCGCATCGGGGTGACCGACTTCTGGGTGATCGGGCCGCGCCGGAGCGTCCAGTCGTCGTCGGTCTCGAAGCGGCGCTCCAGCTCGGCCCAGATCTCTTCGTCGCTCCAGCTCTCGGCGTCCGTGTCGGCGGGGACCTGGAGGTAGAGGCGGGAGACGGACGGGGAGCGCATGGACAGGAGGGCGAAGCCGCGGTCGTGGCGGGCGTAGACCAGCTCGTCGTGCGAGGGGGCGACGTCGGCGAGGATGCCGAGCCAGCCGAAAGGGTACGTCCGTTCGAAGGTCCGGCTCAGTCCTGCCGGGACCGCCTTGCGCGCGACACCCCAGAAACCGTCGCAGCCGACGACGTAATCGCACTCCAGGACGTCCTCGACGCCCTCGTGCCGGAAGCGGACGCGCGGGCGGCCGGTCTCGGCGCCCTCCACGGCCAGCGCCTCGGCCTCGAAGAGCAGCGGGCCGCCCTCCTTGAGCTGGAGGGCGATCAGGTCCTTGCACACCTCGGTCTGCGCGTAGACCATGACGGACTTGCCGCCGGTGAGCGCGGGGAAGTCGACGCGGTGGCGGCGCCTGTCGAACCGCAGCTCGATGCCGTCGTGGCGCAGCCCCTCGCGATCCATCCGCTCCCCCGCCCCGGCCGCGCGCAGGACGTCCACGGTGCCCTGCTCCAGGATTCCGGCGCGCTGCCGCCGCTCGACGTAGGCGCGGTCGCGGCTCTCCAGGACGACCGAGTCGATCCCCGCGTTGTGCAGCAGGCGGGCGAGGAGGAGTCCGGCGGGGCCGGCCCCGATGATCCCGACGGTGGTGCGCATCGGTCGTCCCTTCCATGGGTCGTACGGCGTCGTCGCCAAATGTTCGCCTGGTGAAAAATCCTTCACTGAACGCTGGGGTGAGTCTCCGGCCGCACGGCGCCGCTGTCAACGGTCCGCGGCGAATCACCGCGGACCGTCGCGCAGTGCCGGTCAGCCTCCGTACGGACGGGCGGCGCGGCCCTCGCGGAGGGTCCGGCCCCACCATTCGAGCTGGTCCAGCAGGACGGCGGCGGCCTTGGCGGGAGCGACCCCGTCGAACGGGCGGCCCTCCTCGTCGAACTTCTCCCAGGCCATGGGGAACGCGACGGTGTCGCGCAGCGTGACCGTGTGCAGCTCGGCGAAGACCTGCCGCAGCTGCTCCACCGCCCGCGCGCCGCCGGCCATGCCGCCGTAGGAGACGAAGCCGACCGGCTTGGCGCGCCACTCGGCGTAAACGTGGTCGATCGCCAGCTTCAGCGAGGCCGGGTAGCCGTGGTTGTACTCGGGGGTGACGACCACGAAGCCGTCGAGCCCGCCGATGCGCTCGGCGAGGCCGGGAGTACCGGCCGGCGTCCCGGCCTCGCCGGGGGAGAGCCCCAGCTCCGCGGCGAGCGCGGGCTCCGACAGGTCGATGACGTGTACGTCCATGTCGTCGCGCCGGCCCGCCTCGGAGACGAACCACCGCGCGACGGTGTCGGCGAACCGGCCGGGGCGCACACTGCCGACGATCACACCGATCCGCAACGGGGAGCGGGAAACGGAAGGCATGGCAGACATGAGGGTTCCTCGTTTCGTGACGACCACGGTGACGGCCTCGACGGCCGCTTGGGGAGGAACCTAGAAACTCAAGTTTGCTTGAGGTCAAACGCCGGTCGGCGCGCATTGCGGGAGAGTGCCCGGAGCCGGACTTGAACCGGCACGCCCGCGAAGGGGCAGCGAGGTTTAAGCTCGCCGTGTCTGCATTCCACCATCCGGGCAGGCCATGGGCTCCGCGTCGAGTCCCTTGAGCCTATCGGGGCACGCCCCTCACGCAGGGGCCGGGCGGACCGATGTTGTCTTATTTTATTGGCGCCTGAGGGGTCATCAGCTTCGGGGCGTACCCATCCTCACTTGCCAACAGCCTTGCCCGTGGCGCCCGGCCACGCATGCGGAATGACGGAATTTCACCGTCTCTTCAAGGGCGCCCGCCCCGTTACGGCGCCCCTCCGTGTCACCCGGCGGGTCAGGGTCGCCCGTCATCCTCAGGTAGTACACGGGTGCTCGCCGTCCGACCGGAGTCGCCCCCCGGAACCGGAACAGCGGCTGACTACACGGCGCCCCGCGGCCGGAAGGATGGAGAACGCCCCCGAACACACGCCGTACCGACAGGAGCACCCTTCCCGTGACCACCGCACCCTCCCCCGGACTCCGCCCGGGGGGATCCCCAGCCGACCGGTCCACCACCGTGGCCGCGCGCGCCACGGAGCTGTCCAAGATCTACGGCCAGGGTGAGACCCAGGTGGTCGCCCTGGACCGGGTCTCCGTCGATTTCCGGCAGGCCGAGTTCACCGCGATCATGGGACCCTCCGGGTCCGGCAAGTCCACGCTGATGCACTGCGTCGCCGGACTGGACACCTTCTCCTCCGGCTCGGTGCGCATCGGCGACACCGAACTGGGCTCACTGAAGGACAAGCAGCTGACCAAGCTGCGCCGCGACAAGATCGGCTTCATCTTCCAGGCCTTCAACCTGCTGCCGACGCTCACCGCCCTGGAGAACATCACCCTCCCGATGGACATCGCGGGCCGCAAGCCGGACAAGCAGTGGCTGGACTCCGTGATCCAGATGGTCGGCCTCTCCGGCCGGCTCGGCCACCGGCCCTCCCAGCTCTCCGGCGGTCAGCAGCAGCGCGTGGCCGTGGCCCGGGCGCTGGCCTCCCGGCCGGAGATCATCTTCGGTGACGAGCCGACCGGAAACCTCGACTCCCGCTCGGGCGCCGAGGTGCTGGGCTTCCTGCGCAACTCGGTGCGCGAGCTCGGGCAGACGGTCGTGATGGTGACCCACGACCCGGTGGCCGCGGCCTACGCGGACCGGGTGGTGTTCCTCGCGGACGGACGCATCGTCGACGAGGTGTACGGGCCGACGGCCGACTCGGTGCTGGACCGCATGAAGCGGTTCGACGCCAAGGGCCGCACCAGCTGAGCCGACCCGTCCCCGCCCCCCTCGCACGTACCTCCGGACAGAGAAGACCCATGTTCCGTACCGCCTTGCGCAACGTTCTCGCGCACAAGGCCAGGCTGTTGATGACCGTGCTCGCCGTGATGCTCGGCGTGGCGTTCGTGTCGGGCACCCTGGTCTTCACCAACACCATCTCCGGAGCCCTGCAGAACAGCTCCGCCAAGGGCTTCGACCACGTCGACGTGGCCGTCACCCCCGAGTTCCAGGAGGCCGAGGGCGACAAGGTCGGCGAGCAGCCCGAGCTGACGCAGGCCCTCGTCGAGGACAGCGCCCGCGTGCCGGGCGCCGCCTCCGCCATCGGCGTGGTCTCCGGATTCACGGCGGTCGCCGACAAGGACGGCGACCTGATCGGCGACGGCTGGAGCACCAAGGGCGGCAACTACTGGGGCGAGAAGGACCCCCGGTACCCGCTGACCGACGGGCGTGCGCCCAAGGGCGAGGGCGAGATCCTCATCGACTCCAAGACCGCCGAGCGCACCGGCTACGGCGTCGGGGACACCGTGCGGATGTCCGTCGACGGCCCGGTCATCACGCCGAAGGTCGTCGGCGTCTTCACCACCGACGACGGCGGTGTCGCGGCCGGCGGCAGCCTCACCCTCTTCGACACGGCGACCGCGCAGAAGCTCTTCGGCAAGGCGGGCGCGTACGACGAGATCGACGTCAAGGCGAAGGACGGCGTCACCCAGGCCGCGCTGAAGGCGGAGCTGGACAAGGCGCTGCCGAAGGGCCTGGTCGAGACCACCACCGCCCAGGAGCTGGCCGACGACCAGGCGGAGGCGATCGCCTCGTCGATGAGCGGCATGAAGCAGGGGCTGCTGGTCTTCGCCGGCATCGCGCTCTTCGTCGGCACGTTCATCATCGCCAACACCTTCACCATGCTGGTCGCCCAGCGCACCAAGGAGCTCGCCCTGATGCGGGCGGTCGGCGCCTCCCGCCGGCAGGTGACGCGGTCGGTGCTGATCGAGGCGTTCGTCGTCGGCGTGGTAGCCGCGGTGACCGGACTGCTCGCGGGCATCGGCATCGGGGCCGGGATGCGCGCCCTGATGGGCTCGATGGGCGAGGTCGTGCCCGACGGCCCGCTGGTGGTCTCGTCCGGCACGATCGTCGCGGCCCTCGCGGTCGGCGTCCTGGTCACCATGCTGGCCGCCTGGCTGCCGGGCCGCCGGGCGGCGAAGATCCCGCCGGTCGCGGCGATGAGCAGCGTGCACGCCAAGGCCACGACCAAGTCGCTGGTGCTGCGGAACACGCTGGGCGCGCTGGTCTCGGCCGCCGGCATCGCGGTCGTCCTCGCGGCGACGACGATGGGCGGCACGGACGGGCAGGCACCGATGGGCCTGGGCGCGGTGCTGCTGATCATCGGCGTGTTCATCCTGACGCCGCTGCTCTCCCGCCCGCTGATCGCCGCCGCCGCTCCGGTGCTGCGCGTGTTCGGCGTCTCCGGCAAGCTCGCCCGGCAGAACTCGGTGCGCAACCCGCGCCGCACCGCCGCCACCGCCTCCGCGCTGATGATCGGCCTGACCCTGATCACCGGCATGACCGTGATGGCCGGCAGCCTGCAGAAGTCGATCGACAAGATGGCGTCGGCGGCGATCGAGGCCGACTACGTGGTCTCCATGGCCAACGGCAACTGGCTCTCGCCGGACGTGGGCGAGAAGCTCGGCGAGGCCGACGGCGTCACCGCCGTCAGCCCGCTGCGCAACTCACCCGCCCGCATCGGCGGCGACACGGAGTACCTCACCGGCGTCAACGGCTCCACGATCACCGAGCTGACCGACCTGAAGGTCGAGCAGGGCGCGTTCGAAGTCGGCGGCACCAAGGTCGTCGTGGACGGCGACACCGCGAAGGAGAACGGCTGGAAGGCCGGCTCGGACTTCACCGTCGCCTACGAGGACGGCGAGAAGCAGCGGCTCACCGTCGCGGGTGTCTACGAGGGCAACGACATGCTGCGCGGCATCATGCTCGACAACTCCGTCCTCACCCCGCACCTGACCGACCCGGTCGACATGCAGGTCATGGTGAAGATGGCCGACGGGGCCTCCGCGGCCGCCAAGGACAGCCTGCAGAAGGCGCTCGACACCAACCCGGCGATCAAGATCCAGGACAAGAAGGACATCTCCAACGAGATCGCCAAGATGTTCACGCTGATGCTGAACATGCTCTACGGCCTGCTGGCCATGGCGGTGATCGTGGCCGTGCTCGGTGTCATCAACACCCTGGCCATGTCGGTCTTCGAACGCTCCCAGGAGATCGGCATGCTGCGGGCCATCGGCCTGGACCGCAAGGGCATCAAGCGGATGGTCCGCCTGGAGTCCCTGGTGATCTCCCTGTTCGGCGGGGTGCTCGGCATCGGCCTGGGCGTGTTCTTCGGCTGGGCCGCCGGTGAGCTGATGGGCTCGACGATCGCGACGTACGAACTGGTCCTGCCCTGGGGCCGGATGGGCGTGTTCCTGCTGCTGGCCGCCGTCGTGGGCGTCCTGGCCGCACTGTGGCCGGCCCGGCGGGCGGCACGGCTCAACATGCTCCAGGCGATCAAGGCCGAGTAGGCCGAGTAGGCCGAGTGAGAGGCGCGACGGTGCGGCCGGGCAGCCGGCGCGTACGAGGAGGGCCCCGTTCCGACCGGAGCGGGGCCCTTCGGCGTCGCGCGCGGGGCGGGTCAGTTCCAGGTGCGGGCGCGCAGCGGCAGCCCGGAGCCGCCCGCCTCGGGGGTCTTCACCGCCAGGACCTGGTTGACGCCGATGCGGTTGCGCTCGAAGGAGAGCGCGCAGGCGGCCATGTACAGCCGCCACACCCGGGCCCGGCCGGGGCTGACCAGCCGGAGCGCCGCCGCCCACTCGGACTCCAGGTTGGCGACCCAGCGGCGCAGGGTGAGCGCGTAGTGCTCGCGGATCGACTCCACGTCGCGCACCTCGAACCCGGCGCGCTCCAGCAGGGTCACGGTGGTGCCGAGCGGCGCCAGTTCGCCGTCGGGGAAGACGTAGGCGTCGATGAACTCGTCCACGCTGTAGGCGGACTCGTCCCGCTGGGGGCGCCGCGCGATCTGGTGGTTCAGCAGCCGCCCGCCGGGTCTCAGGAGCTTGTGGAGGTCGGCGGCGTACTCCAGGTAGCGTTCGGCGCCCACGTGCTCGGCCATGCCGATCGAGGAGATGGCGTCGTACGGCCCGTCGGCGACGTCCCGGTAGTCCTGGACGCGGATCTCCACCCGGTCGGTCAGTCCTTCGTCGGCGACCCGCTTGCGGGCGTAGGCGGCCTGCTCCTGGGAGAGGGTGATGCCGACGACGCTCACGCCGTGCTCGCGGGCCGCGTGGATCGCCATGGAGCCCCAGCCGCAGCCCACGTCGAGCAGGCGCTGACCGGGGCTCAGACCGAGCTTGCGGCTGACCAGTTCGAGCTTGTCGCGCTGGGCGTCCTCCAGTGTGCCGCCCTCGGCCTCCGGGGCCTGCCAGTAGGCGCAGGAGTAGACCATGGAGGGGCCGAGGACGAGCTCGTAGAAGTCGTTGCCGACGTCGTAGTGGTGGCTGATGGCGCGTCGGTCGCTGCGCTTGGTGTGCAGGTGGCCGCGGGCCCGGCGGACCTCCTCCGGCGGCGGGGCGGGCGGCAGCGGCGGACCGGCGAGCTTCACCAGGCCGCGCACGGCGGCCCGCACCTCGGGGTCGCGCAGCGCCCCGGCGAGCGTACGGGCGTCCTCGCCGCGCTCCCAGATCAGTCCGGCCATCAGTCCGAGGGCGGTGTAGAGGTCTCCGTCGATGTCGAGATCGCCGGCCACCCAGGCGCGGGCCAGGCCGAGTTCGCCCGGCTTGAACAGCAGCCGGCGCAGAGCCCGGCGGTTGCGGACGACGAGGGTGGGGGCTCCCGGCGGACCCGCCTGCGAACCGTCCCAGGCGCGGATACGCACCGGGAGGGGCGCTCCCAGCAACTGTTCGAAGAGGTTCTGCAGCCGCAGCGCGGCATCAGCCATGGCGTACCTCCGTGACGAGCGATCCCGGAATGTCCATCACCACGTAAACACCTGGGAGCCCGCCGCACAGTCCCCGGCGCGCGTTACGACTCAGCAAAATACTTGTACACACCACCAGCTCTGTCGCCGGGTGTGCGCGGGCAACGCGAAGGGGCCGCCCGCACCACGGATGGCGGGCGGCCCCTTCGGGGGACTGCTACGGCTGGCAGCGACCGGCGGTCAGGAGGCCTTGGCCTCGGTCTTCGCCGCCGGCTTGTCGCTCTGGTCGGCCTTCGGCGCGGCCGGAGCAGGCTTGGCGGCCTCGTAGAACTCCTCGCGCGGGGTCTCCATGGCGCCGAGGGAGACGACCTCGCGCTTGAGGAACATGCCGAGCGTCCAGTCCGCGAAGACGCGGATCTTGCGGTTCCAGGTCGGCATCGCGAGACCGTGGTAGCCGCGGTGCATGTACCAGGCGAGACGGCCCTTGAGCTTGATCTTCATCTTGCCCATGACGATCATCGCGACGCCCTTGTGCAGGCCGAGGCCCGCCACCGCGCCCTTGTTGGCGTGGCTGTACTCCTTCTGCGGGAAGCCCCGCATGCCGGAGACGACGTTGTCGCCGAGGACCTTGGCCTGGCGCAGCGCGTGCTGGGCGTTCGGCGGGCACCAGGCGTTCTCGTTGCCCGCCTTGCGGCCGACGAGGTCGGGCACCTGCGCGTTGTCGCCCGCGGCCCAGATGTAGTCGGTGCCCTGTACCTGCAGGGTGGGCGCGCAGTCGACGTGACCGCGGGGGCCCAGCGGGAGGCCGAAGCGGGACAGGGCCGGGTTCGGCTTGACGCCGGCCGTCCACACGATGGTGTTGGAGTCGACCTCCAGGCCGTTCTTCAGCACCACGTGGCCGTCGACGCAGGAGTCCATGGAGGTGGACAGGTAGACCTCGACGCCGCGGCCTTCCAGGTGCTCCTTGCCGTACTGGCCGAGCTTGGGGCCGACCTCGGGGAGGATCTTGTCGGCGGCGTCCACGAGGATGAAGCGCATGTCCTCGCGGGAGACGTTCTTGTAGTACTTGGCCGCGTCGCGGGCCATGTCCTCGACCTCACCGATGGTCTCCGCGCCGGCGAAGCCGCCGCCGACGAAGACGAAGGTGAGCGCCTTGCGGCGGATCTCCTCGTCGGTGGTGGAGTCGGCCTTGTCGAGCTGCTCCAGGACGTGGTTGCGCAGACCGATGGACTCCTCGATGCCCTTCATGCCGATGCCCTGCTCGGCGAGGCCGGGGATCGGGAAGGTGCGGGAGACCGCGCCCATGGCGATGACCAGGTAGTCGAAGGGCAGCTCGTACGCCTCGCCCACCAGCGGGGCGATCGTGGCGACCTTGCGGTCCTGGTCGATGGTGGTGACCCGGCCGGTGAGGACCTCCGCCTTCGGAAGCACGCGCCGCAGGGGGACGACGACGTGCCGCGGGGAGATGTTGCCGGCGGCGGCTTCGGGGAGGAAGGGCTGGTAGGTCATGTACGACCGCGGGTCGACGACGGTGACGGTCGCCTCGCCGTAACGCATCTTCTTCTGGATGCGTCGAGCTGCGTACAGGCCTACGTACCCACCGCCTACTACGAGGATCCTGGGACGCTCCGTGGTGCTCATGCCATCGAGTATCCACCCGCCCCAGGGGGGTCGATCGTGCGCCCCTTCACAAGCTCATGTGAGGGCTGTGTTACCATCCGCCGCCCAAGTGACGGAGATCATGGCGAGCAGTGGAACCAGCGTGTACCGCACTCCGTTGTCAATGCCGCGTGAGCTGCTCCTCCGCACCGCCGGGGACGGTGAACCAGCCCGCCGGAGACCCCCTCCGACCCCCTTCCGGGACACCGTCCTGAACACGTTCAAAGGGCAGTTGAACCCCCAAAAGGGTCAACGAGCACGCTTTCTCCGCCCGACCGGGCCCAATTCCTTGTGAAGAACTTCACGAAGTTTCCCGACAGGACGTCATCGGGAGGCCCCGAAGGGCCCCCGGGGGCCCGCTCAATCGTCGTCCGTACTGCTCAGACCGCGACCGCGGAGGCCTACGCCAGCGACCACGCGATGCCGTCGAGGATGTCGTGCTCGCTCACCACGACCTCCTCGGCGCCCGTCCGCTCCATGATCGCCAGCAGCACCAGGGCTCCCGCGCCGATCACGTCGACGCGCCCGGGGTGCATGGAGGGCACGGCCGCGCGCTCGGCGTGGGTGGAGCGCAGCAGCCAGTCGGTGATCTCCCGTACGCGCTCCAGCGAGACGCGGGAGTGGTGGATGGCGGCCGAGTCGTACTCCGGCAGGTCCTGCGCGATCGCGGAGACGGTCGTCACCGAACCGGCCAGCCCCACCAGGGTGCGTGCCTCGCGCAGCGGAACCGTCTCCTCGGCGAGGTCGAGGGCCGCCTCGATGTCGGCCCGCACCGCCGCGACCTGGGCCTGGGTGGGCGGGTCGGTCACCGCGCCGTCGTGCACCAGGTGCCGCTCGGTCATCCGCACGCAGCCGACGTCCACGGAGCGGGCGGCGCGCACGTGGTCCTCGCCGACCACGAACTCGGTCGAGCCGCCGCCGATGTCGACGACCAGGTAGGGCTTGTCGAGGTGGTCCCGTCCCGCCAGCTCCTTGGTGGCCCCGGTGAAGGAGAACTCGGCCTCCTGGTCGCCGGTGACGACCTCCGGCTCCACACCGAGGATGTTCAGCACCCCGCGCACGAAGACGTCCCGGTTCTCCGCGTCCCGGGAGGCGGAGGTGGCCACGAAGCGCAGCCGCTCGGCACCGTGCTCCTTGATGACGGCGGCGTACTCGCGGCAGGCCGCGAAGGTCCGCTCCAGCGCCTCGGGCGCCAGCCGCCCGGTGCGGTCGACGCCCTGCCCGAGCCGCACGATGGTCATGCGGCGGTCCAGGTCGGTCAGCTCGCCCGTGGCGGGGTGCGCGTCGGCGACCAGCAGGCGGATGGAGTTCGTACCGCAGTCGACGGCGGCGACCCGGGTCACTTGGCGTCCTCCCCGTCCGTCTCGGAGACCGTCACGCACGGTCCCTTGCGCCACCACTCGGGCAGCATCGCGATCGCCTCGTCGCCCAGCGGGTTGACGCCGGGACCGGCGGCCAGCGAGTGGGCGACCAGGACGTGCAGGCACTTCACGCGGTCCGGCATGCCGCCCGCGCTCGGGAAGCCGGTCAGCTCCTCGATCTCGTCGCGGCGCCGGATGTAGTCCTCGTGCGCGGCCCGGTAGGCGGCGGCCAGCACCGGGTCGGTGGCCAGGCGCTCGGTCATCTCCTTCATCACGCCGTTCGCCTCCAGTGTGCCGATGGCGGAGGCCGCCTTCGGGCACGTCAGGTAGTACAGCGTGGGGAAGGGCGTGCCGTCGGGCAGCCGCGGTGCCGTCTCCACGACGTCCGGCTGTCCGCAGGGGCAGCGGTGGGCGATGGCCCGCAGGCCGCGCGGGGGGCGTCCGAGCTGCTGCTTGAACGCCTCGACGTCCGCGTCGGTGGGCTCGGTGCGCTCGGTGGTCGGCGGGGGAGTCTGCATGACTGTTCTCTGCTGGTCTTCCTGTTGAGTCACTGCCGGCACGGTCGGTTCACGGCCGGCTCCGCCGGTTCACCGCCGGCCGGCGGCGTCGGCCTTGTCGATGCCGTCCCACACGTTCCGGTACCAGGGGCGGTCGGCGGCACCCGCCTCGGCGCGGGCCTGCCGGGCCGCGTCCGGGTCGACGACGATGAAGCCCGTCTCCCCCGGCATCACGTAGTGCAGCCGCAGCCGGATCTGCTGCTCGGCGTAGGCGTCGTCCTGCCAGCGCGCCTTGAGGTCGCGCAGCTGCTCGACCCGCTCCCGGGTCTCCTGCTGCTCCCGCCGGAGGTCGGCGATCTCGGCACGCTGGGCGACGTACTGCCGTATCGGGTAGGCGAGCGCGACGACGAGCGAGCAGAGCACCATCGCCAGCAGCGCGGCCCGGCCGGTCAGGCGGGAGCGGCGGGCCTGGCGCTTGGTCTGCGAACGGTAGACCCGGGCCGCGGTCTGTTCCCCGATGATCCGGATCCTGGTCGCGGTGGAGAAACGGTCCCGGTCCTTCACCGCCATGTCTGTCCCCGCCTTAAGTCCACACGTGCGTACGTCCCCGCACACGGTACGGGACCGAGTACGGGGACGTACGTACGACGCTGCCTACAGGAGCGGCGCTCAGCCCTTGAAGCGGGGGAAGGCGCTGCGGCCGGCGTACACCGCGGCGTCGTCGAGGATCTCCTCGATGCGCAGCAGCTGGTTGTACTTGGCGACGCGCTCGGAGCGGGCCGGGGCGCCGGTCTTGATCTGGCCGCAGTTGGTGGCGACGGCCAGGTCGGCGATGGTGACGTCCTCGGTCTCGCCGGAGCGGTGGGACATCATGCACTTGAAGCCGTTGCGCTGGGCCAGCTCCACGGCGTCCAGGGTCTCGGTCAGCGAACCGATCTGGTTGACCTTGACGAGGAGCGCGTTGGCGGCGTTCTCGTCGATGCCGCGGGCCAGGCGCTCCGGGTTGGTGACGAACAGGTCGTCGCCGACGAGCTGGACCTTGTCACCGAGCTTTTCGGTGATGGTCTTCCAGCCCTCCCAGTCGTCCTCGAACAGCGGGTCCTCGATGGAGACCAGCGGGTACGCGTCGACCAGCTCGGCGTAGTACTCGGTCATCTCGGCGGCCGAGCGCGTCTTGCCCTCGAAGGTGTAGGCGCCGTCCTTGTAGAACTCGGAGGCGGCCACGTCGAGCGCGAGGGCGATCTGCTCGCCGGGGGTGTAGCCGGCCTCCTTGATCGCCTCGAGGATGAGGTCGAGGGCCTCGCGGTTGGAGCCGAGGTTCGGGGCGAAGCCGCCCTCGTCGCCGAGGC
The DNA here is from genome assembly GCF_042745235.1 of Streptomyces sp. NPDC058796. Taxonomy (NCBI): domain Bacteria; kingdom Bacillati; phylum Actinomycetota; class Actinomycetes; order Kitasatosporales; family Streptomycetaceae; genus Streptomyces; species Streptomyces sp. NPDC058796. The sequence goes on from NZ_JBHYOP010000004.1 coordinate 84,083, forward strand.
CGGTGGCCAGGCCCTTGCTCTTCAGGACCTTCTTCAGGGTGTGGTAGACCTCGGCACCCCAGCGCAGGGCCTCGGAGAAGGACTCCGCGCCGATCGGCGCGATCATGAACTCCTGGATGTCCACGTTGGAGTCGGCGTGCGAGCCGCCGTTCAGGATGTTCATCATCGGCACCGGCAGCAGGTGCGCGTTGGGACCGCCCAGGTAGCGGAAGAGCGGGAGGTCGGACGCCTCGGAGGCGGCGTGGGCGACGGCGAGGGAGACGCCGAGGATGGCGTTGGCGCCCAGCGAGCCCTTGTTGTCGGTGGCGTCCAGGTCGAACATGGCCTGGTCGATCAGGCGCTGCTCGGTGGCGTCGTAGCCGACCAGCTCCGGGCCGATCTGCTCGATGACGGCGAGGACGGCCTTCTCGACGCCCTTGCCCAGGTAACGGCCCGCATCGCCGTCACGGAGTTCGATGGCCTCGAAGGCGCCGGTGGAGGCACCGGAGGGAACGGCGGCACGACCCGTGCTGCCGTCGTCGAGGCCGACCTCGACCTCGACCGTGGGGTTGCCTCGGGAGTCCAGGATTTCCCGGGCTACGACGACGTCGATGGACGGCACGAGCATCTCCTTCTTCAATGTGACGCTTCGGTGTGACGCGCGCGGGTCCGAGGACCGCGGCGGCTCTGCGGGACCGAGCCTAACCGGCTCCGGGCGATCGGCCAGCCGATCGCCCACCCGCTGGACAGAACCGAGAGTAAATTGTTTCCGAACGGAACAAAGACGTTTCCGAAAACCCGTTCGCAATCGCGGACGGATCCGGGGCGTGAAAAACCCGCCCCGGTGCGTACGGGGGAACACGCACCGGGGCGGGAGCAGGGGGCCGCCGCTTACTTCAGGTGCAGCTGCTGGCCCGGGTAGATCAGGTCGGCGTCGTCGACGATGTCGTCGTTCAGCTTGAACAGCTTCGCCCAGCCGCCCTCGACGTCGTGCTCCTCGGCGATCGAGCTGAGGGTGTCACCCTTGACGACCTTGTACTCGCCGTCGCCCTTCTCGACCTTCTTGCCGGTCGGGGTGGTGACGGTCTTCTTCTCGGCGGGCTTCTCGGCCTTCGGCTCGGCGGCCGGGCGCTCGTCGGAGCGGGAGGCCTTCTGCTCGGTGGAGCGCTCGGCGGTGGAGCCGCTGTCCTGGCTCTGCGAGGAGCCGCTGTCCTGGCTCTCGGAGCCGCCGCCGGTGTACGCGGCGTTCGACAGGCCGGTGCCGCAGACCGGCCAGGCACCCTTGCCCTGGCCCGCGAGCACCTTCTCGGCGATCTCGATCTGCTGCGCCTTGGTCGCCTGGTCGGCGGTCGCGGCGTACTGCGTGCCGCCGTAGCCGGCCCAGGTGGAGGCGGAGAACTGCAGGCCGCCGTAGTAACCGTTGCCCGTGTTGATGGACCAGTTGCCGCCGGACTCGCACTGCGCGACGGCGTCCCACTCGGACGCGGTGGCGGCGGAGGCGTTGCCGGCCGCCATCAGCGGGGCGGCGACGGCGGCACCGGTGACACCGGCGACGGCGACGATACGGGTGGCCTTGGACGGGCGGCGGTGCTTGCCCTTGCCGGAAAACAGCATGGTTGATCCCCTCACCGACGCCTGCGAGGTGAGCTGTCGGGTTCGGGCCGGTTGAGTTGCCCGGCCGGGTTCCTCGCGGAACTCGGCTTCACCCCTAGCCGCTCCGGCTCAACTGCCCGGTGCGGCACCTACCTTGGGTCCCCCGCTCCTGCCTGCGGCGCTCGAAGCGACGACTGTTCCCGTACGGCCGCTGGCAGGATTCGGCGTTGCGGCAGCCGGGGCCCGCGGTGGCGAGCGGTCATGACCGTAGACACGCGCTCCGCGGTTTTTCAAAGACGATCACGGCTTCTGAGACCTATCTCTCACGAGATCCAAAACGGACATACAGCCTCTAACCGTGACGTGAACTCCCCCTACTTTTCGCCCGATTCGCCCGTGACCGTGAGCGTCTGACCGGGCAGGATGTGGTCCGGGTCGGACCCGACGACGTCCTTGTTGCCGGCGTAGAGCGAACGCCACCCGCCGTCGAGCTCAAGGGAGTCGGCGATGCCCCAGAGACTGTCGCCGGAACGGACCGTGTACGAGCCGTCCACGGCCTCCCGGGCCTCACCCTCACCGCGCGAGGCGTGCCGGCCCGAAGAGGCGTCCGCACGGTCGTCCGCGCGGCCGCTCGTCGCGCTCTCGTCGGCACTGTCACCACGGTGCCGCCCCGCACCCGACTCCCCACCACCGGCGGCCGCCGAAGAACCGTCACTCTGCCCCACCTTGTCCGTTTCATCGGTCTTGGTGGTACCGGTGGACGAGCTGCCGGATTCCTGCGGGTCGGCACTTGCCGCCGAGCCGGATTCGGCCGATGCGCCCGTCTTGGGCGTTTCGCCCTCATCGGTCGACGAAGGGTCAGAAGTCGGCGAAGGAGACGACGAAGGCGACGCCCCGGCGGCCGGGTCGGACGCCTCGCCCGAAGCCGTCGAGCCGGACGTGCCCGTAGACCCGGACGGGTCGGCCGTGCCGGACGGGTCACTCGTCTCCGGAGCGGTGGGCGCCTGCGAGGGGTCCGCGGTCCCCGGCGAGCCGTCCCCGGCCGAACCCGTGGCGCCGTCCACGATCCCCGAGTCGTTGCCCAGTCCCGCGAGCAGACCACAGGTCGGCCAGGCGGCGATGCCCTGGTCCGCGTGTATCTTCTCGGCGATTCTTATCTGCTGGGAGCGGCTGGCCTGGTCGGCGCTCCGCGCGTACTCGAGGCCGCCGTACCGCTCCCAGGCCTCCTGGGAGATCTGGAGGCCGCCGTAGTACCCGTTGCCGCTGTTCTGGCTCCAGGCTCCGCCGGTCTCGCACTCGGCGACCCGGTCCCAGTTCGCGCCGTCGGCCGCGTGGGCGCCGGTGGCGCCGAGGAGGGGGATCGCGATGGCGGAGCCGGTCACTCCGGCGGCGACGACCAGGGCGGGGGCCTGGCGGGGGCGACGGTGACGACCGTTCCCGGAGAGCATGCGACGACCTTTCACGAGACAGCGGGGACCGCGCGGCGGTAATGCTCAGGCCACGTTGATCCGTGAACGTATAGGCAGATGATCGCTTGTCACAAGTTCATGCCGCGCAGATCACGTGAAGATCACAAAGTTGAGCGCGTGTCACTTTTACTTCGGGGGCGGACCATGACCCGCCGATGTTGCAACGGGTGTGAAGGACACGGGCAAGGTGCGCAGACCTCGCATGATGAGCCCGCCGCGCCAGCGCAGTTCCTCCGGCTCCGCGGCGAGCCGGAGGTCCGGGAGGCGGGTGAGGAGCGTGGCGAGCGCGGTCTGTCCCTCCAGCCGGGCGAGCGGGGCCCCGAGGCAGTAGTGGATGCCGTGGCCGTACCCCAGGTGCTGGCTGTCCCGGCGGGCGAGGTCGAGGGTGTCCGGGTCCGTGAAGCGCTCCGGGTCCCGGTCGGCGGCGGCCAGGACGACGAGGACGGGGTCGCCGGGCGCGATGTCCTGCCCGCCGAGGGAGAGAGGCCGGGTGGCGAAGCGCCAGGTGGCCATCTCCACCGGGCCGTCGTAGCGCAGGAGTTCCTCGACGCCGGTCTCCAGCAGCGCACGCTCGCCGGCGGCGAGGGACCTCTGCAGGCGGTCCCGCTGCTCGGGGTGGGTGAGCAGGGCGTACGTGCCGTTGCCGATCAGGTTGACGGTGGTCTCGAAGCCGGCGAAGAGCAGGATGAAGGCCATCGCCGCGGCCTCGTTCTCGGTGAGGTGCTCGCCGTGGTCGGAGGCGCGGATCAGGCCGGAGATCAGGTCCTCGCCGGGGCCGGGCTGGGCCGGCAGCGCGGCACGCTTGCGGTGGATGAGGTCGGCGAGGTAGCCCCGCATCTTCTTCACCGACCGCGCGACCCCGCCCCGGGGTCCTCCCCCGTGACGGATCATCATGCCCGCCCAGTCCCGGAAGTCGTCCTGGTCCTCACGGGGGACGCCGAGCAGGTCGCAGATGGCGTAGATGGGCAGCGGGAAGGCGAACTCGTGGATCAGGTCGGCGCTCCCGGTCTGCGCGAACCGGTCGATGAGGTCGTCCGCCAGCTCCTGCACCCGGGGCGCGAACTCGGCGACCCGGCGGGGCGTGAACGCCTTGCTGACCAGCCTGCGCAGCCGGGTGTGGTCCGGCGGGTCGATGTTCAGCAGGTGGGTCATCAGCTCGGCCTTCCGCTCCCCCGGAATGCCGGTCTTGCCCTTGGCGTGCGCGGGCTCGTCGTGGTGGGCCGGGTTCTTGGACAGCCGCGGGTCGGCGAGCGCCTGCCTGGCGTCCGCGTACCGGGTGACCAGCCAGGCCTCCACTCCGCTGGGCAGCCGGGTGCGGTGCACCGGGGCGTGCTCGCGCAGCCAGGCGTAGGCGGGGTACGGGTCGGCGGCGAACTCCCAGGTGAACAGCTCGGGTCCCGGGGCCGGGGCGGGGACGGGTGCCGGGCCGGTCATGCCTCGACCTCCCTGATCGCGTCCCGGTAGGCCCGGGCCGCCGCTCTCAGGGCCGCCTCGGGGTCCGTGCCCTCTGCTTCGGCGCGGGCGGCCAGGGCGAGCAGTTCGTAGCCGACGCCCTCGCCGGAGGGCAGGGGGACCGGGAGGCCCGCGGAACGGACCCGGGAGGCGAGCTTGGCGGCGAGGGCCAGGCCGGGCTGGCCGAGGGGGACGCCGTCGGTGACCGAGGCGCGCTGCTTCTCGTCCGCCTTGGTGCGCAGCCAGTGCTCCCTGACCTCTTCGGGGGTGGTCGCCGTGGCGTCGCCGAAGACGTGCGGGTGGCGGTGGACGAGCTTGTCGACGATGGTCGCGGCCACGTCGTCGACGGAGAACGGGGCTTCGAGGTCCTCCTCGGCGATACGGGCGTGGAAGACGACCTGGAGGAGCACGTCGCCCAGTTCCTCGCGGAGCTCGTCGCGGTCGCCGTCCTCGATCGCTTCGACGAGTTCGTACGCCTCCTCGATCGCGTACTTGGCCAGGCCCTTGTGGGTGCGCTGCGAGGACCACGGGCACTCGACGCGGATGCGGTCCATGACCTGGACGAGGTCGAGCAGGCGGGCGCCGGGGAGGTCGTAGGAGGCCGGGAGCAGTTCCAGGTCCGGCATGGAGACGCGGCCGGAGCCCGCGAGGCGGGCCAGCCCGTCGGTGAGGGCGGGCTCGCCCTCACCGGTGGCGACGACGACCACGGTGTGCCCGCCGGCGCAGGCGGTGACCAGCTCCTCGGCGGCCGGGGCGGCCTCGTCGACCCGTATGCCGGCCTCGCGCAGGTACGGCAGCTGCGGGTGCGCGCCGTCGGCGCACAGCACGCGGTCGGCGGTGCGCAGGGCCTGCCAGGCGGGCCAGGACAGCAGGCCGGGGGCGACGCGGTGGCTGGTGGTGAGCAGGACGATGCGGCCGGGGTCGGGAGCGGTGCCGGAGGTGGTGTCGGCGCTGGTTGCGTTCACCTTCAGAACGTAACGCACGAGGCCGGTGGCCCCCCGAGTTGTCCACAGGGGGCCGGGCCGGCTTGTCCACAAGGGTCGCGGGTGGTGTCCCGCAGGACCGTTACGCCGTCTGCCGGGTCTGTGACGCCGTGATCTCCCGGACCCACGGGGTCTCGGTGTCGACGCGGCTGCTCTTCTGGACGTCCCAGTCGCCGTAGCGCGGGTTCAGGTCGATGTCGAGCTGGTCGGACGCCTTCGCCAGGGCCTGCCAGAACTCGGGCCGGCTGGTGTCGGTGCCGAGGCTCTCGGCGAGCTTCTGGGCCTCCAGCTGGACGCGGAGATTGTCGTCCAGGCGGTCGGGGGCCACGCCGTACTGCTGCAGCCAGAGCGTCTCGAGCTGCTCGGGGCCGCCGGCCTGCTCCTCCAGGCCCCCGCGCAGCTCCTGGACCTCCTTGCGGCTGACGGTCACGCCCGCGTCCTCGGCGGCCCGGTGCAGCACCCGGTCGAGGACCATGCCGTGCAGGGTGTCGCGGGTGAGGCTGCCGGTCCTGGCGAGGACCTGCTGGTACTGGGCGTCGTCGGGGACGGCGGCCCGCTGTGCCTCGCGCACCTCGTCGACCCGGTTCTCCAGCTGGGCGACGGTGATCCGCTGGTCGCCGACCACGGCGGCGGCTCCCGGGTGCGCGTCGCTGCCGCACGCGGTGAGCAGGGGCGCCGCGGCGGCGATCGCGGCGGTGAACAGGAGCGCGGTGCGACGGCGGCGGTGCAAGGGAACCTCCCGAGGAGATTGTGCGACGGTGCACAAAGTCTTGCGATGATCGATGGTAGGCAGTGGTCCGGCTCTGGCCAACCCATTCGACCAACGATTCACCGGGACTTCCGGCACCGCCGCGCCCCGGCCGGGGTGGTGGCCGTCAGCCGCGTACCTGGCCGAGCCACTGCAGGGTGCGCCGGATCTCCGCCGCGAGCGGGTGGCCGGGGCCGTGCAGGTGCTCCACGTCATGCAGCAGCCGGCCCAGCGTCTCGTGGGCGGCGGCGCGGTCGCCGAGGGCGAGGAGCAGGTGGCCGATGCGGCGGCGGACGTCGTGGGCGAGGTCGGGGTCGCCGGCGACGTACTGGTTCTCGTAGTACGGCAGCAGCACCCGGTACTCGGCGAGGGCGGCGGCCGGTTCGCCGAGCTGTTCCAGGCACTGGGCGGCGTCGTAGCGGTGACGCAGGGACTGGGGGTCGGCCTGGCCGGCCTCGGCGGCACGCTCGTCGGCGAGGCGGCGCAGCTCGGGCAGGGCGCGCCGGTACTGGCCGTCGTCCATGAGGGTGGCCGCGTACTGCTTGCGCAGGGTGCGCACGACCGGGGAACGCTCGCCGTGCTGTTCGGCGGCGGCGGGCAGGATCGCGCCGAGGATGTCGACGGCCTGGGTGATGCGGCCCTCGCCGAGGAGGCGTTTGACGTCGTCCACGGCGCGGGCGACGTCCGGCTTGCCGGCCTCGGCGGCCGGCGGGGCGGGGGCGGGCCGGGGCGCGGGGGTGCGGGCCCGGTCGGGCCAGGGCGCGTGCGGGCGTACGAAGGGGCGGGTGGGGTCGAGGGGACCGCCGGTGGGCATGGAGCGCGCGGGCAGCAGCAGGGCCAGGTGCTCGTAGACCTCCTGGGCGGAGGCGGGGCGGTGCTGCGGATCCTTGGCGAGCAGGCGCAGGACCAGGGTTTCGAGCGCCTCGGGGACCTCGGGGCGGATGCGGCGCACGGGCAGCGGCGGCTCGTACAGGTGCCGGTGGAGCACGCCGAGTGCGGTCGATCCCGCGAAGGGGACGTCTCCGCTGAGCAGTTCGTGCAGGAGTACGCCGAGTGCGTACAGGTCGGTGTACGGACCGACGGCGCCGCCCATCGCCTGTTCGGGCGCCATGTAGGCGGGCGAGCCGATGGGGGTGCCGGTGTGGGTGAGGCGGGTGGTGTCGGCGTCCATGACGGAGGCGACGCCGAGGTCGAGGACGGTGACGGTGCCGTCCTGCTTCACCATCACGTTGCGCGGCTTGAGGTCGCGGTGGACGATCGGCACGGCGTGCACGGCGCTCAGTACGGCGCACAGCTGCGCGGCCACGGCGACCGCCCACTGCCAGGGGTAGGGGTCGTTCTCGGCGAGGTGGTCGGAGAGGTCGGCGCCGTCGACGTACTGCATGACGAGGAACAGCTCCTCGCCCTCGCTGCCCGCGTCGTGCACGGTGACCAGACCGGGGTGGTCGACCTGTGCGGTCACCCGGCACTCCCGCACGAAGCGGCGCCGCAGTTCGTCGGCCTCCTGGCCGGCCACCTTGTCGGGGCGCAGCAGCTTCACCGCCACGCGCCGGTCCAGGCGCCCGTCGTAGGCCGTCCAGACCTGTCCCATGCCGCCCTGCCCGATGAGCGTGGACAGCTCGTACCGGCCGGCGACGACGCGTCCGGTCGCCACGGTCACCTTCCGCCCTCGTGGCTGCCACCGCCGCGGCCGTCGCCCGTGCCGTCGTGCTTGCGCAGGTAGTCGCTGAGCTCGTCGAGCTCGGCACGGACCTGGTCGATGCGGGCGGGGGCGGGGTGCTGGGGAGGCGGCGTGGGGGCGGGCGGCTGCGGCACGGGGGTGCGGGCCACCGCCGGTCCGGGCACGGGCGGCTGAGGCACGGGTGTCTGGACCCCGGGGGGAGCGTGCCGTGGGTCCGGGCGCAGCGGGGACTGCGACGGGTACGTGGGCGGGTACGGGCCGACGGCGGGCTGCGTCTGGGCGTAGTGCGGACCGGGGACGGCGTACGGCTGGTGGCCGGGGTACGACTGCGGGCCGGGGAACGGCGGCCGCGCGGCGTGCAGGCGTATGTCGGCCACCAGGAAGTGCGCGCTGGCCGCCGCTCCGATCAGCAGCAGGGCGGCCATCGCGACGTCCCCCCGGCGGTCGGTCTCCGGCAGGGAGCCGACCACGGCGAGGCAGCCGATGGACGCCGGAAGGCTCAGCCACGCCAGCGTCCAGTCGAGCCGGCTGCCGCGCAGCACGGCGATCCGGAACAGGGGGACGCAGGAGAGCAGACCGCAGGTGAGAAAGCCGGCGGCGGCGAACAGCACGCGCAGGGAGGTGACGTTGGCCGCGCCGCGGGAGGGCGGCGGCCCGGCGGCGCCGTTGCCATACATGACTGCTCCTGGACCATGATGCCGTGCCGAACGGGCGAACGGGTTGTTCGGCGTGAAAGTCCGAGCGTATAGGCCGGGGCCGACAGTGGTCCCCGGTTGTACCGAACCGTTGCCGTACCGATCACCGCCAGGTCATGGCCCGGGTGCCACCGACCCGTCCGTCAGCCCGTCGTACATCCCCCGTACGAGCTGCTCGCCGAGGCGGCCCGCGAGCCTGAGCGCGCGCTCGAACTCGTCGAGGGCGCGGAACCGTTCGCCGTAGCGCAGCTGGGCGTCGAGCGGGAGCCGGGGCAGCTGGAGGCGGCGGACGTCGAGGCGGGTGGCGGTGGAGGCGTAGCTGCTGGCCTGGCGGTTGTTGGCGGTGCCGCGCAGGAACCCGGCGAGGAACCACGGGTCCAGCGCGGCGGGGTCGGGGCGCAGGAGGACCAGGTTGCGGCCCAGGGCGGCGCCGGCGGTGGCGGCGTCGATCACACGGGCGACGGAGCCGCCGCCGAGGACCGGGACGACGACGTCGCCGCGTTCGGTCAGCACGGGTTCCTCGTCGCTCTCCGGGAGGGTGCCCGAGGGGGTGGTGCCGGCGAGTACGTCGTGGTCGGTGAGGACGGGCACGCGCGCGTGCCCGCCGTTCGTGCCGGTGCGCAGCAGCAGGGCGCCGCCGCGGGCGAGTTCGCCGACGGTGGTGAGCGGCCAGCGGGGCGCGGGCGGCGCGGTGCCGGGCTGCGGGATGCCGGCGGGCGCGGGGGTGAGGTCGGTGGCCAGGCGCAGGGTCTCGCCGAGGCGTTCGCGTACGTCCGTGAGCCGTCCGGGGCCGTCGGCGGCGGGGGGCGGCAGGTGGCGGGCGGGGGCCAGGTCGACGTCGTCGTCGAGGAGTTCGATGACGGGCAGGGACCGGGCCAGGCCGGGCCGTTCCCCGAGGCGGCCGGTGCGGTCGAACTCCCGCCAGGTGTCGAGGGCGGCGCCCCTGACGGCCCGCCAGTCCGGTCCGCGCCCCTCGCCGGTGTACTGCCCGACGTCGGCGAGCAGCACCTCGGGCCGCGCGGGCGCCTTCCCGGGGCGGCGCAGCACCCACAGGTGGAGCGGGATGCTGTACGGCGGTGCGGCGCCGGCCGGCAGGGCGATCACGGCCCGCAGCGCGCCCCGGCGCAGCAGGTCGGCGCGGATGCGGCGGCCGGAGCGGCGGGAGGCGGCGGCGGGCGGCATGAGCAGGACGGCGGTGCCCTCGTCGCGCAGGCGGGCGAGGGCGTGCTGCACCCAGGCCAGCTCGGACTCGGTGCGGGCCGGGAAGCCGTACTCCCAGCGGGCGTCGTAGGCGAGTTCGTCGTGTCCCCAGTTGCGTTCGTTGAACGGCGGGTGGCACAGGACGGCGTCGGCGCGCAGGCCGGGGAAGGCGTCCGCGCGCAGGGTGTCGCCGGCGGCGGCGCGGACGGTGGCCCGGGTGTGCAGGGCGAGCCGGAGCGCGGTGAGGGCGGCGAGGTCGGGGGCGCTGTCCTGGGCGTGGAGGCACAGGCCGTCGTGCGCGCCGCGGGGGACGGGGCCGCCGGGTGCGGCGGCGCGCAGGAGGGCGCCGGTGCCGCAGGCGGGGTCGAGGACGGCGCGGGCGGGGCCGGCCAGTTCGGCCATGAGGCCGGCCAGTTCGGCGGGGGTGAGCGTGTACTGGCGGGGATTGGCGTCGAGGTGCCGGCCGAGCAGGAACTCGAACGCCTGCCGGGCGCCGAGTTCGGCGGCGAGTTCGGCGGTGCCGCGCAGGAGGGGGGCGGAGGCGAGGGCGGCGGGGCCGGTGAGGTTCTGGAGGGCGGGGGTGTTGACGGCGCCCCCCGTGTGAACGCCGGGGGTCGCACGGTCGCCGGTGGCTGGGTTCACAGCGGGAGCAGTGGGCACGGCGGGCACAGCCGGCGCGGCGGCCGACGTGCCGGTCGGCATCCCGGTCGGCGTCCCTGCGGGGGAGGTCGCGGCCGTCCGCCCGCCGGGGTTGCGGCGTCCCGGGCGGACCGTGCCGAAGCGCGGGGTCAGCACCTGGTCCAGCGCCTCGGGAAGCATCGCGGCGAGCCGTTCGTCGGAGCCGGCGCCGACCTCCAGCCAGAGGGTGGGGCGGTCGTGGATGAGCAGCAGGACGCAGCCGGCGTGGGTGAGTGCGGTGACCGGCCCTTCCGGGTGGCCGACGACTTGCTGCCAGACCCGCTCCCGCAGCGGGACCTCGGCGAGTTTGCCGTGGGCGCGCAGCCAGCCCTCCACCTCGGCGAGGGCGAAGGAGGGGCTGGTCTCGGTGCCGCCGACCGGCTTGGGGAAGTCGGCGTGGCGGCGGCGCCAGTTGCTCACGGCGGCCCGGCCGACGCCGGCGAGCCGCGCGATTCCGGCAGCGGTCACTTCAGTCGCGTTGTCCTGCACCGGCGCGGCTCCCCTCGTCACATGTGTGGCGCCGAGCATACCGAGACAGCACACCGACCCGATTCACGGCGTGTACGCGGACATTCGCGTGTACGTGGTTGACTCGGTTCACGAGCTCTGGTCTTATTGACCTCGGCAACAGGCAGCCGTCAAGGGATGGCGGTTGCCGCACCGGGAGGGGACACAGTCATGGGCATGAAGACCAAGGTCGCGCTGGGCGCCGTCGTGGGGCTCGTCGTCATCGGGGCGGTCTCGGCGAACTCCGGCGACGGGGGCGGCGAGGCCAAGAGCGACAACCGGACCTCCGCCGGCGCCGAGGAGAAGCCCGGCGGCACCGGGGGCGACGGCGCGTCCGACGCGAAGCCGGCCGAGGACAAGGCCGCCGAGAAGGCGTCCCAGGCAGACCGGTTCAAGGCGTTCGTGGAGAAGAACGGAACGCCGTCGGAGAAGGAGGCCGTCGCCCACGTCACCAAGGTGCAGGGCGCCGAGGAGCAGAACGACGTCCTCGACACCGCCGACGTCTACACCGACTTCACCGGCGGCATCATGGGCGAGGGCATGGGCCCGGCCAAGCTCATCGCCTCGGCGTTCGCCGACTGGAAGCAGAGCGAGAACGGCCTCGTGACCGTCTACGATGCCGACGGCGAGCTGCTCGGCAACGGCAACTTCTGAGCCCCGGTCCGCGCCCGCCGCACTGTTCACGGTTCACAGCACGACATTCACCAGTTCGTCCTTCACCGCTCGCTGGGATTCCTGGGGGGACTCCGCCATGCGCCGGCACCTGCGCCGCTCCACGTTCACCGCTCTCTTCCTCACCGCGGTGGCCACCGCGAGTCTCACCGGATGCCAGTCCGGCCAGGACGGCTTCGGGAGGGCCGACGGGCCCGACGGAACCGGAGCCGCTGCGTCCGCCTCCGGACCGGCTTCCGGGCAGAAGGCGGACGCGGACAAGAACGCGGACCCGGAGAAGTCACCGTCGGCCTCGGCTTCCGCGTCCGCGGAGCCGTTCGCCGGTCTGAGCGCCGACGAGATCTCCGACCGCGCCCTCGAGGCCACCACCGGAGCCCGCTCGCTGCGCGTGACCGGCGACGTCCCAGACGAGGAGAGCGGCGGCACGATACGGATCGACCTCGCCCTGGACCGCGAGGGCGAGTGCGCGGGCACCATGAGCATGGACGGCCAGGGCCAGGCCGAGCTCATCAAGACCGGCGACGCGGTCTACATGAAGTACGACGAGCGGTTCCTGCGGGCGCAGAGCAAGGGCGAGCCGCAGGCGGACACGGAGGCCCTCGTGTCGCTGCTGGCCGGCCGGTGGACCAAGATGTCCGCCACCGGTCCGGACGCGAAGGACATGACGAGCTTCTGCGACCTGGACACGATGCTGGACGGCACGGACGGCGACGCCGACGACAGCGATCCGGTGCTGACCCGCGGCGAGGCCACCACCGTCGACGGCACGCCCGTGCTCGTCCTGTGGGAGACGGACGGCGCGGACCGCAGCAAGCTCTACATCGCCTCCGAGGGCAAGCCCTACCTGGTGCGCTTCGAGAGCAAGTCCGAGAACGACGCCGGCACCCTCACCTTCGGCGACTACGACGAGCCGGTGCCCGCCGACGCCCCCACCGGGGACGTCATCGACCTGGAGGCGATGAACGGGCGCAACGCCTGAGCGACGTACGGCACCCGCCGCGAACGCCCCGGCTCGGGAGTCAGAGCGGGTGCCGCATCCACACGTTGGGCTCCACGTACACCGCGTAGCCACGCTCCGGTTCACAGCGCACCGGCACGAGGGCGCCGGGGACCTCGACGTCCCCGGCGGTGTCGAAGGGCAGGCCCGTCCAGTCCCGCCACTGGCCGAGGGAGCCCGAGACGGTCATGGAGGCCGGGGCCACGGAGTCGACGGTGGCCCCGGCCCGCGCGTGGACGCGCAGCCAGGGGTCGTGGGGCAGGCCGTCCGGGCGCAGGCGGCGGGCGTACTCCTCGATGGACGCGCGGGGTTCGAGGTGCTTGGCGCTGGGCCGGACGGGGGCGACGACCTCGCAAAAGCCCCGGGTGCGGGCGTTGTCGCGCATCGCGGCGAGCATCCTGCCGGACAGGCCGCGCCCCTGCGCGTGCGGGGCGACGGTGACGGAGACGGCGCTGACGGTGTCGGGCCGCACCCCGCGGCGCAGGTCGCCGAAGGCCCAGACGAGCACCTCGGCCCAGCCCCGGGCGGGCAGCGTGCCACGCCCCTCGGCGTGCAGGGCGAACGGCACGCTGTGGCCGTGGGCGACGACCTCGCCGTGCTCGTCCTCGGCGAACTGCACGTACTGAGGAAACTCGACCGCGATGCGCGGATAGTGGGCGTTGCCCGAGAGGTCCTCGACGGCGAACGCGGGCCAGCTGTCGGCCATCTCCCGGACCCGGTCCAGCATCTCCGGGCGCTCGGCGAGGCTCGAAACCCTCAGCTCCATGTCTTCGGCTCCATGGCGTCACCGTAGACAGCCGGACACGCGGCAGGACAGCGGTTTTCTCCGGACCGACGACCGCCTCGGCCCGGTCAGCCGCCGCACTGGCGGGACATCATCCGCTTGTCCGGTGCCGTGACCGCCAACTCGTACTTGGCGGCGACCTGTGCGAAGCGGACCGCGTAGGCGCAGCGGACCGACTTGTCGGGCGGGAGCCAGGAGGCCGGCCCGGAATCGCTCTTGGCGGAGTTGGCCCGGCCCTGCACCGGGATGAGGTTGAGCGGGTCGTTCGCCAGTTGCTCGCGCTTGCTCTCGGACCACCGCGAGGAGCCCATCTGCCAGCTGTACGACAGCGGCACGACGTGGTCGATCTGGACCTCGCTCGCCTCCTGCTTGCGCCACTCGATGGTGGTGCCGGTGTACGGGTCGTCCAGCGTCATGGCGACGACCACGCAGTCCGACCCGGAGCGGAAGCGCAGGTCCTGGCCGTCGCGCTGGAGCAGGTCGTTGCGGGTGTCGCAGCCGTTGCGGGCGAACGGTACGCCGTCGGCCGTGTCCATCCAGGCGTAGCCGAACTCGTCGCGGTCGTACCCCGTCCTCGGGCCGCGTCCCTTGGTCTTCAGGCCGTCGATGAGCTCGCGGGCCGTGGCCTCGTCGATGTCACCCGTGACCGGGGCCAGGCCGGGCCCGGTGCCGTCCGGGTTGCGCAGCGGGCTGACGGCCTGGCCCGCGGCCGGCGCCCCGGCGTTCTCCTCCGACGGCGTGGGGCCTTCGCCGTCGACGCCCTCGCACCCGGTGACCAGCGCCAGTGTGAGGACCGCGCACGCGGCCCATCCGTTGCGCGTCCTGCCGTACCGCCCCATGGCGTCCCTCCCCTTGCCCGTTCGCGGTCACCACCGTAGCCAGGGAGAGGTTCAGGCCATAGGTGGCCTTGTTGGGCATGCGGGACAAATCTGTCGTACGGTCGACAGTGAGTCACGTCTCGGAAGGAGCTCTGCATGGGCATCCTCGACAAGATGAAGAGCATGGCCGGCAAGGACAAGGACAGGTCCAGGAAGATGTCCGACGCGGCCGAACGCCAGGTCAACCAGAGGACCGGCGGCAAGTACGAGAAGCACGTCGACACCGCGCAGCAGCAGGCCGAGGACAGGCTCGGCTTCGGGCATGAGGGTGGAGGCAACCGGCCGGATCAGCAGTAGCCCCCCGAACACGGCGAAGCCGTCCACGGGACCTTCCCCGTGGACGGCTTCTTCTGCGACTCCCCTGGGAAGCCCTGGTCAGGACCCCAGGATCGAGGTGAGGAACTCCCCGACCCAGCCGAGCAGTTCGCGTCCGACCAGCGGCTTGCCGCCCACCTTCGCGGTCTTCGGACGCGGCACGAGGACCTGGTGGGTACCCGCCTTGATGACGGAACCGGGGTAGAGCCGCTTGAGCCGCAGCTCCTGGGACTCGCGCAGCTCCACCGGCGCGAAGCGGATGTTGTTGCCCTGAAGCACGATCTCGCCGACGGCGCACGCCCGCGCGAGCATGCGCAGGCCCGCGACCAGCAGCAGGTTCTCCACCGGCTCCGGCAGCTTGCCGTACCGGTCGACGAGTTCCTCGCGTACGGCCTTGACGTCCTCCTCGCTGCCCGCGGAGGCGATGGACCGGTACGCCTGGAGCCGCAGCCGCTCGCCGGGGGCGTAGTCGTGCGGGACGTGCGCGTCGACGGGCAGCTCGATCTTGACCTCGAGCGGCGGCTCCTCCTCGACCCCGCCCTCCAGGGAGGCCCGGTAGTCGGCGACCGCCTCGCCGACCATCCGCACGTACAGGTCGAAGCCGACGCCCGCGATGTGGCCGGACTGCTCGCCGCCCAGCAGGTTGCCGGCGCCGCGGATCTCCAGGTCCTTCATCGCCACGTACATGCCCGCGCCCATCTCGGTGTGCTGGGCGATGGTCGCCAGGCGCTCGTGCGCCGTCTCCGTCAGCGGCTTCTCCGGCGGGTAGAGGAAGTAGGCGTAGCCGCGTTCCCGTCCCCGGCCGACGCGGCCGCGCAGCTGGTGGAGCTGGCTGAGACCGAAGTTGTCGCCCCGCTCGACGATGAGGGTGTTGGCGTTGGAGATGTCGATGCCGGACTCGACGATGGTCGTG
Organism: Streptomyces sp. NPDC058796; assembly: GCF_042745235.1. Lineage (NCBI taxonomy): Bacteria > Bacillati > Actinomycetota > Actinomycetes > Kitasatosporales > Streptomycetaceae > Streptomyces > Streptomyces sp. NPDC058796. Next base: position 99,627 of record NZ_JBHYOP010000004.1, read on the forward strand.
GAGACCAGCACGTCGAACTTCTTCTCCCAGAAGTCGACGACGACCTGCTCGAGGGCCTGTTCCGACATCTGGCCGTGCGCGGTGGCGATCCGCGCCTCGGGGACGATCTCGCGGAGCTTGGCCGCCGCGCGGTCGATGGACTCGACCCGGTTGTGGATGTAGAAGACCTGGCCCTCGCGCAGCAGCTCGCGGCGGATCGCGGCGCCGATCTGCTTGTGCTCGTAGGGGCCGACGAAGGTCAGCACCGGGTGCCGCTCCTCCGGCGGGGTGGTGATCGTCGACATCTCGCGGATGCCGGTGACCGCCATCTCCAGGGTGCGGGGGATCGGCGTGGCGGACATGGTCAGCACGTCGACGTTGGCGCGGAGCTTCTTCAGCTGTTCCTTGTGCTCGACGCCGAAGCGCTGCTCCTCGTCGACGATGACCAGGCCCAGGTCCTTGAACTTGGTCTCCGAGGAGAACAGGCGGTGGGTGCCGATGACGATGTCCACCGAGCCCTCGCGCAGGCCCTCCAGGGTCGCCTTCGCCTCGGTGTCGGTCTGGAAGCGGGACAGCGCCTTCACGCTCACCGGGAACTGGGCGTAGCGCTCGCTGAACGTCCCGAAGTGCTGCTGCACCAGCAGGGTCGTGGGGACCAGTACGGCGACCTGCTTGCCGTCCTGGACGGCCTTGAAGGCGGCGCGGACGGCGATCTCGGTCTTGCCGTAGCCGACGTCGCCGCAGATCAGGCGGTCCATGGGGACCGTCTTCTCCATGTCCTCCTTGACCTCGGCGATGGTGGTGAGCTGGTCCGGCGTCTCGGCGTACGGGAAGGCGTCCTCCAGCTCGCGCTGCCAGGGCGTGTCCGCGCCGAAGGCGTGACCGGGCGCCGCCATCCGCGCGCTGTAGAGCTTGATCAGGTCGGCGGCGATCTCCTTGACCGCCTTCTTGGCGCGGGCCTTGGTCTTGGTCCAGTCCGCGCCGCCCAGGCGGTGCAGGGTGGGGGCCTCTCCGCCGACGTACTTGGTGATCTGCTCCAGCTGGTCGGTGGGGATGTAGAGGCGGTCGCCGGGCTGGCCGCGCTTGGCGGGGGCGTACTCCACGACCAGGTACTCGCGCGTGGCGCCTTGCACGGTGCGCTGCACCATCTCGATGTAGCGGCCCACGCCGTGCTGCTCGTGGACGATGTAGTCGCCCGCCTCCAGGGTGAGCGGGTCGATGGTCTTGCGGCGCCGGGCGGGCATCCGGGCGCCCTCGCGGCCGGCGGCCTTCTGCCCGGTCAGGTCCGTCTCGGTGAGGACCGCGAGCTTGAGGGCCCGGTCGACGAAACCGTGGTCGATCGAGCCGCAGGAGACGTGGACGACGGAGGGGCTGAGCGTGTCCAGGTCGCTGTCGAGGCGGGCCGCGATGCCCTCGCCGCCGAGGACCTCGACGGTGCGGGCGGCCGGGCCGTGGCCCTCGGTGAGGTAGACCGCGCGCCAGCCGTCGGCGAGCCAGCCCTTGGTGTCGGCCAGCGCCTTGGCGGTGTCGCCGCGGTAGGTCTCGGGGGCGTGCATGCCGAGCTTGAGGGTGTCGGCCTCTTCGAGCGCGTCGTCGGCGGCGAAGGGGGAGACCGACCACCACATCATGTCCAGCTCGCGGGCCCGGTCCCGGACGTCCGCGATGGACCACAGGGAGGCCGCGTCCACGTCGATCGGCGCCTCGCCCCCGCCCGCCGTGGCCGCCCAGGACGCCTGGAGGAACTCCTGCGAGGTGGCGACCAGGTCGGCGGCGCGGGTGCGGACCCGCTCCGGGTCGCAGACCACCGCCATGGAGCCCTTGGGCAGCACGTCCAGCAGCAGCTCCATGTCGTCGACGAGGACGGGGGCCAGGGACTCCATGCCCTCGACCGCGATGCCCTCGGCGATCTTGCCGAGCAGTTCGCCCAGTTCGGGGTGGTCCTCGGCCAGGGCTGCGGCCCGCTCGCGCACGTCCTCGGTGAGCAGCAGCTCGCGGCAGGGCGGGGCCCACAGGCCGTGGTCGGCGACCTCAAGGGAGCGCTGGTCGGCGACCTTGAAGTAGCGGATCTCCTCGACGTCGTCGCCCCAGAACTCGACGCGGAGGGGGTGCTCCTCGGTCGGCGGGAAAACATCCAGGATGCCGCCGCGCACGGCGAACTCGCCGCGTTTCTCCACCAGCTCCACGCGCGCGTACGCGGCGGCCGCCAGGGCCTCGACGACCTCGTCGAGGTCGGCGCTCTGGCCGGTGCGCAGGGCGACCGGCTCCAGGTCCCCGAGGCCCTTGACCTGCGGCTGGAGCACGGAGCGCACGGGCGCGACGACGACGGAGACCGGGCCGGTCTCGGGGTCGTCGGGGCGGGGGTGGGCGAGGCGGCGCAGTACGGCGAGGCGGCGGCCGACCGTGTCGCTGCGGGGGCTGAGCCGCTCGTGCGGAAGGGTCTCCCAGGAGGGGTACTCCACGACGCCCTCGGGGGGCAGCAGGGAGCGCAGGGCGGCGGCCAGGTCCTCCGCCTCACGCCCCGTCGCGGTCACCGCCAGCACGGGGCGGCCCGTCTCGCGGGCCAGCGCGGCGACCGAGAAGACACGGGCGGCGGGCGGGCCGACCAGGTCGACGTGCATGCGGTTGCCGTCTGCGGCCGCCGTGATCGCTTCCGCGAGGGCGGTGTCCTTGACGACGGCGTCGAGCAGACCGTGCAGGCTCATGGAGGGGGCGCTTCCGTCCTGGGTGCTGGGGTGGACAACACGAGTAGCCCGGCGGGGTGAGGGCCGGGGGTGTCCAGCGTACGACGCTGCGCTCGCGTGCGCCGGGGGCTGTGGACGGCGCGGGGCGCGTGGTGGACGGCGCCACGGTGGCCGTACCAGGGGGCTCCGACCCCCGGACCCCCGGACCTGTGCCCGCCCTCCCCGCGCTCGGCTGCGCTCGCGCGGGGACCCCCGTCCCGACTCGGTGGACTGAAGGATGAACGCCCAGGGTGACGGACGACTCGGCGGCAAGAGGCGGCGCGCCGCGTGTCAGTACAAAGGGCCCGGCGCCGAGTCGGTGTGGACTCGGCGCCGGGCCCTTCCCCCGCAACCCCCGTGTGCGGTGGCCGGCGGGTCGGGTGCTACTCCGTCGCGATCGCGTTCAGGACGTTCATGCGGCCGGCGCGGAAGGCCGGGACCAGGGCCGCGAAGAGGCCCACGAAGGCCGAGCCGATGAAGACGCCGATGATCGTCGGCCAGGGGATGTCGAGGACGTTCAGCCCCTCCAGGGCGAGCAGCTTCTGTGCCGTGGCGCCCCAGCCCATACCCAGCCCCAGGCCCAGCAGGGCGCCGAAGAGGGCGATGACGACGGACTCCATGCGGATCATCCGGCGCAGCTGGCGGCGGGAGAGGCCGATCGCCCGCATCAGGCCGATCTCGCGGGTGCGCTCGACCACCGACAGCGCCAGCGTGTTCACCACACCGAGGACCGCGACGATGATCGCCAGGGCGAGCAGGCCGTAGACCATGTTCAGCAGCTGGCCGACCTGGTCCTTCAGCTCCTGCTTGTAGTCGGTCTGGTCGGCCACCTGGTACTGCGGGTAGGCGTCCAGGGACTTCTTCAGCGCCGCGTAGGCCTGGTCCGCCTGACCCTCCTCGGCCTTGGCGAACATGATCGTGTTCGGCGGGATGTTCTCGGCCGGCAGGTACTTCCGCATCGTCTCGATGCTGATGTACCGCGCGCCCTGGTCGATGGCGACGTCGTCGCTCGTGATCGCGGCGACCTTGAGCTTCGCGGTCTCGCCGCCCTCGAAGGCGACGGAGATCGTGTCGCCGACGTGCACGCCGTGCTTCTTGGCGTAGTCCGAGCCGACCGACATGGCGTCGGTGCCGTAGGCGGCGGAGAGCTCACCCTCGGTCGTCGCGCGGCGCACGTCCTGGGCGTAGGTCGGGTCGGCGGCCGTGACGCCGTCGTCGTCGGTCTTGCCGTCGGGCGAGGTCAGCGTGGCGTCGAGCATCTTGTAGCGGGTGACGTGCTCCAGGCCGGGCGTGCCCTGCATCGCCTTCTCCGCCTGCGGCACGATCCGCTGGTTGCCCTGGACGATGAAGTCCGCGCCGACCGTCTTGTCCAGCTCACTGGTGGCCGAGGCGACCATGGAGGAGCCGACGACGGACAGGCACGCCACCAGCGCGAGGCCGATCATCAGGGCGGCACCGGTGGCACCGGTGCGGCGCGGGTTGCGCAGGGCGTTGCGCTCGGCCAGCCGCCCCACCGGGCCGAAGGCCCGCAGCAGCACCGCGCTGATCACCCGCACCACGAAGCCGGCGAGCAGCGGGCCTATGACGACGAAGCCGATGAGCGACAGCACGATGCCCGCGCCGAGCATCAGCGAGCCCTCGCTCGCCTTGTCGGCTGCGGCGGCCGTGAACAGGGCCGCCGCGCCGGCACCGGTGAGGACCAGGCCGATCAGGCCGCGTATCCAGCCGGCCTTGCCGTCGGCCGGGGTGCCGGCGTCGCGCAGGGCGGCCATCGGGGAGATCCTGCCGGCGCGGCGGGCCGGCAGGTAGGCGGCCAGGACCGTGACCACGACGCCGAGGACCAGGCCGACCACCGGGGTCGTCGTCTTGATGGTCAGGTCGTCGGTGGAGAGGTTCATGCCCGCCGCCGACATCAGCTTCATCAGGCCGACGGCGATTCCGACACCGGCCGCGACGCCGAGGACGGAGCCGACGACGCCGAGCAGGAACGCCTCGACGAGGACCGAGCGGTTGACCTGCCGGCGGGAGGAGCCGATGGCCCGCATCAGACCGATCTCACGGGTGCGCTGGGCGACCAGCATGGAGAAGGTGTTGATGATCAGGAAGATGCCGACCAGGAACGCGATCCCGGCGAAGCCGAGCATGGCGTACTTGATGACGTTCATGAACTCGCCGACGTCCGCGCGGCCTTCGTCGGACGCCTCCTTGGCGGTCTGCACCTTGAAGGAGCCGCCGTCCAGGGCGGCGGAGACGTTCTGCTTGAGCTGTGCGTCGGTGACGCCGGACGCGGCGGTGACGTTGAACTGGCTGAAGCGGTCCGTGGCGCCGAGCAGCTGGCGCTGGGCGGTGGGGGTGTCGAAGTAGACGACCGCGGCACCGGGGTTGGTGACGGTGAAGGAGGCGATGCCGACGATTTTCGCCTTGAAGTCGCCGGTCTGCGCGATGGTGCGCAGCTCGTCGCCGATCTTCAGGTCGTGCTTGTCGGCGGTGTCGGAGTCGACCATCGCCTCGGTCGGGCCGCGCGGCGCGTGCCCCGAGGTGATCTCCATCGACCGCAGGTCGTTCTTGGTCCAGTTCCCGGCGAGGGTCGGGGCGCCGTTGGTGGCTCCCACGTTGTCGTTGTCCGCGTTGACCACGGTCACGTTCATCGAGACGACGGCGCCCTCGGCCGACTTGACGCCCTCGGCCGCGCGGATCTTCTCCAGGGTGGACGCCGGAAGCGACTCGGGCACCCCGCTCTGCGGCGTGTCCTCGGCCTCGGCGTCCTTCGGGGCGACCGTCACGTCCGACGAGGTGACCGCGAAGAGCTTGTCGAAGGTGGTGTTCATGGTGTCCGTGAACACCAGGGTGCCGCACACGAACGCCACCGACAGCAGCACCGCCACCGCCGAGAGCGCCATGCGGCCCTTGTGCGCGAGGAAGTTGCGCATCGAGGTCTTCACGACGGTCATGACGTGCGCCCCCGGGCGTCGAAGTCCTTCATGCGGTCGAGGACGGCCTCCGCGGTCGGCCGGTGCATCTCGTCGACGATCCGGCCGTCGGCGAGGTACAGCACCCGGTCCGCGTAGCTGGCGGCCACCGGGTCGTGGGTGACCATCACGATGGTCTGGCCCAACTCGTCCACCGACCGGCGCAGGAAGCCCAGCACCTCGGCGCCGGCGCGCGAGTCGAGGTTGCCGGTCGGCTCGTCACCGAAGATGATCTCTGGCCGGGCGGCCAGCGCCCGCGCCACGGCGACACGCTGCTGCTGGCCGCCGGAGAGCTGGGTCGGCCGGTGCTTGAGCCGCCCGGCAAGCCCGACGGTCTCCACGACCCGCTCCAGCCACGCCCGGTCGTACTTGCGGCCGGCGATGTCCATGGGCAGCGTGATGTTCTCGATCGCGTTCAGCGTCGGGAGCAGGTTGAACGCCTGGAAGATGAAACCGATCCGGTCCCGGCGCAGCTGCGTGAGCTTCTTGTCCTTCAGGCCGGTTATCTGGGTCTCGTCGAGGTAGATCTGGCCTTCGGTGACGGTGTCCAGGCCCGCCAGGCAGTGCATCAGCGTGGACTTGCCGGAGCCCGACGGCCCCATGATCGCGGTGAACTGACCGCGGGCGATGTCCACGTCCACATGGTCCAGGGCGACCACCCGGGTCTCGCCCGTCCCGTAGGCCTTCACGACCTGCCGCGCCCGCGCGGCAACGGCCGTACGCCCTCCAGTGCTCCCGTGTGCGGGAATACTTACGGCCGATGTCATGTCAAGTCTCCTATGTCGGTCATCACCTGTGCCGCCGGTGCCTGCGGTGCACGCTGAGCGGTACCGCTGGTGGTGCGGGCTTCACAACGGGTCGTGCGCTGGAACGTGTCGCTGCTACGTCGAAGAGTCTGGCCGGAACCGGGTGCCGAGCGCGCTGAGGTACAGCGCAGTCTTCTGCTGGGGAAAACCCCACCCCCACGGGTCCGGTTCGCCGCCCCCCAGCGGCGTAAAGCCAGATTAAGGACGCCGCCGGGCCCCTCTCGTCCTCCGTCGGTACGAACCCTCCCCGACCCGTAGTACGGAGGTACCCCTAGGGGCAGTCCACCCTCCGGTGGAGCCGGACTCAGGGTGCCGTCCGCCTCAGGACGCACCGAGCATCCACCCTCCCGCGACGTCAGGGGCAAGTGGGAAGCTGATCCCCGCGGATGGATGCAGGGGGAACACAACCGAAGGGGCGCGCGGATGGACGACACCAGGTCCGCGGTGGACGAGGCCGCACCCGGCACGGGCCCAGGCCGGCGCGGTGCCGTCGTCGCCGCGCTGATGCTCGCGATGGCGCTGTCGGCGCTCGACGCCACCATCGTCTCCACCGCAGTCCCGCAGATCGTCGGCGACCTCGGCGGCTTCTCCCTCTTCTCGTGGCTCTTCTCCGGCTACCTGCTGGCCGTCACCGTCACGCTGCCCGTCTACGGCAAGCTCTCCGACACCTTCGGCCGCAAGCCGGTCCTGGTGGTGGGCGCGGCGCTGTTCCTCCTCGGCTCCCTGCTGTGCGCGCTGGCCTGGAACATGGCCGCCCTCATCGCCTTCCGCGTCCTCCAGGGCCTGGGCGGCGGCGCCCTGCAGGGCACGGTGCAGACCCTCGCCGCCGACCTGTACCCGCTCAAGGACCGGCCAAGGATCCAGGCCCGGTTGTCCACCGTGTGGGCGGTGTCGGCGGTCGCGGGCCCGGGCCTCGGGGGCGTGCTGGCCACGTACGCCGACTGGCGCTGGATCTTCCTCATCAACCTGCCGGTCGGCGCCCTCGCCCTGTGGCTGATCGTCCGTCACCTGCACGAGCCGCCACGGGACGAGCCCTCACGGCAGGGGACCGGCACGCGCGCGCGGGTCGACTGGCCGGGCGCGCTGGCCGTGTTCGCCTGCGGGGGCGTGCTGCTCACCGCCCTGGTGCAGGGCGGGGTGGCCTGGCCGTGGCTGTCGGCGCCCTCGCTCGCCCTGTGCGCCACCGGTCTCGTCCTGCTGGCGGCCGTGGTGGTGATCGAGCGCCGCGCGGCGGAGCCGATCATCCCGGGCTGGGTGTGGCGCCGCCGCACGATCGCCGCGGTGAACCTCGCGCTCGGCGCGCTGGGCGTCCTCATGGTGGCGCCGACCGTGTTCCTGCCGACCTACGCCCAGTCGGTGCTGGGCCTCGCGCCCGTGGCCGCCGGTTTCGTGCTGTCCGTGTGGACGCTGAGCTGGCCGGTGTCGGCGGCCCTGAGCCAGCACGTGTACCGCAGGATCGGCTTCCGCAACACGGCGATGCTCGGCATCGGCACCGCCTCCCTGCTCCTGTTCGCGTTCCCCTTCCTCCCCTACCCGGGCGAGGCCTGGCAGCCGACCCTGCTGATGCTGCTGCTCGGCGGCGCGCTCGGCCTGTTCCAGCTGCCGCTCATCGTCGGCGTCCAGTCCACCGTCGGCTGGGCGGAGCGGGGCACGGCGACCGCGTCCGTGCTCTTCTGCCGCCAGACCGGCCAGACCGTCGGTGCGGCGGCCTTCGGCGCGATCGCCAACGGGGTGCTGGCCGCACGGCTCGGCGGGGCGGGCGGGGGTGGCGCCGGGGACCTCGACTCCGTGACCCGGGCGCTGGGCCCGGGCGCCGCCGGGGAGCCCGTACGGCGGGCGATCGCCGACGCCGTGCACGCGGTCTACCTGGGCGCGGCGGGTGCGGCGGCGCTGGCGTTCCTGGTGCTGCTGGTGGTGGCACCGCGCCGGTTCCCGGTGCTCCGGGACTGAACTCGCGGGCCGCCGGACCCGGCGAAGACGCAGGTCAACGCGGGTAACACCCCCAGAACGGCACGGCAGGCGCATACCGACCGATCAGTTCGGCCAAAACGCAGCGCCCCACATGACCGGCGAGTAGCGTGCGTGGCCCCCACCCCCCACCTCCCTGCGGTCCGCCGCACCGGACCCGAGCCGCGCAAGGAGCCCCGGCTTCGCCTGCGGCTGGCTGGGCACCATGCTCTCCGGCCGGCGCAAGGCGGAGGAGCAGCGCCGGCACTACGAGGCGGTGGAGGGCTGGATCCTGGCGGGCGCGGTCCGCAGAGGGGAGTGACGACGACACCGACGGTGCGACGTCACTCCACCGCCCGGCCCGTCAGCGCACTGAGGTTGCTGCGCACGGACGCCACGTGGGCCTGGAGCTCGTCCCACCGCTCCCCGTGCTCGTGCAGCACCCGCTCCGTCTCACGGGCGATCCGCTCCTGACGGGCCCGGGCCCCGGCGACCACCTCGGACGCCCGGGCCCGGGCCTCCTCCTGCCACCGCACGGCGGCCTCCTCCGCCCCGGCCAGGTCCGCCCTCGCCTCGCACAGCTCCCGCTCGGCGCGCGCCAGCAGCTCCTCGTGGTGCGCGTCCGCGGCCCGCGACGCCTCCTCGTGCGCACGGTCCTGCGCGGCCTCCCGCTCGGCGTGCTCCCTGCTCTGCTCGGCCAGCATCCCGGTGGTCCGCTTCCGCATCTCGCGCAGTGCGGCCAGCGCCTCCCCGCGCCCGGCCTTCACCTCGCGCCGCGCCGCGATCCGCACCTCGTCGGCCTCCGCCCGCGCCGCGAGCAGCCGCTGCCGGTACCGCTCGTCAGCCTCCGCCCGTACGCCGTCGGCGTGCGCCCGCGCCGCCTCGCGCACCCCGGCCGCGTACGCCCGCGCCCGCTCCAGCAGCCTGTCCGCCTCGGCCCGCGCCCCCTCCCGAACGGCCTCCGCCTCCTCCTGTCCGAGCCGGAACAGGGACCGCGCGCCCTCCCCCAGCGCCTCGTAGTCCTGCGGCGGGAGCCGCGCCACCACCTCACGCAGGCGCTCCAGCTCCGTGCCCATCTCCCGGGCGAGCACGGTGAGCCGGGCGGCCCGCTCCCAGGCCGCGTCCCGCTCCTCGGAGAGGGCCGCGGTCAACTCCTCCACCTGTGCCGGACGGTAGCCGCGCTCGCGCCCGCGTACGGTCACGAAGCCGTGAGGGGACGCCGATGCGCTGGTCATGCTCATCACCCCTGTGGGGAACCTGCCGCAGTAAATGGACTTAACCGACTTTATGGACCGGATGTAAGCCCTCATAATGCGACACACCGGACCGCGAACAGCGCACAAAAGGGTGGGGCCCAGTCGCCCCACCGGCCGACCGGGCCCCACCCTCGCGTACGTCAGCTGCGCCGCAGCCTCACAGCAGCCCGTCCCACATCTGCTCCAGCAGCACCGACCACCAGCTCTCCGGCGACCCGAGCGCGGCCGGGTCCAGCGCGGCCAACTGCGCCTGGAAGTCCACCGTCCAGCGGCCCGCCTGCTCCTGATTGAGACCGAACCTGAGCCGCCACATACGGCCCAGCAGCGCCATGCAGCGCGCGAACTCCGGCAGCCCCGTGTTCACGAACTGCGGCGGCACCGGCGCACCGCCCGGCCCCGCCTCCACCGGCACCGCCACGATGGCCGCCGTGCCGTACTGCACACAGATCGCCCGGCCGAAGTCACTGCCCACGACGAGGTACGAACCCGCGTCCGGGGCCGGCTGCACCCCTCGCTCCGCCGCCAGCTCCGCCAGCGTCGGCACCGGCCGCCCCGGCTGGGCCTGCGCCCAGAAGAACGGGCCCATGTCCATCGGCAGACCCGCCGCCACCAGCGTGTGCGCCACCACCGGCGGAACACCCTGCCGGGACACCGCGGCCTGCTCGAACCGGAACACACCCGGCCCGAAGGCCCCGGCCAGCTCCTGCCCGATCGCCTCCGGCGGAACGGGCGGCACCGGCTGCACCTGGGGCAACGGCGCCCGCACCGGCGCCGGACGGGCCGGCCCGTCGGCCACCTGGTGCAGCTCGCCCTGGTGCTCCAGCAGCTGCTGCATGCCCTGCTGCCGGCTCGCGTGGTCCGTGCCGTACGGCGCGATGGAGGTGATCCGCGCCTGCGGCCACTGCTCCCGGATCATCCGCGCGCAGTAGGCGCCCGGCAGCTCGCACGACTCCAGTTCCGTGTGCAGCTCCAGCACCTGGTCCGGCGGCACGTTCATGGCCCGCAGCTCATGGAAGATCTGCCACTCCGGGTGCGGCGTACCCGGCGCCGAACGCCGGATCAGCTGCTGCTCGGAACCGTCCTGCGCGCGGTAGCGCAGCACGGCCTGGTAGCCGGGACCGACGGTCGGCATACCGGCCGGCGGCTGCGGATAGCCGTACGCCGGCGGCGCACCGGGCACCGGCCCGCCGGGCGGCGGCACGGCACCGGGCGGCGGCATCGCACCGGGCGGCATGGCCTGCGCGGCGCCCGGAGCGCCGGGTACACCCGGAGCACCCGGAGGCGGCGGAGGGGCGCCGGGACCGCCCGACGGGGGCGCGGCCAGCATGGTCTGCGCATGGTGCACGGCACCGCCGGCGCCACCCGAGGAACCACCGGGCACACCGGGAGGCGCGGGAGGCGGCGGCGCACCGGGACCACCCTGCGCACCCGGCGCGCCAGGAGCGGCCGGAGGCGGCGGCGCAGCAGGACCGCCGGGCGCCCCCGGAGGACCGGGAGGTGCGGGCGGACCGGGCGGCTGCGGCGCCCCGCCGCCCGTCCGGCCCGGGTCGGCCAGCATCGTGGCGGCGTGATGCACCCCGCCCGGCGGCGTACCCGGAGCACTGGGCGGAGGCGGCGCACCCGGAGCGCTCGGCGGAGGCGGCGTACTCGGAGCGCTCGGCGGAGGCGGCGTCCCGGGACCGCCGCCCGGACCCTCGGGACCGAGCGACGACACCAGCTGCGTCGGCACATAACCACCCGCCGGAGTGGCCGGCCCGCCCGGACCGGCGGGCGCCGAAGGCGGAGGCGGAGGCGTGGCACCCGGACGCGCACCCGGAACACCCGGGGCACTCGGCGGAGGCGGCGTGGTCGAACCACCGCCGCGGCGCGGTGGAGGGGTCGCCTTGCTGGTCGCGGCGTCCGCGATGTCCCCGGCGTCCGGCGCCGGCGGGCGGGCCGGCGTGGCGGACGGCCCCGGGCCGGCCGACGGCGCACCCGTCCCCGCGGACGGCGCCGACGCGTTCGGATCGTCGATCGCCGGTGCCAGCGCCGTCGGCGGAAGCTGACTGCCGCCCGACATCAGCGCCGTCTTGGCGTCCGGCGTCGCCGAGGGCGGCGGGGTCCCCCCGTCCACATCGCTCAGCGGCGGCGCGAACACCGTCTCGGGCAGCGGCACGGAACGGTCCTCACCGGCATCGGCGTTGGTGTCCGTCCCCGCCCAGGGCGTCGCCCCGGCAGGCGCACCCGGCGCACCGGAGTCACCGGAGTCACCGGACGCAGCCGCGCCCGCACCGGAATCACCCGCACCGGCCGCAGGCCACCCCGCACCGCTCCCCCGCACACCGGCCTGCGTCTCCGGCAACGCCCCAGCCGCAGCACCCGCACCCGCACCCGCACCCGCGGTGTCGCGATCCCCCCGCCGGTCCGGAATCCCCAGCTTGTCCGCCGCCTCCTGCAACCACTCCGGCGGACTCAGCAAGAACGACGTCTGATTCAGGTCCACCCGCGCCGCGGGAGCCGGCCCCGGCTCCGCCGCCTCCTCGGGACGGCCGTACTCCTCCTCGTACCGGCGGATCACCTCACCCACCGGCAACGCCGGCCACAGCGTCGCCTCACCACTGTCCCGCGCGATCACCAGCCGCTGCGCGCCCCCGTCCGAACGCGGCCCCTCCGCACGGTCCTCGGCCCACACCACGAACCCCAGGTCGAACTCCCGCACCCGCACCTCACGGTGCTGATACGCCGGCAGCTCGCCGTTGACCCACTCCTCCGCGCGCTCCTGCGCCTGCGCGAACGTCACCATCGCCAGCTCACTCCCCTACCGACGCCGACACGGGCACCGCACGCGCGAAACCGCCGTCCACCATCAGGTTCGCCACCGTCTCCAACTCCGGCGGAGAACCCGCCAGCCGCGACAGGAACGCGTCGAAATCCTCACCGCACGGCAGCAGCAACCGCTCCACCCGATCCGCCGGCGCCAACGACGGATCCACGTCCCGCACGTCGTCGTACGCGCAGAACCACACCGAACCGATCCGCTCGCCCTTCACCTTCACCGCGAGCAGACCGCCCTGCACGAAAGCGACGCCCAGATAGTCCTTCGTCAGGTGGTCCCGCAGACACTTGTTCACATAGACCAGGTCGTTGACCGCCGCCTCCTCACGCACCGTGAAGAACGGCTGGTCCACCAGCAGCCCCAGCTCGGCGTCCAGCGCCGTACCCACCGGCGCACAGCCGCCCGCCGCCTTCAGGAACGACCGGTACGCACCCGGCAGCCGGTACCCGAGGTCCTCCTCGACCCCCTGCACCTGCTGCTCCGTCACCGCCACACCCGACTTCGGCAGCCCGAAATGCGCCGGACGCGTCTCCTGCAACGGCCGCGTACCACGCTTGCCCTGGTCCACCGCCGCCGTCGCGATCCCGCCGTGGTGCCGCAGCAGCGCCTTCACCTCGACCGGGACCAGCTCCATCCGCCGCGTGCCCGCCACGTGGTGCCACGTCCAGCCGTGCGGCGTCGCCACCGCGGGCACCGTGTCCCACAACTCGTGCCCCGACGCCGACAACGCCGCGTTCGCCGACACGTAGTCCGTCAACCGCAGCTCGTCGACCCCGAAACCCTCCGGCGGATCAGCGATCTCCGCCACCGCACGGGCGTACGGCGAGAAGACCGGGTAACCACCCTCGTCCACCCGTACCCCTCTCGGGTGACGGGCCGCCCGCACCGGATCCGGGAAATGCACGACCTGCCCGGCATAGGCCGCGTTCGGCGGCGCGGCCGCTTGCCCGAGCCGACCTGTCGTCATGGCGGTTGCCCCCTGCGGCGTCTGTCTGCTCTGCCTGATCTGTCTGTCTGCACTGTCTGGTCACCGCACGCGAACGCGGTGCCGACAGCCTATGCGGTACGACGAGAGGGGTCACCGGCCCGGACCCCACACCCGGCACACACCCTTCCGCTTCCGTGACCGGACGTCACCCTCCCGTGACGGAACGCCCATAACAGGGCGTGTCACCACGCCCCAGCTTCCGCAGCAGCCACGCGATTTGGCACTCTGTGACCTTCGGGGGGATGCTCAGGAGGGGAAAATGATCATGAGTGCGACACAGACCGGACCCCACACCGGGCGGTCCGACGACCCCCGAAGCGGCGATCCCCGCATCGGCTGGAGCAGCGCGGACGCCCACCACGCACCCACCCTCCTGCACCGCCGCGACGGCATACTCCCCACCGTCGCCGCCGCCCTCTCCGTGCGCGGCACCACCCTCACCGGCACCGCCACCCGCGCCGACACACCCCCCGCCCTGCACCACCTCGTACAGGACTTCCTCGACACCCTCACCAGCGGCCAACGCGACCGCTACACCGGCCGCTGCGCGGAAGCCATCCTCATCTCACGCCACCTCGCCACCGCCGACGCCGCCCGCAGCAAACGCGCCTCCCGCAAACCCATGACCAACGGCGAAGCCCGCAAAGCGCTCAAACACGCCAAACTCACCACCCGCCGCATCCGCGAGGACGGCGACCCCCTCCACGGCAGCTTCGCCACACCCTGCCGCGCCTGCACCGCCCTCAGCGCCCACTTCGGTGTCCGCATCGTCGACCCCACGACCGACGACGACTGACCTCGACGACCGGCACCCCCGCCGACCGGACGACCACACCCGCGCCGCACCACACACCCGCGCCGCACCACACACCCGAAACGAACCAAGGGCAGATGCAAGCCGACCGCACCTCCACCACCCGCTTCCCCGTCCCCGTCGACGCCGCCCTCCGCGACGCCGGCTGGCAACCCGGACGCTGGGACATCAAGCAGGCCGAGATCTGGGCCGACACCCTGCGCGAACACACCTCACCCGCCGGACACCGCCACACCGTCTTCCCCGCCGCCGTGGAAGCCTGGGCCGAATTCGGCGGCCTCCACATCTCCCCCACCGGCCCCGGCCGCCACATCGCCCCCGCCACACTCCACCTCGACCCCCTCCACGGCCTCCACATGGCCCGCACCCTCGGCGACCTCGGCCGCGCCCTCGACACCCAGGCCTGCCCCCTCGGCACCGAGACCGACAGCCAGACCCTCCTCGCCATCGACACCGAAGGCCGCGTCTACGCCCTCGACCACACCGGCGACTGGTACCTCGGCCCCGACATCGACCAGGCCCTCGCCACCCTCGTCGGCGGCACCCAGCCCACCCGCCTCACCACGGGCTGACCACCCCGCACACCCCGCGCCGCTACGACACCGCCGGAATCACCGCCGACACCCGGAAACCCCCCGCATCCGTCGGCCCCGACACAAACACACCCCCCAGAGCGGCCACCCGCTCCTTCATCCCCACCAGCCCATTGCCACCCGACGGCAACCGCGCCCCCGACTCCTCCGACGACCCCACCGGCGGCGGCTCGTTCTCCACCTGCATCGCGATCTCCGACACCCGATGCGCCAACCGCACATACGTCTTCGCACCCGCCGCATGCTTGTGCACGTTCGTCAACGCCTCCTGCACCACCCGGAACGCCGTCGACTCCACCACCGCCGGATACGACCGCTCCTCCCCCTGCACCGACAGATCCACGACCATCCCGGCGGCCTCCGACTGCCCGATCAACTCGTCCAGCTCCGACAGACACGGCCCCTCACCCGACCGCTCCCCGTCGTCCACCGCCCGCGAAGCCGCCGCCGCCGCGGCCACCCCCACCGCGGCCAACGGCACCGCCGCCCGCTCCGCCCGCGCACCCTCCCCGCCACTGCGCAGCACCCCGAGCATCTCCCGCAGCTCCGTCAGCGCCTGCCGCCCCATGTCCCCCACCAGCGCGGCGTTCTTCACCGCCTTCTCCGGATCCTTCCGCGCCACCGCCTGCAACGCCGCCGCATGCACCACCATCAGACTCACCCGGTGCGCGACCACGTCGTGCATCTCCCGCGCGATCCGCGTCCGCTCCTCATTACGCGCCCACTCCGCGCGCTCCTCCGCCCGCTCCGCGAGCAACTGCAGCTCCCGCTCCAGACTGTCCGCCCGCTCCCGCAGACTCTCCATCAACCGACGCCGCTGCCCCACGTACAGACCCAGCAGCAACGGCGGCGCGGCCATCCCCAGCGACGTCGCGATCGACGCGAAGGGAAGGAACCAGTCCCCCAGGTCCAGGCCGTCCCGCCGCATGTCCTGGCCCAGCCGCACGAACGTCACGATCAACGTCCCCAGGAACGTCATCCCGGCCAGCGCCCCGATGACCCGCCGCGGCAACTCCGACGCCGCCAGCGTGTACAGACCGACGATGCCCATCAGGAAACCCATCTGCGCCGGCGTGATGGCGATCGCCACCAGCACCACCGCGATCGGATACCTCCGCCGCACCACCAGTACCGAACCGGCCAGCACCCCGAAGACGACCCCCGCCGCCAACGGAATCCCGGCGTCCCGAGCGAACGGAATCCCCTCCG
Source organism: Streptomyces sp. NPDC058796 (assembly GCF_042745235.1). NCBI lineage: Bacteria > Bacillati > Actinomycetota > Actinomycetes > Kitasatosporales > Streptomycetaceae > Streptomyces > Streptomyces sp. NPDC058796. The sequence continues at coordinate 115,723 of NZ_JBHYOP010000004.1, forward strand.
CCGCGCACTCCAACGCGGACACGGCACCGAGGCTCACATCGAGCACCGCACCGCGCCGCCTGCCCCACCACCAAGGCCCGCCCCGGGCCGGTGCGTGGTCTTCCCCCGTCGTGGTCATGCCTCCAGCCTACGGGCGCCGGGCGCCCCATTTCCGGTGACTTTCGACAAACGATACGACGCGATATCCCTCGAACTGGTGAACCCTGCGCCGTACGGCGCCGGAGGCGAAGATTCCGGCCGGACGGTATGCCCATGGCACGTTCAGAGAACAAGTACGCGGACTTCGAAGGGTTGCGGGAGCGGGCGGGGGCGCTGCGGCGGGCCGGCTACAGCCTTCGGCAGATCCGCGACGAGTTGAGGTCTTCAACAACGACATCCTCAGTCGGCTGGGCTGCTCCAGGAGTTCGGTGTCGCTGTGGGTGCGTGACCTACCGAAACCCGAACCTCGATACACCCCGGAAGAACAAAGGGCCCTCATGAACGCCGGTCTCACGCGCCTGCGCGAGGCCCAGGACGCGGAGCGCGAGAGCGTCCGGGCCGCGGCCAAGCAAGAAGCCAGCGGTCTCGGCGACAGGGAGCTGTTCCTGACTGGCGTGGCGCTCTACTGGGCCGAGGGATCCAAGAGCAAACCCTATGACCGCCGGGAGCGGGTCGTCTTCGTGAACAGCGACCCGGGGGTGATCGAGGTCTACCTGGCCTGGCTCGACCTGCTTGGCGTGAGCCACGACCGTCTCACCTACCGGATCCTCATCCACGAGTCGGCGGACATCACGGCGGCCCACGAGATGCCTGGTCGTGGGAGTCGCCAAGGGCGCCGATCTGTACAACCGCGTCGAAGGCTGGTGGAGCGGCATTGTGGCTTCCGCGCAGACGCGGCTCCGGTAAGGTCTGATGCGCTGTCCCCCGTGGTGTAACTGGCAGCACACTGGTTTTTGGTGCCAGCAGGACAAGGTTCGAATCCTTGCGGGGGAGCCACAGCGCACAGCGCCTGGGTTCGGGCCCTGACCGGCACATCGGCCACCGTCAGGGCCCGCACTCATACCCCCCACCAACCACCCCGGTATCCTGCGGATGTCCACCCCCACCCCCTCAAAGCCGAAGGGCATCCCGTGAGCGCCATTCGCCCGGCAGCCGTCGTCGTTCTCGCAGCGGGTGAGGGCACCCGTATGAAGTCGGCCACACCCAAGGTCCTCCACGAGCTGTGCGGCCGTTCCCTCGTCGGGCACGTGCTCGCCGCCGCCGGTGAGCTGGACCCCGAGAACCTGGTCGCCGTCGTCGGGCACGCCCGCGAGAAGGTCACCGCGCACCTCGCCGAGGTCGCCCCCGACGTGCGCACCGCCGTCCAGGAGCAGCAGAACGGCACCGGTCACGCGGTCCGGATGGGGCTGGAGGCGCTGGGCGGTGCCGTGGACGGGACCGTGGTCGTCGTGTGCGGGGACACCCCGCTGCTCACCGGCGAGACGCTGCGGGCGCTGGCGGCCACGCACTCCGCCGACGGGAACGCGGTGACCGTGCTGACGGCCGAGGTGCCGGACGCGACGGGGTACGGCCGAATCGTGCGGGACGGGGCTTCGGGCGCCGTGACGGCGATTGTGGAGCACAAGGACGCGTCGGAGTCGCAGCGGGCGATCCGGGAGATCAACTCGGGTGTGTTCGCGTTCGACGGCCGGCTGCTCGCCGACGCGCTGGGCAAGGTGCGGACGGACAACAGCCAGGGCGAGGAGTACCTCACCGACGTGCTCGGGATTCTGCGCGAGGCCGGTCACCGGGTCGGTGCGTCGGTCGCCGGTGATCACCGGGAGATCGCGGGGATCAACAACCGGGTGCAGCTGGCCGAGGCGCGCCGGATTCTGAACGACCGTCTGCTGTCGCGGGCGATGCTGGCCGGCGTGACGGTGGTGGACCCGGCGACGACGTGGGTCGACGTGACGGTGACGTTCGAGCAGGACGTCGTCGTGCATCCGGGTACGCAGCTGCAGGGTTCCACGCACCTGGCCGAGGGGTGCGAGGTCGGGCCGAATTCCCGGCTCACCGACACCCGGGTGGGTGCGGGCGCCCGCGTCGACAACACCGTTTCCCTCGGTGCCGATGTCGGCCCGGGGGCGGCCGTCGGGCCGTACGCGTATCTGCGTCCCGGCACTCGCCTGGGCGCGAAGTCGAAGGTCGGGACGTACGTCGAGACGAAGAACTCCTCGATCGGCGAGGGCACGAAGGTGCCGCACCTGTCGTATGTGGGTGACGCGACGATCGGTGAGTACACCAACATCGGTGCGGCGAGCGTGTTCGTGAACTACGACGGGCAGGACAAGCACCACACGACCATCGGGTCCCACTGCCGTACGGGTTCGGACAACATGTTTGTGGCTCCTGTCACTGTCGGGGACGGTGCTTACACCGCCGCCGGCTCGGTGATCACGAAGGATGTGCCGCCCGGTTCGCTGGCCGTGGCCCGTGGCCAGCAGCGGAATATCGAGGGCTGGGTGGCTCGTAAGCGTCCGGGGAGCGCGGCGGCGAAGGCGGCCGAGGCGGTGACTCCGGAGGCCGGTGGCGAAGGCTGACCGGACACCGGTGCGTCGAACTGGGCGTACCGTGATAAGTGCACATCCGCACCCCACCAGCTGAGACGCCCCCGCGGCCAGCGGGAGAGCGCCCATGACGCTCAGCTGCGAACCTCTGAGGAGAAAGTGCTGTGACCGGGATCAAGACGACCGGCGAGAAGAAGCTGATGTTCTTCTCCGGCCGCGCCCACCCCGAGCTTGCCGAGGAGGTCGCCCAGCAGTTGGGTGTCGGGGTCGTTCCGACGAAGGCCTTCGACTTCGCAAACGGCGAAATCTATGTGCGTTATCAGGAGTCGGCGCGAGGTGCGGACTGTTTCCTGATCCAGAGCCACACGGCTCCGATCAACAAGTGGGTCATGGAGCAGTTGATCATGATCGACGCGTTGAAGCGTGCGTCGGCTCGCTCCATCACTGTCATCGTGCCGTTCTACGGTTACGCGCGGCAGGACAAGAAGCACCGGGGACGGGAACCGATCTCGGCGCGTCTGATCGCGGACCTGATGAAGACCGCGGGTGCGGACCGGATCCTGGCCGTGGATCTGCACACGGACCAGATCCAGGGCTTCTTCGACGGTCCGGTCGACCACCTCTTCGCGCTGCCGCTGCTGGCGGACTACGTGGGTGCGAAGGTGGACCGTTCGAAGCTGACGGTGGTGTCGCCGGACGCGGGCCGGGTGCGGGTGGCGGACCGTTGGTGTGACCGTCTGGGTGCGCCGCTGGCGATCGTGCACAAGCGGCGTGACAAGGACGTGGCGAACCAGGTCACGGTGCACGAGGTCGTGGGTGACGTGAAGGGGCGGATCTGCGTCCTGGTCGACGACATGATCGACACGGGTGGCACGATCTGTGCCGCGGCCGACGCGCTGTTCGCGCACGGTGCGGAGGACGTGATCGTGACGGCGACGCACGGTGTGCTGTCGGGTCCGGCGGCGGACCGGCTGAAGAATTCGAAGGTGAGCGAGTTCGTGTTCACGAACACGCTGCCGACGCCGAACGAGCTGGAGCTGGACAAGATCACGGTGCTGTCGATCGCGCCGACGATCGCGCGTGCGGTGCGCGAGGTGTTCGAGGACGGTTCGGTGACGAGCCTGTTCGACGAGCAGTGAGCGTTCTGCAGTAACCGTTCTGCACAGCGCTGAGATCGTTTTGAGTGCGGCCTCCCTCTCCGAGTAGACTGCTGAAGTTGCTCGGCGAGGGAGGCCGTGCCCGTTTTCCGGGTGTGGCTGTCCGTTATCGACGCGCTCTTCGTAGCAGGCCGTTCGTGGCCGGGTGACCACGTCCGTTTTCTACCTCTACGAGGAGTGATCATGTCCGAGGTGAAGATCGCCGCCGCGACGCGCACCGAGTTCGGCAAGGGTGCTGCCCGCCGTATCCGTCGTGACGACAAGGTTCCCGGTGTTCTGTACGGCCACGGTTCCGACCCGCTGCACCTGACCCTGCCGGGTCACGACCTGCTGCTGGCGCTGCGTACGCCGAACGTGCTGATCGCGCTGGACATCGACGGTGGCAAGACGAACGAGCTGGCGATCCCGAAGTCGGTGCAGCGTGACCCGATCAAGGGCTTCCTGGAGCACGTCGACCTGCAGCTGGTGCAGCGCGGCGAGACCGTGACCGTCGAGATCCCGGTGCAGGCCGAGGGCGAGCTGGCCCCGGGTGGCAACCTGCTGGAGTACGTCCTGGACGCGCTGCCGGTCGAGGCCGAGGCCACGCACATCCCGGAGCAGGTCGCGGTGTCGGTGGCGGGTCTGGAGGCCGGTGCCTCGATCCTGGCCAAGGACATCAAGCTGCCGTCCGGTGTGAAGCTGGCCGTCGAGGACGACGCCGTGGTGCTGCAGGTCCTGGCGTCGCAGGCCGAGGAGCCCGCGGCCGAGGGTGCGGGCGAGGGCGACGAGGCCGCCGAGGCCTGATCCTCTCCCTTACGGTCAAGGTGTGGTCGGCCGCTGTTCCCGTGCGGGGGCAGCGGCCGACGCGTATGTGTGGACGGACGCGAAGGAGACAGGGACGTGACGACGGACGCGGGTGCGCCCTGGTTGGTGGCCGGTCTCGGCAACCCGGGCCCCGAGTACGCCGCGAACCGGCACAACGTCGGTTTCATGGTGGCGGATCTGCTGGCCGAGCGGATGGGGGCGCGGTTCAAGCGGCACGGCAAGGCGCAGGCGCAGGTGGTGGAGGGCCGGATCGGTCCTCCGGGGCCGGCGAATCGGCGGGTGATTCTGGCGAAGCCGATGTCGTTCATGAACGTGTCGGGTGGGCCGGTGACGGTGTTGCGGGACTTCTACAAGGTCCCGGTGGGCAACATCGTGGCGGTGCACGACGAGCTGGACATCGACTACGGGGTGCTGCGGCTGAAGCTGGGCGGCGGGGACAACGGGCACAACGGGCTGAAGTCGATCACGAAGTCGCTGGGGTCGGACTACCACCGGGTGCGGTTCGGGATCGGGCGGCCGCCGGGGCGGATGCCGGTGGCGGATTTCGTGCTGAAGGACTTCTCGTCGGCGGAGCGCAAGGAGCTGGACTACTTCGTGGACCGGGCGGCGGACGCGGTGGAGGCTCTGGTGATCGAGGGACTGGAGCGGGCGCAGAGCACGTACAACTCGTGACTTGTCCGTGGATGGCACACGGGTGAGTTGACCGACCGTACGGGCATGGCCAATGATCCCGGCCATGTCTGCCTCAGCCGTCGCCGCTGCTCGTCCCCGTCGGGTCACCCGTGCCGTCCTGGGGTTCGGGCGGGTCGCGGTCATGGGGACGGTGGCGGTGCTGCTGCTGATCGCCGGGGTGTGGGCGTCGTGGGGCACCGCGCAGCACGTGATGCTGACCAAGGGTCGTGAGCAGGGGACCGTCGAGGTGACGCGGTGCGGCGACGGTGTGTGCGGCGGTCCGTACGCGCCGGTGTCGGCGGGGTCGCAGGCGCGGGACCGGGTGGTGCTGGAGGATTCGGTCGCGGTGGCTGAGGGGCGGACGTACTCCGTGGTGGTGAAGCCCGGCGGTGACGGCGCGGTGCGGTCGGGGCCGGCGGGGGTGCTGTACGCGTGGGTGCCGCTGGGCGGGGCGTTGTTGCTGGCGTCCGTGGTGGTGGCCGGGGGGTTGCGGCGGACTCGGGTGGCGTGGGGGATGGCGGGGGCCGGTGTGGCGTTGCTGACGGCGGCGTTCTTCGCGGTGTGAGTGCCGCCGTGTGTACGGCATGACGGTGCCCCGGGCTCTGGTGAGTCCGGGGCGCCCGTCGTTTCCGGCCGCGGGGGCCGTCAGCCGGTGTTGCGCAGGCCGGCGGCGACTCCGTTGACGGTGAGGAGGAGGGCTCGGGCGAGCAGGGGGTCGGGGGTCTCGCCCGCGGCGGCGGCCTCGCGCTGGCGGCCGAGGAGCGCGACCTGGAGGTAGGAGATCGGGTCGAGGTAGGCGTCGCGGATGGTGAAGGTCTGCTTGAGGACGGGGTCGGCGTCGAGCAGTTCCTTCTCGCCGGTGACGCGCAGCACCTCGGCGACGGTGAGCTCGTGTTCGGCCTTGATCCGGTCGAAGACGTGCTTGAGCTCGTCCGGGACGAGGGTGTCGACGTAGTGCTGGGCGATGCGCAGGTCGGTCTTGGCGAGGGTCATCTCGACGTTGGAGATGAAGTTGCGGAAGAAGTGCCACTGCTGGTGCATCTCGTCCAGGACGGTGTCCAGGCCGGCCTCGCGCAGGGCCTTGAGGCCGGAGCCGACTCCGTACCAGCCGGGGACGATCTGCCGTGACTGGGTCCAGCCGAACACCCACGGGATGGCGCGCAGTCCGTCGAGCGACACGCCCGAGCCGGGGCGGCGGGAGGGCCGCGAGCCCAGGTGCAGGTCGGCGAGCTGGTCGACCGGCGTGGAGGCCAGGAAGTACGTCGGCAGGTCGGGGTCCTCGACCAGCTTGCGGTAGGCCGTGTGGGCGGCGTCGGAGACGACGTCCATGGCGGCGTCCCAGCGGGCGAGGGCCTCGTCGGACTGGCGGGGTGCGGTGTGCAGGGCGGAGGCCTGGAGGGTGGCCGCGACGGTCAGTTCCAGGTTCTCCCTGGCCAGCGAGGGGATGAGGTACTTGTCGGAGATGACCTCGCCCTGCTCGGTGACCTTGATCTCGCCTTCGAGGGTGCCCCAGGGCTGGGCGAGGATGGCGTCGTGGGTGGGGCCGCCGCCGCGGCCGACGGTGCCGCCGCGGCCGTGGAAGAGGCGCAGGCGTACGCCGTAGCGGTGGGCGACGTCGCGCAGGCGGCGCTGGGCGCGGTGGATCTCCCACTGGCTGGTGGTGATGCCGCCGAACTTGGAGGAGTCGGAGTAGCCGAGCATGACCTCCTGGACGTCTCCGCGCAGGGCGACCAGGCGCCGGTAGGAGGGGTCGGCGAGGAGGTCCTCGAGGATGGTGTCGGCGGCCTTGAGCTCGTCGGTGGTCTCCAGGAGCGGCACGATGCCGATCTTGGCCCAGCCGGCGTGCAGGTCGATGAGTCCGGCCTCGCGGGCGAGTACGGCCGCGGCGAAGACGTCGTCGGCGCCCTGGCACATGGAGATGATGTAGGACTCGATGACCTCGGGGCCGAAGACCTCCAGGGCGCGCTTGACGGTCTGGAAGACGCCGAGGGTCTTCTCGCCGGCGGCGTCGACGGGTGCCGGGCTGGGCGCCAGCGGGCGCCGGGACCGCAGCTCCTTGGCGAGGAGCTTGGCGCGGTACTCGCGGGGCATGTCGGCGTAGCGCCAGGATTCCTCGCCGAGCCGGTCGAAGAGCTGGCCGAGGGCGTGGTGGTGGGCGTCGGCGTGTTCGCGGACGTCCATGGTGGCGAGCTGGAGGCCGAAGGCGGCGAGCGTGCGGATGGTGCGGGCGAGGCGGCCGTCGGCGAAGAGTCCGCCGCGGTGTTCGCGCAGGGAGGTCTGGACGAGCCGCAGGTCGTCCAGGAGCTGTGCGGTGCCGAGGTAGTCGCGGCCGGCCTCGTGGGGGGTGCCCTTGGCGAGGCGCTGCTTGGTGTTCTCCAGCTTCTGCCGGATGCAGGTGGCCTTGAGCCGGTAGGGCTCCTCGGCGTTGAGCCGCTTGTAGCGCGGGCTGATCTCGGGGAGCAGTTCCAGGTCTGCCTGGAGCGAGGCCAGCAGTTCCTCCGTGGCACCCGCGTACCGGATGGAGTTGGACAGGAAGCCGCGCAGCTCGTCGATCATCTCCAGGGCGTCGTTGATGCCGTGCTCGTGCTGGAGGATGAGGACGTCCCAGGTGACCTCGGGGGTGACGTTGGGGTTGCCGTCGCGGTCGCCGCCGATCCAGGTGCCGAAGGTGAGCGGGCGGGTGTCGTCGGGGAGCTCGACGCCGGCGCGTTCCAGTTCGGCGGTCAGGTCCTCCAGGACGTCGCCGACGGCGCCCGCGTGCAGCTCGTCGAGGTAGTAGATGGCGTTGCGGGCCTCGTCGGCGGGCTCCGGGCGGACCACGCGCAGCTCGTCGGTCTGCCACACCAGGTCGATGTTCTCGGCGAGGCGGGTGTCGAGGCGGCGGCGGTCGGACTCGTTGACCGGGGTGTCGAGGAGGGCGGCGATGCGGCGCAGCTTGTTGAGGACGGAGCGGCGGGCGGCCTCGGTGGGGTGTGCGGTGAAGACGGGGCGCACGTTGAGGTTGCGGACGGTGTCGCGCAGGTGCTCGGGGTCGGCGTCCTTGAGGCGGTCGGCCGTCCGGGCGAGGAGCCCGCCTTCGGCGGCGCGCTTGGCGCCGAGTTCGCGGCCGCGGTGGACCTGCTCGGTGACGTTGGCGAGGTGGAAGTAGGTGGAGAAGGCGCGCACCAGCTTGGCGGCGGTCTCCAGTTCGGTGCCGCGCAGCAGCTCGGCGGCGGCCTCGCCGTCCTCTCGGGTGAGTCGGCGGACCTTCTCGACGAGGTCCAGCAGCTCGGGGCCTTCCTGCCGCACGAGGGTCTCTCCGAGGAGGTCACCCAGCCGGCGGATGTCGGCACGCAGCTCGCTGCTGGTCGTCGTGGTGGTCTGGTCGTCGGCACTGCTCACAGGTGCGGCTCCTTGCAGTGTTGAAGCTCGTCTGGGAGGGAACCCGGACGGCGTCTCGCGCGGCGGGCGCCGCTTACGGGGCCGGACGTCCGGGAAGTATTCCGAGCGGACCGCGCTGTCCGACCGACTCCCAGGATAGGTGTCGGCCAGGACGCGCAGGTTCTCGGGCTCTTGCCGCGGGGCGACGCACTGCCATACTTACGTCGCCGTAGGTTACGGAACCGTAGGAAAGTGTGCATGGTTCCCGCAGCCCGGCACCGGACACCACCCTCGACCCCACAGGGGACGCGCATGACCTCGAGTTCCGATGTGATCGCAGACGCTCCGAAGCCCCCTGAGCCGCCCGGCGGCGGCTCCGCCTCTTCCGCGACGCTGGGGGGTGAGCAGAAGCGGTCCATCGAGCAGATCACGCTGTTGTTGTTCATCACCGTTCCGTTCCTGGCGCTGGTGGCGGCGGTGCCGCTGGCGTGGGGATGGGGGGTGAGCTGGCTGGACCTGGGGCTGCTGGTCTTCTTCTACTTCCTGGGCTGCCACGGCATCACCATCGGCTTCCACCGTCACTTCACCCACGGTTCGTTCAAGGCGAAACGTCCGCTGAAGATCGCGTTGGCGATCGCCGGTTCGATGGCCGTGGAGGGGCCGCTGGTGCGCTGGGTGGCGGACCACCGCAAGCACCACAAGTTCTCCGACGACGAGGGCGACCCGCATTCGCCGTGGCGGTACGGCGAGACGGTGCCGGCGCTGATCAAGGGCCTGTGGTGGGCGCACATCGCGTGGATGTTCGACGAGGAGCAGACGCCGCAGGACAAGTACGCACCGGATCTGATCAAGGACCCCGCGCTGCGTGCGATCTCCCGGCAGTTCATCCTGTGGACGGTGGTGTCGCTGGCCCTCCCGGCCCTGATCGGCGGCCTGGTCACGATGTCGTGGTGGGGCGCGTTCACCGGCTTCTTCTGGGGTTCACTCGTCCGGGTGGCTCTGCTGCACCACGTGACGTGGTCGATCAACTCGATCTGCCACGCGGTCGGCAAGCGTCCGTTCAAGTCGCGGGACCGTTCGGGCAACGTGTGGTGGCTGGCGGTCCTGTCCTGCGGTGAGTCCTGGCACAACCTGCACCACGCCGACCCGACGTCGGCGCGGCACGGTGTGATGCGCGGCCAGTTGGACTCGTCGGCGCGGCTGATCCGCTGGTTCGAGCAGCTGGGGTGGGCGTACGACGTGCGGTGGCCGTCACGCTCGCGTATCGATTCCCGCCGCAACACGGACCAAGGTTCCTCCCGGCGCCGGAAGGAAACCGTCGAGACGGCATGATGGTCGCTGTGGCGACCGACTCCAGCAGCACCCCGAGCAACGAGAAGCCGCGGCGTGCGCGTCGCACCCGGATGACCGGTGCCGAGCGCCGCCAGCAGCTGCTGGAGATCGGTCGCACCCTCTTCGCGGCGAAGGGCTTCGAGGGCACGTCGGTGGAGGAGATCGCGGCGAAGGCCGGGGTCTCCAAGCCGGTGGTGTACGAGCACTTCGGCGGCAAGGAGGGGCTGTACGCGGTGGTGGTGGACCGTGAGATGCGGCGGCTGCTGGACATGGTGACCAGTTCCCTGACCGCGGGCCATCCGCGTGAGCTGTGCGAGCAGGCGGCCTTCGCCCTCCTGGACTACATCGAGGAGTACACGGACGGCTTCCGCATCCTGGTCCGCGACTCCCCCATCCCCCAGTCGACGGGTTCCTTCGCCTCCCTCATCTCGGACATCGCCACCCAGGTGGAGGACATCCTGGGCCGCGAGTTCAAGAGCCGCGGTTTCGACGCCAAGCTGGCCCCGCTGTACGCGCAGGCACTGGTCGGCATGGTGGCGCTGACCGGGCAGTGGTGGCTGGACGTGCGCAAGCCCAAGAAGGCGGAGGTGGCGGCGCACCTGGTGAACCTGGCGTGGCACGGGCTGGACGGCCTGGAGCCGAAGCCGCGCCTGATAGGGCACCGGAAGAACTAGGACCGTACGGGAGCCGGAGCCCATGCAGCCGCTGCGCGGAATCACCGTCGTCTCACTCGAACAGGCGGTCGCCGCCCCCTACGCCAGCCGTCAGCTCGCCGATCTCGGCGCGCGGGTGATCAAGGTGGAGCGTCCGGGGACGGGTGACTTCGCCCGCGCCTACGACACCCGGGTGAAGGGCTTGAGCTCGCACTTCGTGTGGGTGAACCGCAACAAGGAGTCCGTGACCCTCGACATCAAGGACCCGCGGGGCATGGCGGTGCTGCGCCGCCTGATCGCGGGCGCCGACGTGTTCCTGCAGAACCTGGCGCCGGGCGCGGCGGCCCGGGCGGGGCTCGGGGCCGGGGAACTGCGGGAGCGGCACCCTTCGCTGATCGTGTGCGACATCTCCGGTTACGGCTCCCCGGGCCCGTACGAGGGCCGCAAGGCGTACGACCTGATGGTGCAGGCCGAGTCGGGGCTGCTGTCGGTGACGGGCACCCCGGAGGAGATGGCCAAGGTGGGCGTCTCGGTCTCGGACGTCGCCGCCGGGATGTACGCGTACAGCTCGATCCTCGCGGCGCTGCTGGAGCGCGGGCGCACAGGCCGGGGCACGCATCTGGACGTGTCGATGCTGGAGGCCACCGTGGAGTGGATGGGCTTCCCGCTGTACTACGCCTTCGACGGCGCCGAGCCGCCGCCGCGGGCCGGTGCCGCGCACGCGACGATCCACCCGTACGGCCCCTTCACGGCGGGTGACGGGAAGGTCGTCATGATGGCGATCCAGAACGAGCGCGAGTGGCAGGGTTTCTGTACGCGGTTCCTGGGCCGCCCGGAGCTGGCGGCGCACCCCCACTACGCCACCAACGCGGACCGCAACGCGCACCGCGAGGAACTGGGCGAGGTGATCGCGGCCCGGTTCGCGGAGCTGACCGGCGCGGAGGCGATCGAGCTGCTCGGCGCGGTGCCGGTGGCGAACGCGCGGGTGAACACGCTCGCCGAGGTGTGGGACCACCCGCAGCTGGCCGCGCGGGGGCGCCGGCACGAGGTGCCCACGCCGGCCGGTCCGGTGCCGGCGTTCGCGCCGCCGGGCCCGAAGGGGGCGGCGCCCCGCATGGAGGCGGTCCCGGCGCTGGGCGAGCACACCCGCGCCGTCCTCGGCGAGCTGGGCCTGTCCGGGGAGGAGATCGACGCGCTGGTCGCGGCGGGGGTGGCGTGAGCGCCGCCGGCCGGGGTCACGGCCGCTCCGGTGGGTCCGGCTCCAGGAACTCCAGGCGGTTGCCGACGGGGTCCGCGCAGTAGAAGCGCCGGTGGCCGGGCAGGTCGTCGTCCCAGGTAACGGGCGTGCCCCGGGCCTCCAGCCGGGCGGCGTACGCGTCGATCCCGGCGACGCGCAGGCCGGGGTGGGCCTTGCGGGCGGGCCGGAAGCCGGTCGTCTCGACGCCCAGGTGGAGCTGGACCGTTCCCGCCCGGAACCAGCAGCCGCCTCGGGCGGCGAGCGCGGGCGGCTTGGGCACCTCGGTCAGGCCCAGGACACCGGCGTAGAAGGCGCGCAGCGCCTCCTCGGCACCGGGTGGCGCGGCGAGCTGTACGTGGTCGAGGCCGGTGATCACCGGTCGGCCGGCTTCCGGGCGACGGCGAAGATCCGGCGGAAGGGGAAGGCGGTGCCGTGCGGCCCCGGCGGGTAGGCGGCGCGCAGGACGGTGCGGTACTCCTCGACGAACGCGTCGCGGGCCTCGGGGTCGTCGTCGAGGGCGGTGATCACGGGCCGCAGTCCCGTCCCTTTCACCCAGTCCAGTACGGCGTCCTCGCCGGGCAGCAGGTGTACGTACGTCGTCTCCCACACGTCGGCGGTGCAGCCGGCGGCGGTCAGGTGGGCGAGGTAGGCCTCGGGGGTGAGGACGGCGTCGTCGTGGCGGAGGGTGCCGGCGAGGCGGTGGCGCCAGCGCGGGGAGTGCGCGAGTTCGCGCATCAGACGGTGACTGGGGGCGGCGAAGTTGCCGGGGACCTGGAAGGCGAGGACGCCGCCGGGGGCGAGGCCCGCGATCCAGTCGGGGAAACGTTCCGTGTGGCCGGGGACCCACTGGAGGGTGGCGTTGCTGATGACGAGGTCGTGGGGTTCGGCGGGGGTCCAGGTGCGGGCGTCGGCGGGCGCGAAGTCGAGGTGGCCGCCGTCGGGGGTGTCCCCGGCGTGCTGCCGGGCGCGTTCCAGCATCTCGGCGGAGTTGTCGTAGCCGGTGACGCGGGCGGTGGGCCAGCGGTCGGCGAGCAGGGTGGTGACGTGGCCGGGGCCGCAGCCGAGGTCGGCGATGCGGGGTCGGTCCCCGGGCAGATCGGGGACGCGGGCGAGGAGGTCGGCGAAGGGGCGGGCGCGGGGTCCGGCGTGGCGCAGGTACTGGGCGGGGTCCCAGGTGGGGGTGGTGGCGAGCATGGGGCCTCCAGAGGCCGACGGTCCGGGTCGGGTACCCAGCGTCACCCCATTATTATCTTGACGTCAAGACAATTGACATCAAGAGACTTCACGTCGACACAACCACTACACTGATCGTCATGGAGGACGAGGTCGATCGACTGGTCGCAGCGTGGCGCCGGGAGCGCCCGGACCTCGACGTGGAACCGCTCGAGGTACTGAGCCGGGTCAGCAGGCTCGCCCGGCACCTGGACCGCGCCCGCCGCCTCGCCTTCTCCGAACACAATCTCGAGCCGTGGGAGTTCGACGTCCTGACGGCACTGCGCCGCGCGGGCACCCCGTACCAGCTCTCCCCGGGCCAGCTTCTCACCCAGACCCTGGTCACCTCGGGCACGATGACCAACCGCATCGACCGCCTCGCCAAGAAGGGCCTGGTGGAGCGCCTGCCCGACCCCAGCGACCGGCGCGGCGTGCTGGTCCGGCTCACGGACGAGGGCCGCGACCGCGCCGACCAGTCCCTGGCGGGCCTGCTGGCACAGGAGCGCGCGATCCTGGCCGAGCTCTCCCGCGCCCAGCGCGGCGAACTGGCGGGCCTGCTACGCCAGCTGACCGCCCCGTTCGACAACATCCCCGGCTAGGTCGACCGGCCCCACCCCGGCCCGCCGGGCCAGCGCCACGGCCGCGAGGGTCGAGTGCACGCCCAGCTTCCCCAGCACGTTCTGCATGTGTGTCCGCACGGTGTGCGGGGACAGGTACAGACGCTCCGCGACCGCCTTGCGCCCGAGCCCGGCGACCATGCAGCGCAGCACCTCCCGCTCCCGCGGGGTCAGCGACTCCACCAGCCGCTCGCTCTCGGTGCGGTGCTTGCGGGCGGCGGTCAGCTCGCGCAGGACGCCGGTGAGCAGCGCGGGCGGCAGATGCGTCTCGTCCCGCAGCACACCCCGGATCACACTGAGCAGCCGCGACAGCGAGCAGTCCTTCGCCACCCACCCCGATGCCCCGGCCCCCAGCGCGAGGGCCGCCCGCCGGGGATCGTCCTTCTCGGCGAGGACGACGGTCCGCACGCCCGGCTGCCCCGACCGCACCCCGGCGACCAGTGAGATCCCGTCGACCAGCCCGTCCTCGTTGCCCTCCCGCACCGGCACGGCGGGCCGCGCGCCGGGCACGTGTCCGCCCAGGTCGGCGTCGACGAGCAGCACGTCGTACCGCCGCCCCTCGGACGCGGCCCGCTCCAGGCAGCGCAGCGCGGCCGGGCCGCTGCCGGCCGCGGAGACCTCCACGTCCGGCTCGGCCGCCAGCGCGGCGGCGAGCGACTCGGCGAAGATGCGATGGTCGTCGACGACCAGGACACGGATACGAACCACGAAACCCCCTCCCCCAGGCTCCTGACGGAGCAGGGGCACCCATCGTCTGTCCAGCCACGGAACGGGGAGAACGACACCGGGACGGGTCGCCGCAGTCGCACGGCCGCCGCCGTGCGGTCACCGCCACCCCCGCCCCGGGCGCCGTACCCGGCTGTCTCGCCCCCTGAACGGCACCGGCCCCCACCGGTGCTGTTCATCAGAGTACGGGCGGGCGCCGGGAGCGGAAGGTTATTTGCAGAACTGACAGCCCGACGCGTTTATGGTGAGCCGCATGTTTCGTCTCGTGACAGAAGTGGACAGGACACGGCGCGATCTGCTGCGCACCCGGCTCCGGGAGACGAACACGACGGCCTCCTCCGTCCTGCGCTCCCTGCGCGGAACCCCTCACGAACGCGAACACCCCCTGCACGTCTGGGCCCTCGACCAGTCGTCCGGCACCCTGGCCGGCGGCCTCGTCGGCCACACCTGGGCGACCTGGCTGCACGTCACGTACCTGTGGGTCGACACCCCCCACCGCGGCACGGGCCTGGGCTCCGCCCTCCTCACCGAGGCGGAACGGACGGCCCGCGACGAACGGCGCTGCGCGGCGGCCCGCGTGGAGACCTGGGACTTCCAGGCACCGGACTTCTACCGGAAGCAGGGGTACGAGGTGGTGTGCGTGATCCCGGACTATCCGCCGGGGGTCACGGAGTACACGCTGGTGAAGCGGTTGGGATGAGCGGGCCGGCGACTACGGGCCCGGGTCCGGTCGTCACTCGGACTCCAGCCCCATGTCCTTCGCGCTGTAGCGGGGCAGCCCGGCCGTCTCGACGGTCCAGGTCCCGAGCTCCGTGGCGAGGGTGACCGCCTTGCCGTACGGGAGGTGGAGCCGGTTCTAGCACTCGAGCTTCTATGACCGAGCCGGACCGCGCCGCACCTCTTGCCTCCAAAACGCCCCGCAGAGCTCCGCGAGCCGCCGTGGCCGCGTCGCCGCCATGTGATGGCTCGCCCTTGAACATGTGGAGGCAGTCAGCCGCATACACGACACCGACCTCCTTGAGGAAGCGCGAAACCTGGTGCAATGCCCGGGCCGGGTGACTGAGCTTCTCCTGGTCGAGGTCTTCCGTCCCGGCCAGCCGGGCGTAGCGTCTGTTCAGCTCGGTCCATGCCGTCTCGAAGTCCGTGCCGACAGGGATGTCCTCGAAGTCCGTCGGGACGGAGAAGTCGACACGGATCACGAGCCGTTCCCCCTAGGACCGCCCCGCTCATTGCCGCTGACCGGAGGGGGAGGAGCAGGAGGCGGCGGCCCCCACCGCTGGGACTGCTGCTGGTCGAAGCGGGTCACCTTTCGGCGGTTGCGCTCATACCAACTCCTCATCCAGCGCGGAGTCAGGGCCGCCACCACGCCTAGAAGGGCTGCCGTCGCCAGCAGGGCGACCGCGCCGCCGATCGTCTCGCGCGCCACCCACGCCAGTACCAGGAAGGCGGCGCTGAGAAGAATCGCTATGACGACCAGGCCCCGCGAGCCGTGCGTTTCATACGCAGCCATGTTCTGCCGCGCCGAAGCCGCCTCCATCGGAGCGATCTGCCTGCCGGGGACGGGCGGCATCCCCGCCGGAGCCGACATGTGGGAGAACAGGGGGCCACCAGCCCGCAGACGGTCCATCGTGCGCTGCGCGCGTTGGCGGACGTCCGGGGAGTCGTCCCGCAGATAGGTGAGCCGCCATTGCCCCCGAGTGACGATGTCAGTCTCGTGAAGCTTGTAACCCAGTTCGAAGGCCACCGCCGCGATTCTGTTGCTCTGCGATACCTCTCGACCTCTCAGCGTGATCTCTGCGGTGCCTCGCCCATCGAAGTAGGCGAGGATCTGTTCATCCTTCATGAGGGGCATCACTTCTCTTGTTGCGCGGCACGATCCTTCTCTCTCCCGGCATTCCAGGCGTTCTCGAACCCCACGAGGAGGAATCCGCCCCCTCCGGGCATGGCAAGTTCGGCCTTCTGACGGTTGTTCTGCGGTGCGAAGTAACCCAGTGCTGTCGGATCTGCGATGAAGGACGCGACGGTGTCCACCAGCCCGAAATTGGCGGAGGCCTCAGCGGCACGGCTTCCGGCTACGACCGCAGTCACCCCCCTTGAACGCGAGCCCGAACGGGAGAGCACCCAGTGCATCCTGCGCGAGGGTTCGGTTGGAGACCACGGCGTCACCGCCAACCGCCCGCGCCGTCCCATGGAGCGCCAGCGCCCCGCCGGAGAAGCCGCCCGCCACCGTACCCACCGTTACGGATGCCAGGGCGAGGGGCGGGAAGAACACACTGAGACCGAGCATGACGAGCGAGATCGCACCCAGTGCGGCGCTCACAGTCGCCAGGACGTCACCGAGGGCAGCGATGGTGCAAGCGTGTTCCTCGAGCCACTTGACCGCGTCGGCAACGGCCGCGCTGACGGCTTCTGCGACGATGTCATCGAGCTTGCCGAGAGTCTTGCCGATGTCTAGAAGAGTGTCACCGATCTTGTCCAGCAGGCCGGGCTCGTTCGGGGCGATGTATCGTCGAACTGCTCCCGGAACGCGTTGGCATGGCGCCCCTTCCAGTCGGCTTCGTCGGTGCCATGCAGCGCATCGGATATCTCGTCCAGCGCCTTGGCCGTGCGCTGCACGATGTTCGCGACGTGCTTCGAAGTCTGCGGGTCGCCGGGGCAGGGGACGAACTCCAGGGCCGGGAACCGGTCCTTCATGGGAGAGGTCTAGGTCTGCGTAGGCGACAACCAGGAGAACGGATCGCTCACGCCTGCTGCTCCCGTGCTTTCCGCAGCTCCTTGGCCAGCGTGTCGTCGAGGTCCTCGAACGCCTGCTGCATCTTGTCGAGCGTTTTGACCGCGGCACCCGAGAACTTCTTGATCTGCTTGATGCCGTACGACCACTCGTCGCCGAAGTCGTTCATGCGTGAGGCGAGCATGCTCACGCCCATGGAGGCGCCGTCGACCTCTTCCATCTCCTTGCCGGGACGCTCCATGACTTCGCCGATGTGCTCGATATTCGTCCGCACACGCTTCAGTACACCAGAATCGATGGATATGTCGCTCATTATTCCCCGTTCCTTGTTCAGCGGTTGACGGCCTGGATCTCCTGGACCACGACATCCTGGTCGGCACCGAACTGACCGTCGGGAAGGTCGCCGGCCTCACCGGTCGTGCTCGTCCAGCTGATCTTCCAGGTGACGGTCGCTTGGAGTTTGTAAGAGCCGTCGCCGGATGAACGGAGGTACTTCACTCCACAGGGCGGGGTCTCGTCGGCCTTCCCCTTGGCGTAGGGCTCACCGATCCGACCGTCGCGGATCTCGCACTGGCCGGAGGCGGGGTACGTGACGGCGTCGTCCGTGCCCGGGCTGATCTCAAGGGAAACGGGCTCGGCCGTGGTCGTCGCGCTGAGGCCGAGGAGCGGCACGGACGCGGTGACGGAAACCGGCTTGAACTCGGCGGTGTCCAGCCAGGCCCAGGTCGGAAGGTTGACCTTTGTGGTGTCCGCGGGGGCGAGTTCGACCTCGGTGGAAGGGACGCGGATCTCGGCGTAGGCGAGCTGGGCGAGCATCTCAACGTTGATGGCCTGCGGGACATCGGCCGGCGGGGCGGCCCCCTCGTCGACCCAGAAGGGCAGCTCGTCGCATTCCTGGGAGGCTGGGTCCGTTTCCCGCCCCTCGGTGATGTACGCGTCCCACCAGTAGCCCTCGCCCTCCTTGTCCCTGTTGAAGTCCTTGTAGGGCTTGCCGTTGACGAAGTGATTCTGCGTCTTCAGGGACCACTGCGGGCTGGGCGCGCTGCTTTCCCAGACCTGGCGCATCTGCGCCTCGATCTCCTTGGGCGTGTACTTCGGCGCGTAGTAGCAGGCTGGGGGTGTCCAGGACGTGGACGACGCCGTGACCGCTCCGGTCGCCTCCCCGGCGCCGTTCTTCGAGCGGTCGAACACGATCGTTCCGCTGACACCGGACTTGAGGGTGTCACCGTCGCGTCCGCCCGAGGCACCCGTGTCCGTCCCGGTCCCGCCGCCGAACTCTCCGCCGTTCCCCGAGCCCGTCCGGTCTGCCATCGCGGCAGGGGGCATGCCCAGCGTCAGCAGAAGGACGGTCGCCGCCACCGTCGCGTGCCTCAGGGGCCGCGTCACCGCTGGCATGCCGAGGCTCCCCGAGTCGCAACGAGCTTCGTGGTCTCCCAGACGCCGTCATCGTTGAGACGCAGTTGCCCGGTGTAGGCGACATAGCTGTTCTCGGAGGCGACGGTCCTTTTGACCTCGCCAGTCTTGATGACTTTGTCGTAGGCCTTGGACTCGTCCGCGCAATAGCCGATCGCTGCGGAATTCTCGGAGTTCACCTCCACCTTGCGGTCGTAGTAACGCACAGTGCCGGTGATGGCCAGGCCGCCGTCCACGTACCCCTTGACCCAGTCGTGCGCGGCCGCAGCCGCTTCCCCTTCGGTGTAGAACTCGAGCGCCGGAAATTCGGGGTCGCCGGCGACGATGGCTGCGTCCATGGCTTTCACGAATTCCGCATTATCGCGTAGTACCGCGTCCTTCGCGGCGTCACCGGTCTTCTCCGGCGTGAAGACGTCCTTGACGTCCGGCGGCAGGGTGATCTTCGGGCGTTCGGCAGAACCCGACGCACTCGGCGAAGCTGAGGTCGAAGCTTCACCACCCGTATCCGCCCCCGCGATCTTGTCGCTGCCCTCGGAGCTCTCCTCACCGCCCCCGCAGGCGGACAGCGACAGAGCCGCGACGGCGGTCAACGCGGCAGCGGCGAGCAGGGTGGGGCGGCGGTTCACGGATGGCTCCCGGTGGGGCGAGGGTTCTCACGAGTGACGCAACGCTATCGACCGGGCCTGGTGAGGGGGTAGTTGGGTTCGCGTCAGCACCGCCTTGCCGGGACCGCCCCGAGGCGTCACCCCACCCGCCGCGCCCCCGCCGAAGGC
The DNA here is from genome assembly GCF_042745235.1 of Streptomyces sp. NPDC058796. Lineage (NCBI taxonomy): Bacteria > Bacillati > Actinomycetota > Actinomycetes > Kitasatosporales > Streptomycetaceae > Streptomyces > Streptomyces sp. NPDC058796. The sequence continues at coordinate 134,935 of NZ_JBHYOP010000004.1, forward strand.
ACCGCCTCGAACACCCGCGGGGCGGTGAAGCCCCTTGCCGCGAAGGCCTCCTCCACCGCCTTCGTGATGGCGTCCACGTCGGACACGTCCGCCAGCACGATCGCCGAGCCGCCGAAGCCGCCGCCGGTCATGCGGGCGCCGAGGGCGCCGGAGGCGAGGGCCGTGCCGACGACCAGGTCGAGTTCGGGGCAGGAGATGCGGAAGTCGTCGCGCAGCGAGGTGTGGCCCTCGACGAGGACGGGGCCGATGGCGCGGGTGTCGCCGGATTCCAGGAGCGCCACCACCCGCTCGACGCGCTCGTCCTCCGTGACGACGTGCCGGACCAGGCGGCGGACCTCCTCGTCGTCGGCCAGGCGTTCCAGCGCCGCGTCGAGTTCGCCGTACGGGACGTCCCGCAGGGCGTCCACGCCCAGCAGCGCCGCGCCCTTCTCGCAGCCGGCGCGGCGCTTGCCGTACTCGCCCTCGCTGTGGGAGTGCTTGACCTGCGTGTCCACGACGAGCAGGCGCATGCCCTCGGCCGCGAGGTCGAAGGGGATCTGGCGCTGGGAGAGGTCGCGGGTGTCGAGGAAGAGGGCGTGGCCCGCTTCGCAGCAGGCGGAGGCGGTCTGGTCCATGATGCCGACGGGGGCGCCGACGTAGACGTTCTCCGCACGCTGGCACAGGCGGGCCAGCTGCCAGCCGCGCAGGCCGAGGGAGTAGAGGTCGTTCAGGGCCAGGGCGACCACGACTTCCAGGGCCGCCGAGGAGGACAGGCCCGCGCCGGACGGGACCGTGGAGGCCAGGTGGATGTCGGCGCCGGTCAGCTCGTGGCCGGCCTCGCGCAGCGCCCAGACCACGCCCGAGGGGTACGCGGTCCAGGCCTTGTCCGACTCGGGGGTCAGGTCGGCGACGCGCAGCTCGACGGGGCCGGCGCCGATGTCCGCCGAGTGCAGGCGCAGGATGCCGTCGTCCCGGCGGGAGACGGCCGCGACCGCGGTGTGCGGCAGGGCGAAGGGCATGACGAAGCCGTCGTTGTAGTCGGTGTGCTCGCCGATGAGGTTGACGCGGCCGGGGGCGGCCCAGATCCCCTCCGGCTCCGCGCCGTACAGCTCCCGGAACCGCTCGCCGACGGCCTTCGCCACAGCCTCGCCCATGTCCTGCCCCTCGCTCTTCCCTATTCCTGGCCCGCGCGCCGCTGCGCGAACTCCCACGCGTCCGCCACGATGCCCGCGAGGTCCGCGCGGGACGGGTTCCAGCCCAGCTTCTCCTTCGCGGTGTCCGCCGACGCCACCAGGACCGCCGGGTCGCCGCCCCGGCGCGGTGCCACGACCTCGGGGATCGGGTGGCCGGTCACGCGGCGGACGGTCTCGACGACCTCGCGGACGGAGAAGCCGTTGCCGTTGCCCAGGTTGCAGATGAGGTGCTCGCCCGGGACTGCGGCCGCGACCGCCAGCAGGTGCGCCTCGGCCAGGTCGGCGACGTGGATGTAGTCGCGCACGCAGGTGCCGTCCGGCGTCGGGTAGTCGTCGCCGAAGACGGAGATGGCGTCGCGGCGGCCCTGCGCCACCTGGAGGACCAGGGGGATCAGGTGGGACTCGGGGTCGTGACGCTCGCCGTACTCGCCGTACGCGCCCGCGACGTTGAAGTAGCGCAGCGACACCGCGCCCAGCCCGTGGGCCGCCGCCTCACCGCTGATCATGTGGTCGACGGCGAGCTTCGAGGCGCCGTACGGGTTCGTCGGCCTGGTCGGGGCGGCCTCCACGATCGGCACCTGCTCCGGCTCGCCGTAGGTGGCGGCCGTGGAGGAGAAGACGAGGCGCCGCACTCCCGCCGTACGCATGGCCTCCAGCAGGGCCATGGTGCCGCCGACGTTGTTGTCCCAGTACTTCTCGGGCTTCACGACGGACTCGCCGACCTGGGAGAAGGCGGCGAAGTGCAGCACGCCGTCGTACGACGCGTCCAGCCACTTGGCCGCGTCGCGGATGTCCCCCTCGATGAAGGTGGCACCCGACGGCACGCCCTCCCGGAAGCCCGTCGACAGGTTGTCGAGGACGACGACCTCGTGGCCCGCCTCCAGCAGATGCTGGGCGACCACGCTGCCGACATAGCCGGCCCCGCCCGTCACCAGGTACTTCCCGCTCATGAACTCGCTACCTCTCGCAGTCGCTCGGCCGCGCGCTCCGGGGGCACGTCGTTGATGAACACGTCCATGCCGGACTCGGAGCCCGCGAGGAACTTCAGCTTGCCGGACGTACGGCGGATAGTGAAAAGTTCCAGGTGGAGCGCGAAGTCGTCCCGCGCCACCCCCTCGAAGTCCTCCAGCTGTCCGAACGGGGCCTGGTGCCAGGCCGCGATGTACGGCGTGGGGGGCTCGGCCTCCCCGAAGATCCGGTCGAAGCGCCTCAAGAGTTCCAGATAGACGCGGGGGAACTCCGCGCGGGCCGCCTCGTCGAGGCCGAGCAGGTCGGGCACCCGCCGCTTGGGGTAGAGGTGCACCTCGTACGGCCAGTGCGCGGAGTACGGCACGAAGGCCGCCCAGTGCTCGCCCTCCAGGACGACCCGCTCACCGGCCAGCTCCTCCTCCAGCACGGCGTCGAAGAGGTTCTCGCCGCCGGTCGCGTCCTTGTGCGCGGCGAGCGAACGGAGCATCTGCGCGGTGCGGGGCGTGGTGAAGGGGTAGGCGTAGATCTGGCCGTGCGGGTGACCCAGCGTCACCCCGATCTCGGCACCGCGGTTCTCGAAACAGAACACCTGCTCCACGGAGGCCAGGTGCGACAGCTCCGAGGTGCGATCGGTCCAGGCGTCGAGTACGAGCCGGGCCTGCTCCTCGCTCAGATCGGCGAAGGAGGCGTTGTGGTCGGAGGTGAAGCAGACGACCTCGCAGCGGCCGGAGTCGCCGGCCAGCGAGGGGAAGCGGTTCTCGAAGACCACCACGTCGTACGACGAGTCCGGGATCTCGCTCAGCCGCTCCCCGTGCGACGGGCACAGCGGGCACTGGTCGGCGGGCGGGTGGTAGGTGCGGCCCTGGCGGTGCGAGGCGATGGCGACCGAGTCGCCGAGCAGCGGGTCGCGGCGGACCTCGGAGGTGGTGACGGTCCGCTCCAGCGGGCGCCGGTCCACGGCGTCGCGCACCGCGTCGTCGTGCAGGTCGTAGTAGACGAGCTCGCGACCGTCGGCCAGCCGGGTCGAGGTCTTCTTCACAGCCGCACTCCTCCGTACCCACACCCAATCATCCAACACAATCAAACATAACACTTCACAACCCACCAGCCATGCGGATCATCACAATCAAACAAAGAACACCACCAAAACTGTTCAATTCCTGAACGCGGAGGCGTAGGTTCCGCTGCGGATCAGTTCGCGCAACGAAGCGAGTTCGTATGCATACCCCCACATACCTAGCCGCGGAGCTTCGACTCCCCACCAACTGGCTCGACTACACGATCCTCGGGATCTACTTCGTGGCCGTGCTCGGCATCGGCTTCGCCGCCCGCCGGTCGGTCAAGACCAGCCTGGACTTCTTCCTGTCCGGCCGTTCGCTGCCCGCCTGGGTCACCGGCCTCGCCTTCGTCGCGGCCAACCTGGGCGCCACCGAGATCCTCGGCATGGCCGCCAACAGCGCCCAGTACGGTGTCTACACGACCCACTGGTACTGGATCGGCGCCATCCCGGCCATGGTCTTCCTGGGCCTGGTGATGATGCCGTTCTACTACGGCTCCAAGGTCCGCTCGGTCCCGGAGTTCCTGCTGCTGCGCTTCGACAGGTCCTCACACCTGCTGAGTTCGATCCTGTTCGCCGTCGCGGCCATCCTGATCGCCGGCGTGAACCTCTACGCCCTCGCGATCGTCGTCGAGGCACTGCTGGGCTGGCCCCAGTGGGTGGCCATCGTCGTCGCCGGCTTCTTCGTCCTGGCGTACATCACGCTCGGCGGCCTGTCCTCGGCGATCTACAACGAGGTCCTCCAGTTCTTCGTGATCCTGGCCGGTCTCATCCCGATCACGATCCTGGGCCTGAAGAAGGTCGGCGGCTGGGACGGCCTGTCCGACTCCCTCACCCAGTCCCGCGGCGGCGACTTCATGACCGCCTGGGGCGGCACGGGCATCGGCAGCGACAACCCGCTGGGCGCCAACTGGCTCACCATCGTCCTCGGCCTCGGCTTCGTCCTCTCCTTCGGCTACTGGACGACGAACTTCGCCGAGGTGCAGCGCGCCCTGTCCGCGAAGAACCTCTCGGCGGCCCAGCGCACCCCGCTCATCGCCGCCTTCCCGAAGATCTTCATCGTCTTCGTCGTCATGATCCCCGGCCTGGTCGCCGCGGTCCTCGTCCCGAAGATCGGCACGCCCGGCTCGGACCTCCAGTACAACGACGCGATCCCGTACCTGATGCAGCAACTGCTGCCCAACGGTGTCCTCGGCATCGCGGTCACCGGTCTCCTGGCCGCGTTCATGGCGGGCATGGCGGCGAACATCTCCTCCTTCAACACGGTCTTCACCAACGACGTCTGGGCGCGTTACGTCGTGAAGGGCCGGGAGGACGACTACTACGTCCGCTTCGGCCGCCTGATCACCGTGATCGGCGTCCTCGCCTCCATCGGCACGGCGTTCCTGGCCTCGTCGTTCTCGAACATCATGAGCTACCTCCAGACGCTCTTCTCCTTCTTCAACGTGCCGATGTTCGTGGTCTTCATCATCGGCATGTTCTGGAAGCGGGCGTCCATGAAGTCCGGCTTCTGGGGCCTGATCGCGGGCACCACGGCCGCGATGGTGAACTACTTCGTCATCTACAAGCAGGGCATCATCGACATCCCGTCCGACCAGGGCGCCAACTTCGTCTCCGCGATCGCGGGCTTCGTGGCCGGCGCGGTGGTCATGGTCGCCGTGTCCCTGTTCACCGCGCCCAAGCCGGCCGCGGAACTCCAGGGCCTCGTCTACGGCACCGTCTCCCCCGGCATGTCCGAGGCGCCCGCCAAGGGTGACGACGCGTGGTACCGCAAGCCGGCGCTGCTGGGCTGGGGTGCGGTCGTGCTGGCCGCCGCCTGCTACATCCCGTTCTCGTTCTGATCGCGGGAGGATTGAGAGAGCATGTCCGATTCCTACTCCGACAAGAACGTCCAGGACGAGGTCTCCGAGCTGGAGACCAAGTCCATCACCGCCGCGCGGCTGTTCGACATCCGGCGGATCATCGGCGGACTGTTCGTGGTCTACGGCGTCATCGTGACGATCGCGGGTTTCGTGGCGTCCAACGACGAGATCGACAAGGCGCAGGGAGTGAACATCAACCTCTGGACCGGGCTGGGGATGCTGGTGCTGGGGCTGTTCTTCCTGGCGTGGCTGAAACTGCGGCCCGCGGCTCCGCCGACTCCGCCACTGGAGGAGACCTCCGAGAAGTGACGCCGGTCCCGTGAACGCCGTGTCCCTGACCGGCGTTCACGGGCCCCCGGCGCGGGTGTGGGCGCGGGGGGTGCGTACGGCGGGAAGGGGACGTGTCGGGGGGGGCGTCCGCCCGCAGCGGTTGGCGCGTCAACGCCGCCCACCCCCGTAGCCGACCGATTCCGCGCCGTTCCGACGACGGACATCCCCCGGCGCGGCCCCGACCCACACCACCACGCACCGCGCCGCCCGCACCCCCACCGAACCCGCACAGGCGCCGCAGGCATCCCACCCGCACCACCGCCGCAGGCACCCCGCTCAACCGCCGGAGGCGACCGCCCGGTCCAGCAGCCCCGTCCGAGCCGCCAACGCCGCCGCCTCCAGCCTCGACCCCACGCCCAGCTTCATCAGCACCCGCTGCACATGCGTCCGGGCCGTGGACGGCGCGATGCCCATCCCCGCCGCGATCAGCCGGGTGTCCTCCCCGTCCGCGACCCGCACCAGCACCTCCACCTCCCTCGGCGTGAGCATCTGCAGCAGCCGCTGCCCCTCGTCGTCGGGCTGGGCCGCCGGGTTCAGCAGCTCGCCGAACGCCCCCTGCAACAGCGCCGGCGCCACCGCCGCCTCCCCGGCCCGTGCCTTCATGATGGCCCGCTCGACGCCCTCTATCCGCTCGTCGTGCCGCACGTACCCCGACGCCCCCGCCGCGAACGCCGCCGCGATCCCGCGAGGGTTCGGCACGGGCCCCAGTACCAGCACGGCCACCTGCGGGCGCTCCCGCTTGATCCGCACCACCGGGTCGAAGACTCCCGGCTCGGCCGGTGCCGCCGTCCCCAGCAGGCACACCTCCGGCGCCCGGCTGATCACCAGCTCCGCGGCCCCCGCCGCCGGCGCGGCCGCGGCCAGCACACGATGCCCCCGCAGCTTCAACGCCGAGGCCAGCGCCTCGGCGAGCAATCGGTGATCGTCGACCACCATGAGCCGTACACCCATCGAGCAACCCCCCAGTCACCCTCCCCGGTCCCCCGGAAGCTACACGCTAGCGCCCCCTCGCGCTGCCCCTACCGGCAAGAACCGCCCCCGTATCACCGAAATCCATGCGGCACGCCACGCGGCACGGCCCCGCCCCCCAAGCAAGGGGACGGGGCCGTCACGGACCACGGCGCCGCGCGTCTCAGCCGCTCGTGCCGAACGCGATCGCCAGGTACTCCTTGTCGTCCGCGCTGCTCGGCTCGCTCGCGTACACCTGCGACATGTACAGGTGGCCCTGCGAGTACCGGATCTCGGAGTAGTCCGGCGACATCCGGGCCTCCACGTTCCGCACCGCCTCGGTCGCCGGGTTCTCCATCAGCGTGGTCTGCTTGAACGTCCCGCCGTCGATGCTCACGACCTGGCCGCCCTTGTCGTACGGAGGGCGCTTGTACGCGATCACGTTGCCGCCGTCCATGCGCAGCGGGGTGATGGTGTAGCCGTCGCCGGCGTCGGCGCGCTCGCCGGTCTGCTTGCCGGTGGTCAGGTCGAAGGCGACGACCTCGTTGGTGCGGCTGTAGGACTCGCCGCCGCTCTCGTGCTCCTCGGTCGCGATGTAGAGCCGGTTGTTGCCGACCGCCAGACCGCGGCAGTCCTCGACCTCGGTGATCGACTCGCAGCTGGCGCCGAACTCGTCACCCGGCGCGGAGATGCGGTTCAGGAGCTTGCCGGTCTTGTTGTCGATGGAGAAGAAGTCCGAGATGCCGCTTCCGTCCCCGGCGGAGTCGCCGATGTCGGCGGCCACGACGAGCGGTTCGGTGGAGACGACGGCGGCGTACTCGATGCCCTTGGCCATCTTGTACTCGGAGATCACCTTCCCGCTCTTCGGGTCGATGGTCTGGATGTTCAGCTGCCGGGCATCGTACGAACCGCACTTGCGCACCGCGACCAGCTTCTCGCCACCGCCGTAGCCGGCGTCGTAGCAGGTGTCGGTGGGCTTGGGGGACCACAGCTCGTCACCGGTGGCGATGTCCCAGGCGATGCCGCCGTCGGTGCTGCCGACGGCGACGGTGCCGCCGCTCAGGGTCACGTTGTCCAGGGACATCGGCCGTCCGCCCGCTTCGACGGGCTTGGTCCAGGCGGTCTTGCCCGCCGCCAGGTCGAGCACGGCGATCTCCGTGCAGGACTGCGGCTCGGCCTTGGTCGGCATGGCGGGCTTGTAGATGATCGCCGTCTTGTTGTCCTCGGTGATCCGGTGGCTGGCCTCGCACACCGGGCCGGGCAGGTCGATCGTCCAGGCCTTGCTGCCCTTGTCCCGGTCGTAGCCGACGATCTCCGCGATGCCGGTCTTGGCGTACACCTTGTCGGTGAGCCAGGAACCGGTGGTGGGGATGCTCGAGGTGTCCTTGGGGACGGCGGGTGCGGGGACCTGGAAGAGCACCTTGGACGCCGGGTCCGAGGGCACCTTCTCCTCACCGCCGGAGGACTTGCCGCCGGAGCCGCCCTTCTCGTCGGTGCCGCCCTTGCCGCCCGAGCTCGCGGTGTCGTCCTTGCCCCCGTCGTCGGAGGACTTGGCGTACCAGACACCGCCGCCGACGATCAGCGCGATCGCGACGACGGCCGACACGATGATCGCCATCTGCGCGTTGATCCTCCGCCCGCCGCCGCCCGGCCCTCCGGGCTGGGGCTGCATCGGCATGGTCGGCTGCTGATAGCCGTACCCGGGCTGACCCGGCAGTCCCGGCTGCCCGTACGCGGGCGTCGGCTGCCCGTACGGCCCCGGCTGGCCCGGCTGACCCGGATAGCCGTACCCGGGCTGCGGCTGCGGCGGTGTCTGCGGGTACCCGTACCCGGGCTGCGGCACGGGCCCGGACGGCGGGGCGGCCGGGGGTGTCTGCGGGTAGCCGTATCCCGGCTCGGGCGCCTTGCCGAGGTTCGGTCCGCCGCCCGCGGGCGGGGTGGGCGGCTGCTGCGGCGGCTGGTTCTGCGGCGGGCCGAAGCCGCCGCCCTGCGGGGGCTGGTTGGGCGGCGGGGGCGGCGGCTGGGTCATGACGTGATTACCTCGGGGAGCGGGGACGGAGGACGGAACGCGCGGAGGAAGAAGGTCACTTGCCGAAGGCGAGCATCAACTTCTCCTTCGCTTCGTCGTTCCCGGTCAGGCGGGTGCTGGAGATGTAGAACCGCCCGTCGACCCAGTCGATGTCCTTGGAGTAGAAACTGTTCTCGATGTCCGCCACGGCCTGCGGGTTCTGCAGCAGCTTGGCCGGCTTGTGGTCGCTGCCGCCGGTCGGGATCGACACGACCTGGCCGCCCGCGTCGTACGAGGGCTGGACGTACGCGATGAGCTGGTCGCCCTCGACCTTCATCGGCATCATCGACTCGTCCGCGGGGGACTTGGTCCGCCACTTCTCCTTGCCGGTGGTGAGGTTGATGGCGACGATCTCGTTGGCGCCGCTGGTGGCCTCGGTCGGCAGGTAGAGGGTGCCGCCGCCGACGGCGACGCCCGCGCAGCCCTGCAGGTCGCGTTCGAGGATCGCCCAGCCGCATTCGGGGGCGAAGTCCTCGTCCACGCCGACCTGTTCCTGGACCTTGCCGGCGGAGGTGAAGGTGGAGATGTTCCAGACCTTCTTGTCCTCGTTGGTGGCGTAGACGACCAGCGGGTCGACGGAGTAGGCGCGGGCGACCCGCCAGCCCTTCTCGTAGGCGTAGGTCCACAGGACCTTGCCGGTCTTCGGGTCGAGACCCTGGAGCTCGTCGTGCGCGTTGTTGCCGCCGGCGCCGCAGGAGGCGACCTGGACCAGCTTGTTCGCGCTGCCCGCGAAACCGGCGGGGAAGCAGGCGTCGCCGTACTTCTTCTTGTCGTACAGCTTCTTGCCGCTGGTGACGTCGTAGGCGGTGCCGGACTGGGAGCGGCCGACCATCAGGGTGCTGCCGCTGACGGTGAGCTCCACGGAGAGCGTGGAGTCGAACAGCTCGCCGTCCCCGACCTCCTCCGACCAGCCCTTCTGGCCGGTGGCGAGGTCGATCTCCTGGAGCTTGTTGCACTTCGCGCGGTCGCTGGAGCCGCTCATGTAGGCGACGACGATCTTGTCGTCGGCCGTCTTCTCCGGGGTGACCGCGCAGATCTTCTCGGGGAAGGTGATCGGGTCCCAGCTGGGCTTGCCGTCGCCGACGTTCCAGGCGAAGACCTGCTTGTACGCCGCCTTCACCGCGGCCTTGTCGGTGACCCACATGCCCTCGGCGTCGGCGCCGGAACCGGGCGCGTCGGGCGCCTCCTTGTACCAGAGCACCTTGGACTCGCCGGCCTGGCGGCCCTCGTTGAGGTTCTCGGGGTCCTCGCCGCCGTCGCCGCTGCCGTCACCGGGGTTGACCGGGGCGCCGCCACCGGAGCCGGAGGGCTTGGGGTCGTCGCTCTTGCCGGCGACGGGCTTCTTGTCCTTGTCGTCACCGCCGGCCGCGGTGACCGCCCACACGCCGCCGCCGATGACGAGCAGGGCGGCGACCGCGGCGCCGACCGCCAGGGCCGGCTTGCCCTTGAACGGGTTGCGGGAGCCGGAGCCGCCGGGCGGCGGGGTGCCGGGCGCGCCCGGGAACTGCGCCTGCGGGTAGCCGTACCCCGGCTGACCGGGCTGCCCGGGCTGCCCGTACGGGCCGGGCTGCTGCGGCTGGCCGTACGGGCCGGAATTGTACGGTCCGGGCTGGCCGTAGGGACCCGGCTGCCCCGGCTGCCCGTACGGTCCCGGCTGGCCGGGCGGCTGCTGCGGGTATCCGTACCCCGGCTGCGGCTGCCCCTGCGGGGGCGGCGGGGTCGGTGCCCCGAAGCCTCCCGGCGGTGGGTCCTGCGGTGCTCCGAAGCCACCCTGCGGCGGCTGGTTGGGCGGCTGGCTCATCAGCGCGTTCCCCCTTATGACTCACTGATTTTTAGCCACGTCCCGAGGTACGCGCTGGCCTCGGAGTCGTTTCACGGCAGTCGTTCAGACAGTTCTCAGACGGCATTTCTATCACCCGGGCCGAAGGGCACACCGGGCCGCGTCCGCCCCTGTTCCCAAGGGAGGACCGGCCCGTGATGCCTCTGTTACGCGCCTTCACGCCCTCTTCACGCCACGCGCGCCCCCTGCGCGCAGGGCGTCAGGCGTCCTCGGCGAGTTCCAGCCAGCGCATTTCCAGCTCCTCGCGCTGACCGGCCAGTTCCCGCAGCTCGGCGTCGAGTTCGGCCACCTTCGCGAAGTCGGTGGCGTTCTCGGCGATCCGTGCGTGCAGCTTGGTCTCCTTCTCGGAGACCTTGTCCAGCTGCCGCTCGATCTTCTGGAGCTCCTTCTTCGCGGCGCGCACGTCGGCGGCGCTCTTCTCGGGCACGGCGGCGGCGGGCTTGGCCGCCACGGCCGGAGCGCTCGACGCGGCGGCCTCCTCCATCCGCTTCCGGCGCTCCAGGTACTCGTCGATGCCGCGCGGCAGCATCCGCAGGGCGCCGTCGCCGAGGAGGGCGAAGACCCGGTCGGTGGTCCGCTCGATGAAGAAGCGGTCGTGGGAGATGACGATCATCGACCCGGGCCAGCCGTCGAGGACGTCCTCGAGCTGGGTCAGGGTCTCGATGTCGAGGTCGTTGGTGGGCTCGTCGAGGAAGAGGACGTTGGGCTCGTCCATGAGGAGCCGCAGCAGCTGCAGCCGCCGCCGCTCACCGCCGGAGAGGTCCCCGACCGGCGTCCACTGCTTCTCCTTGCCGAAGCCGAAGGTCTCGCACAGCTGCCCGGCGGTCATCTCCCGGCCCTTGCCCAGGTCGACGCGCTCGCGCACGCGCTGCACGGCCTCCAGCACCCGCCAGGTCGGGTCCAGCTCGGCGACCTCCTGGGAGAGGTACGCCAGCTTGACGGTCTTGCCGACGCGCACCTGCCCGCCCGCCGGCTGCTCCTCGCCCTCGCTGCGGGCGGCCTGGGCCATGGCCCGCAGCAGGGACGTCTTGCCGGCGCCGTTGACACCGACCAGGCCGATGCGGTCGCCGGGGCCGAGCTGCCAGGTGACGTGCTTGAGCAGCACCTTGGGACCGGCCTGGACGGTCACGTCCTCCAGGTCGAACACGGTCTTGCCGAGCCGCGACGAGGCGAACTTCATCAGCTCGCTGCTGTCCCGGGGCGGCGGCACGTCGGCGATCAGCTCGTTGGCGGCCTCGACGCGGAAGCGCGGCTTGGAGGTGCGGGCGGGCGCCCCGCGCCGCAGCCAGGCCAGCTCCTTGCGGACGAGGTTCTGCCGCTTGGTCTCCTCGGTGGCGGCGATGCGCTCGCGTTCGGCGCGGGCGAAGACGTAGTCGGAGTAGCCGCCCTCGTACTCGTAGACGTCGCCGCGCTGCACGTCCCACATGCGGGTGCAGACCTGGTCCAGGAACCACCGGTCGTGCGTCACGCACACGAGTGCCGAGCGCCGCTCGCGCAGGTGCTTGGCGAGCCAGGCGATGCCCTCGACGTCGAGGTGGTTGGTGGGCTCGTCGAGGACGATCAGGTCCTGTTCCTCGATGAGCAGCTTGGCCAGCGCGATCCGGCGCCGCTCACCACCGGAGAGCGGACCGATGACGGTGTCCAGCCCCTGCGGGAACCCCGGCATGTCCAGCCCGCCGAACAGCCCGGTCAGCACGTCGCGGACCTTGGCGTCGCCCGCCCACTCGTGGTCGGCCATGTCGCCGATGACCTCGTGGCGGACGGTCGCCTCGGGGTCCAGCGAGTCGTGCTGGGTGAGCACGCCGAGGCGCAGTCCGCCGGAGTGGGTGACGCGTCCGGTGTCGGGCTCCTCCAGCCTGGCCAGCATCCGGATCATGGTCGTCTTGCCGTCGCCGTTGCGGCCGACGACACCGATGCGGTCCCCTTCGGAGACGCCGAGGGACACGCCGTCGAGGAGTGCACGGGTGCCGTACACCTTGCTGACGTTCTCGACATTGACCAGGTTGACGGCCATTTCTCTCCTGCCTGGGGGATCGATCAGCCTTCAAGCGTAGGCCCTCCGGGGGGTGGGGGGACGCGGGCGGGGGTGGTCACTCTTTGTGGTGACGTGTGTCGGACCGTCCGGCTACGGTGGGGAGCAGGCAGCAGGATCCCGTCCATGGGAGGAACCATGACCGCCGAGTCCGTAGAGCACCACGTCTCGTGGCCGGTGCCGCCGCCGGCCGGATACACCGTGGACGACCTGTTCACGCTGCCGAATCTCCCGCCGCACACCGAGCTGATCGACGGGAGTCTGGTTTTCGTGAGTCCGCAGCGCCGTTTCCACGCGAATGTGATCGACCTGCTGGTCTGGGGGCTGCGCGCAGGATTGCCCGCCGAGTTCAAGGTCAGCCGGGAGATGACCACCATCCTCGACCGGCGCAACGGTCCGGAGCCCGACGTGAGCATCGTCCGTGCCGAGGCGGTCACCGGGCCGACCCAGACGAGCTACCTGGCTGAAGACGTTCTCCTTGCCGTCGAGGTCGTCTCCCCGGACTCCGAGTCCCGCGACCGCACGACCAAACCCCAGAAGTACGCTGCCGCCGGCATCCCGAACTTCTGGCGCGTCGAGCAGGGCGGTACGGACGGCAGGCCGGTCATCCATGTCTACGAACTCGACCCGATGACCAAGGCTTATGTGCACATGGGCATGCACCGTGACCAGATCAAGGTCGAAAAGCCCTACGTCATCGACATCGACCTGACTGCCATCGACAACCTCTGACTCTCAGACCACCGTCGCCCCCGCCGCCGCCCCCACCGCGGTCCGCACGTCCCGGCACGTCCCCGACGCCCGCAGCACGCCCGCAATGTCGGAGGCCGACCCGGCGTCGGGGGCGAGGAAGGCCGTCGTCGGCCCCGAGCCCGAGACGATGGCCGCCAGCGCCCCCGCCGCCCGCCCTGCCGCGAGGGTGTCGCCCAGTTCCGGGAAGAGGGAGAGCGCGGCCGGCTGGAGGTCGTTGGAGACGGCCACGGCGAGCGCGGCCGGGTCGCCCTTGGCCAGGGCGTCGACGACCGCCTGGTCGGCGACCGGCTCCGGAATGTCCAGGCCCTCCCCCAGCCGGTCGAACTCGCGGAAGACGGCCGGGGTCGACAGCCCCCGCGCGGCCAGTGCGAACACCCAGTGGAAGTCGCCGCCGACCTCCAGCTCCGCCAGCTTCTCTCCCCGCCCGGTGCCCAGCGCCGCCCCGCCGACCAGGCTGAACGGCACGTCGCTGCCCAGCTCGGCGCAGATCTCCAGCAGCTCGTCGCGCGAGGCGCCGGTGCCCCACAGGGCGTCGCAGGCGACCAGGGCACCCGCGCAGTCCGCGCTGCCGCCCGCCATGCCGCCGGCGACCGGGATGTCCTTGGCGATGTGCAGGTGGACGTCGGGGGCGCGGCCGTACCGCTCGGCGAGGGCGAGTGCCGCGCGGGCCGCCAGGTTGGTGCGGTCCAGGGGGACCTGGCCGGCGTCCGGGCCCTCGCAGGTGACGCGGAGTTCACCGGCGGGGGTGGCGGTGACCTCGTCGTACAGGGAGACCGCGAGGAAGACGTTGGCCAGGTCGTGGAAGCCGTCGGGGCGGGCGGCGCCTACCGCGAGCTGGACGTTGACCTTGGCGGGGACGCGGACCGTCACGCTCACTTGCTCGTCACTCCTTGTGTTCGGCGATACGCGCGAACTCTTCCACGGTCAGCGCCTCTCCGCGCGCCTGCGGCGACACGCCCGCGGCGACGAGGGCGGCCTCGGCGGCGGCTGCGGACCCCGCCCATCCGGAGAGGGCGGCCCGCAGCGTCTTGCGGCGCTGGGCGAACGCGGCGTCGACGACGGCGAACACCTCGCGCCGGGACGCGGTGGTCTTCAGCGGCTCGGTCCGCCGGACGAGTGACACCAGGCCGCTGTCGACGTTCGGCGCGGGCCAGAAGACGTTGCGGCCGATGGAGCCGGCCCGCTTGACCTCGGCGTACCAGTTGGCCTTCACGGAGGGGACGCCGTACACCTTCGAGCCGGGTCCGGCGGCGAGACGGTCGGCGACCTCCGCCTGGACCATGACGAGGGTCCGCTCGATGCCCGGGAAGGTCTCCAGCATGTGGAGGAGGACGGGCACGGCCACGTTGTACGGCAGGTTCGCGACCAGCGCGGTGGGCGCGGGGCCCGGCAGCTCGGTCACCTGCATGGCGTCGGAGTGGACGAGCGCGAACCGGTCGGCGCGCTCGGGCATGCGGGCGGCGACGGTGGCGGGCAGGGCGGCGGCCAGGACGTCGTCGATCTCGACGGCGGTGACCCGGTCGGCCGCCTCCAGCAGGGCCAGGGTGAGCGAGCCGAGACCCGGTCCCACCTCGACCACCACGTCGTCGGGGCGTACCTCGGCGGTGCGGACGATACGGCGGACCGTGTTCGCGTCGATGACGAAGTTCTGGCCGCGCTGCTTGGTGGGGCGCACACCGAGGGCCGCCGCGAGTTCGCGGACGTCGGCGGGACCCAGGAGGGCGTCGGGGGTGGGGCTGCTCACCCCGCAAGGGTAGCCGGGGGCGGGAGGGGGGCCGTCCGCCCCGAGCGGCGGGGGCTGCCCGGGGACGGTCAGTCCTGCAGGCGGGCCCCGCAGTGCGGCCACGGGCTGCTGCCGCTGCGCACGTACAGCTTCTTCGCCCGGTACGTCTGCTCGGCGGGCGTCGCCTCCTCGGGGCGCCCCTCGCCGCCGAGGCTGTGCCACGTGTCGGCGTCGAACTGGTAGAGGCCCCCGTACGTCCCCGAGGGGTCGACGGCGTGCGGGCGGCCGCCCGACTCGCAGGCGGCGAGGGCCTGCCAGTTCAGGTGGTCGGCGCCCCGAACGGACGCGGGACGGGCGCGGGTGCCGACCCGGACGATCTGCGGGCGGGGTGCGCGCACCAGCTCGGTGCGCAGCTCGCGCGGTTTCTGCCGGACCCCGTTGACGGTGCGCAGGGCGTAGGTGGTCCGCCGCAGGCCGGGCCGTCCGGCCTGCTGGACGACCTCGGTGCCCCGGTAGAGGGTCGGGTCCTCGGTCCGTCGCTCGGCGAAGGGGACCGGGTCCTCGCGGACCTCCTGGGAGCCGGTGATCCGCAGCACGGTGACGGTCTGCCCGTCGCGGGGGAAGCCGGTGCCCGGGACCGAGGTGGTGTCCTCGCCGCGCAGTGTGAACCCGGCCTGCTCGACGGCCTCGCGCACGGTGGCGGCGTTGGTGCGGACGGTGCGGGCCCGGCCGTCCGCCATGACGGTCACCACGCGCTCGGTGCGCACGTCCAGGGCGAGTCCCTCGCGTCCGATGCGCCGGGAGGCGGGGGCGGACAGGTACGCGCCCTGGGTGCGTACGCCGAGTTCCCGCAGCGCCCCCTCCACCGTCTCCGCGGTCGTCCACACCTGGCGGCGGCGGCCGTCGAGGGTGAGCAGGACGGGGCGTCCGTGGCGGACGGTGACCTCCTCGCCGCTGGTCAGGCCGGTGCCGGGGGCGGGTGTGATCACGTCGTGGGCGCCCACGTGGACGCCTTCCTCGGCGAGCAGTTCGGTGACGTCGTCGGCGAAGGTGTGCAGCGTGCGCGGGGTGCCGTCGACGGTCAGCTCGACCGCCTTGTCCTTGGCGACGAAGGCGGTGGTGCCGCCCGCGAGGAACGCCACGACCAGGGCGCGCGGCACCAGGCGGCGCAGGGAGCCGTCGGCGGGTGCGGGCCGGCGTTCCCGGCGCCGGCGTGCGGCCCGGCCGCCGTCGGGGGCGGGGGCGGGCACCGGCACCGGGCGGGTGCCCTGCCGGGGCAGCGGGGGACGGTAGGCGTCGCCGTACGGCAGGGTCGGCGCGCTGTGGACGTCGTACGGCGCCCCGGTCTCGTAGGTCTTGAACTGCGTTCCGCTCACGCCGACACGCTCCAGGGGTCCGGATCGGGCTCCCAGAACCTAGCGGAGCGTTCGTCACTCTCCAAAGCCGGACGGGTACTCAGCGTGGCGAACGGGTGCGCCCCGCCTCAGTACCCGAAGGCGCGCGCGGTGTTCGCGGCCAGCGCGGTCGCCAGCGTGTCCTCGTCGACGCCCCGCACGGCGGCCATGGCACGCACCGTGACCGGGATCAGGTAGGGGGCGTTCGGCCGGCCCCGGTAGGGCACCGGCGTCAGGAACGGCGCGTCGGTCTCCACGAGGACCAGGCCCGCCGGGGCGACGGCGAGGGCGTCGCGGAGGTTCTGGGCGTTCTTGAAGGTGACGTTCCCGGCGAAGGACATGTAGTAGCCGGCGCTCGCGCAGACCTCGGCCATCTCCGCGTCGCCGGAGTAGCAGTGGAAGACGGTGCGCTCGGGGGCGCCCTCCTCCTTGAGGACGCGCAGGACGTCGGCGTGGGCGTCGCGGTCGTGGATGACCAGGGTCTTGCCGTGCCGCTTGGCGATCTCGATGTGGGCGCGGAAGGACCGCTCCTGCGCCTCCTTGCCCTCGGGGCCGGTGCGGAAGTAGTCCAGTCCCGTCTCTCCGACGCCCTTGACCTGCGGAAGTGCCGCCAGCCGGTCGATCTCGGCGAGCGCCTCGTCGAGCGCGGCGTCCCCGCCGGGCCCGCGCGCTCCCTGCCGCGACCAGCCGTCGGGATCGCCGTGGACGATGCGCGGCGCCTCGTTGGGGTGCAGGGCGACCGTGGCGTGGACGGCGTCGTGGGCCGCCGCCGTCTCGGCCGCCCAGCGGGAGCCGGCGAGGTCGCAGCCGACCTGGACGACGGTCGTGACGCCGGCCGACGCGGCCTTGGCGAGGCCTTCCGCCACCGTGCCCGACTGCATGTCGAGGTGGGTGTGGGAGTCGGCGACCGGGACCCGCAGGGGCTCGGGCAGCGGCGGCGCGTCGTTCTTGTCGGTGCGGCCGGAGGCGTTCGAAGGCATGCCTCCGATCCTACGAAAGCCCCGGCCGGGTCCCGGTGGGGTCAGCTCGCCCTGCGGTGGAGGTGCAGGGAGTGCAGGAGGCCGCTCAGGTGCCGGTGCCCGCGTCCGGCGGTCAGGCCCGGCGCGCCCGGCCCCGGCGCCTCGGGCACCACCTGGCCGGCCGGCACCTGGGGCACCTCCAGGGGCCCGGCGGGCGGCACCCGGTGGAAGCCGTGGGAGACGCCGCGCACCGAGGCGACCCGCCCCGGCCGCATGATCCGCACGACGTGGTTGTCGCAGTTGGCGCAGGTCGGCCGGGTCAGCGGGGAAGGCACGACGCGGCCGTCGGCGACGTAGAGCACGAACTCGTGGCCCTCGGCGTCCCTGTGGTGCTCGATCTCGAACGACTGCTCCCAGCCGTGCCCGCAGCGCATGCAGGCGAACGAGTAGGACTCGTGGACGACGTCAGTGGCTCCGGAGGCTGTTCCGGTCCGTGCCGCGCTCTCGTTCGTGCTCATCCCGGCTCCTTCGGTCCGTTCGCCTTCCTGCCACCAGTGGACTCCTCCACCAGCCGGAAAGCACCAGGCAGTGCCGAGTGTTTGAGCCGATTTGGGCTGCCCTTGACGGAAGTGCCCGCAAGGTCAGGGCCGGGTCAAGCGCGGCCGGATCACGCCCCCGCGTTCTTCGCCGCCACCACCGCGTCGAACACCTCGCGCTTGGGCAGGCCCGCCTGCGCGGCGACCGCCGCGATGGCCTCCTTGCGCCGCTCCCCCGCCTCCTCGCGCACGCGGACCCGGCGCACCAGTTCCGCCGCGTCGACCTCCTCGGGGCCCAGGTCCGGGGCGCCCTCGACGACGACGGTGATCTCGCCGCGCACCCCTTCGGCGGCCCACGCGGCCAGCTCGCCCAGCGCGCCGCGCCTGACCTCCTCGTAGGTCTTGGTCAGCTCCCGGCAGACGGCGGCCCGCCGTCCCTCGCCGAACGCCTCGGCCATGTCGGCGAGCGTGTCGTCGAGGCGGTGCGGGGCCTCGAAGTACACGAGGGTCCGGCGTTCCGCGGCGGCCTCGCGCAGCCGCGCGCGCCGTTCGCCGGCCTTGCGGGGCAGGAAGCCCTCGAAGCAGAACCGGTCGACGGGCAGCCCGGACAGGGCGAGCGCGGTGAGCACGGCGGACGGACCGGGCACGGCGGTGACCCGGACGTCCCGCTCGACGGCGGCGGCGACCAGCCGGTAGCCGGGGTCGGACACGGACGGCATCCCGGCGTCGGTCACCAGCAGCACGCGCGCGCCGCCCGCCAGCTCCTCGACCAGCTCCGGGGTGCGGGCGGACTCGTTGCCCTCGAAGTACGACACGACACGCCCGCGCGGGGTGACGCCGAGCGCCTGGGTGAGCCGGCGCAGCCGCCGGGTGTCCTCGGCGGCGACGACGTCGGCTCCGGCCAGTTCCTCGGCGAGCCGGGGCGGCGCGTCGCGCACGTCGCCGATGGGGGTGCCCGCCAGTACAAGGGTTCCAGTCACGTCCCCATCCTCCCAGCAACGCGTCGGGACCGGTCCGGGGCATGCGCGGGACGTGCACAGCACGGTTCCCTACGATGGCGCGGTGACCAGTACCGCGTCCTCCACGGACACCCGGCAGGACCAGGCCCCGCACGAGCAGCGGCCGGCCTGGCAGCAGCGGCTGCGCCGCTTCGGCTACCCGGCACCGCCCGCGGCCGACGACGTCCGCGACCGGCTGGTGCCCCCGTACACGCGTCCGGGGCCGCGTCTGTGGGTCTTCCTCGGGCTGTCGAAGACGCGCGCCGAGCGGTTCGTGCGCTGGTCGGCGTGGGGCGGGCCGCTGCTGGTGGCGCTGTTCGCGGGGGTGCTGCGGTTCTGGAACCTGGGCAGCCCGAAGGCGGTGATATTCGACGAGACGTACTACGCCAAGGACGCGTGGGCGCTGATCCACCGCGGTTTCGAGGTCAACTGGGACAAGAACGCCAACGACCTGATCCTGAACTCCGGCGGCGACGTCCCGATCCCCGCGGACGCGGCGTACGTCGTGCATCCGCCGGTCGGCAAGTACGTCATCGGTCTCGGCGAGCTGCTGTTCGGCTTCGACCCGTTCGGCTGGCGCTTCATGACGGCGCTGCTCGGCACCCTCTCGGTGCTGCTGCTGTGCCGGATCGGCCGGCGCCTGTTCCGCTCGACCTTCCTCGGGTGCCTGGCGGGCGCGCTGATGGCGGTGGACGGGCTGCACTTCGTGATGAGCCGCACCGCGCTGCTGGACAGCGTGCTGATGTTCTTCGTGCTGGCGGCCTTCGGGTGCCTGGTCGCCGACCGCGACTGGGCCCGCGGGAGACTCGCCGCCGCGCTGCCCGTGGACGCCGACGGCCGGGTCCGCCCGGACGCGGGCCTCGCGGAGACGTTCCGGTTCGGGTGGCGGCCGTGGCGGCTGGCGGCGGGGCTGATGCTGGGTCTGGCCGCGGCCACCAAGTGGAACGGCCTCTACATCATGGCCGCGTTCTGCGTGATGGCCGTGCTGTGGGACGTCGGCACCCGCCGGGTCGCGGGCGCCCACCGGCCGCACCTGTCGGTCCTCAGGTACGACCTGGGCTGGGCGTTCCTGTCGACCGTGCCGGTGGCGCTCGGCACCTACCTGCTGTCCTGGCTGGGCTGGATCCTCTCCCCGTCCGGCGGCACCGGGGGCTACTACCGCGACTGGGCGGCGACCGACGGCGAGAACAGCTCCTGGTCGTGGCTCTTCCCGGACTGGTGGCGCAGCCTGTGGCACTACGAGACGCAGGTGCTGGAGTTCCACACCCACCTGACGTCGCCGCACACGTACCAGTCCAATCCGTGGAGCTGGGTCGTGATGGGCCGCCCGGTCTCCTACTTCTACGAGTCGCCCTCACCGGGCTCGGACGGCTGCCCGGCCGACGCGGGCGAGAAGTGCGCCCGCGAGGTGCTGGCGCTGGGCACGCCGCTGCTGTGGTGGCTGGGCTGCTTCGCGCTGCTGTACGTGCTGTGGCGCTGGGTCTTCCGCCGGGACTGGCGGGCGGGCGCCGTCGCCTGCGGCGTCGCGGCCGGCTATCTGCCGTGGTTCCTGTACCAGGAGCGCACGATCTTCGTCTTCTACGCGGTCGTCTTCGTACCGTTCCTGTGCCTGGCGGTGGCGATGCTGCTGGGGGCGATCATCGGCCGGCCGGGCTGCGGTGACGCCCGGCGGGTCGCGGGGGCGACGGGCGCGGGCGTGCTGGTGCTGCTGATCGCCTGGAACTTCATCTACTTCTGGCCCATCTACACGGGCACGGCGATCCCGATGGAGGACTGGCGCGCGCGGATGTGGCTGGACACGTGGGTCTAGCCGGGGCCGCTGCCTGTCGTCCCGCGGCACTCCCCGGGCCGCCGCCGTGCGAAGGGGGCGCTCAAAGACGGCTCACTCGACCGTCCCGTCCTCACGGGTCTCCTTTGGGCCACCAAACGGAAACATCCGTACCGCTGGGCTCCCCCTGCGCATAGAGTGCAACCCACAACTGCTTCTGAACGCGTTCAATAATGCGGGTGGAAGGTCTGACGGGGATTTGGGAGGGGACTGCCGATGGGCAGGGGGGTGAAGGTCGCCGTCATAGGCGGCGTGTTCGCCGTGATGGTGGGCGGGGCCGGGTACGGCGCCTACAACATCGTGTCGGCGCTGGACGGCGGGGGCGGCTCGGGGAGCGCCGGTACCGCGAAGAAGAGCGGGCCGCCCGACGGTGACGAGGTCGGGGAGACGACCGAGAAGTTCTTCACGGCCTGGGAGAAGGGCGACGCGACGACGGCGGCGTCGTACACGAACAACGCCTCGGCGGCAGGGACGCTGCTCACGGCGTACGGCGAGGCGGCACACATCACCGACGTGGACGTCACGCCCGGCACGGCGACCGGCACCAGCGTGCCGTTCACGGTGAAGGCGAAGGTGTCGTACGAGGGGGTGACCAAGCCGCTGTCGTACCAGAGCGAGCTGACGGTGGTGCGCGGGGAGACCACCGGGCGGGCGCTGGTGGACTGGAAGCCGTCCGTCGTCCATCCGCGGCTGAAGGACGGCGACACCCTGGTCACCGCGGAGTCGGAGACCCCGCAGATCCAGGCGGTCGGCCGCAACGGCACCGTGCTGACCAAGGAGAAGTACCCCTCGCTCGGTCCGGTGCTGGCCACCCTGCGGGAGAAGTACGGCGCCAAGGCGGGCGGCACCCCCGGTGTCGAGCTGGTGGTGCGGCACACGGCCGCCGACTCCCCCGACACTCCGCTGCTGACCCTCGCCGAGGGCGAGCCCGGCAAGCTGGAGACGACGCTCAGCGCGAGCGTCCAGGCGGCGGCCGAGAAGGCCGTGAAGCGGTTCGGCGAGTCGTCCGTGGTCGCGGTCAAGCCGAGCACCGGCGAGGTGCTGGCCGTGGCCAACAACCGGGCGGACGGCTTCAACGCGGCGTTCCAGGGGCGGGTCGCCCCCGGCTCCACCATGAAGATCATCACCGCGGCGATGCTCATCGACAACGGCGTGACCTCGATGAACGGACCGGCGCCCTGCCCGGACACGGCGATCTGGAAGGGCCAGACCTTCAAGAACCTCACCGGCATGGAGCCCAACGAGGGCGCCACGCTCGCCAACACCTTCATGCGCTCCTGCAACACGGGCTTCATCAAGCTCATCGACGAGGTCACCGACGCCTCGCTGACGACGGAGGCCGAGGAGCGCTTCGGGCTGGGCCGGGACGACTGGCAGACCGGCATCGTCTCCTTCGACGGCAGCGTCCCCGCCGTGAGCGGCCCGGACCGCGCGGCCAACGCCATCGGTCAGGGCAAGGTCCAGATGAACCCCCTGAACATGGCGTCGGTGACGGCGACCGCCATCACCGGCGAGTTCCGCCAGCCGTACCTGGTCTCCCCCGACCTGGACGGGCGGCAGCTGGCCACCGCCAAGGGCCTGCCGCGGAGCACCGCCGACCAGCTCAAGCAGATGATGCGGCTCACCGCCACGCAGGGCACCGGCGCCGCGGCCATGTCCGGGCTCGGCGGCGACATCGGCGCCAAGACGGGGTCGGCGGAGGTCGACGGGCAGACCACGTCCGACAGCTGGTTCACCGGCTTCCGCGACGACCTCGCGGCGGCGGCCATGGCCGAGGGAGCCGGCCACGGCGGTGACGCGGCCGGCCCGATCGTCGCGGACGTGCTGCGCGCCGGTGGCTGAACCCGGCCGGTAGGACCCGCCCGGACGCCCTAGGGTGGTCGCCGTCGGGGCGGGCGCGCGGCAGCGCGTCACCGACGGCGGGGACCACCGACAGGGCAGCGCGAAGGAACGGGACGCAGTGGGCAGCAGAAGGGCCGCCGCCGAGCGGCGCAGTACGAGACCCGCCGTGATCGGCAGTGTCGCCGCCGTGGTCGTGGCCGGCGCCGGATTCGGCGCCTACGCCATGTACGGCGGCGAGGACGGCGGGCGGACCACGTCCGCGGCGGCCGGGGAGAAGGTGAAGTCCGGCCCGCTGACGGCGGCCGAGGTCACCGCCACGGCCCAGCGGTTCCTGACCGCCTGGCAGAACGGCGACGTCGCCGGGGCGGCCGCCGCCACCGACGACGCCGAGGCCGCGAAGGCGCTGCTCACCGGCTACACCAAGGACGCCCGCGTCAAGGGCGTCACCCTCACCCCGGGCACCCCCGCCGGGGACAAGGTCCCGTTCTCCGTGAAGGCCACCGTCGTCCACGAGGAGACGAGCAGGCCGCTGACGTACGACAGCGCGCTGACCGTCGTACGCGGCCCCGGCGACGGCCGGCCCCTGGTCGACTGGCACGCCGCCGTCGTCCACCCGGAGCTGAAGGACGGCGACAAGCTGGTCACCGGCGAGGCCGGGGACCCGCCGGTCGAGGCGCTGGACCGGGACGGCGGAAAGCTCACCGCCGCGGAGTACCCCTCGCTCGGCACCGTCCTGGACGGCCTGCGCGAGAAGTACGGCGAGAAGGCCGGCGGCACCCCGGGCATCGAACTGCGCGTGGTCCGCGGCAAGGAGTCCAAGGCGGCCAAGGCCTCCGACAAGACCCTGCTGGAGCTGAGCGAGGGCACGCCCGGCACCGTGAAGACCACCTTGGACCCGGCGCTGCAGGCCGCCGCCGAGCAGCAGGTGTCCGGCAAGGCGCGGGCGTCGGTGGTGCTGATGCGCGCCTCCACGGGCGAGATCCTCGCCGTCGCCAACGGCGGCCACGGTTTCAACACCGCCTTCCAGGGCTCGCTGGCGCCCGGCTCCACGATGAAGGTCGTCACCGCCTCGTTGCTGATCGAGAAGAACCTGGCGTCGATGGACGAGAAGCACCCGTGCCCGAAGTACTTCAGCTACGGCGGCTGGAAGTTCCAGAACGACGACGAGTTCGAGATCAAGGACGGCACCTTCAAGGCGAGCTTCGCCCGCTCCTGCAACACCGCCTTCATCAGCCAGGCCCCCGAGCTGAAGAACGACGACCTGACCAGGCAGGCGAAGGAGGTGTTCGGCCTGTCCATGAACAACTGGTCCGTCGGCGTACCCACCTTCGACGGCTCGGTGCCCGTGCAGAGCGCCGCCCCGATGGCCGCCTCCCTCATCGGTCAGGGCGGGGTGCGGATGAACCCGCTGAACATGGCGTCCGTGGCGGCGACCGTGAAGTCCGGCTCCTTCCACCAGCCGTACCTGGTCCCCCCGTCGGCCGACGGGCGCGAACTCGCCACCGCCTCCCGCACCATGTCGGCGTCCACGCTGGCGCAGCTGCGCGAGATGATGTCCTACACGGCGGCCGCCGGTACCGCGGCGGAGCCCATGGCCGGGGTGGGCGGTGACGCCGGGGCGAAGACCGGCTCGGCGGAGGTCGACAACCAGGAGAAGCCCAACGGCTGGTTCACCGCGTACAAGGGCGACCTGGCCGCGGCGGGCGTCGTCCAGCAGGGCGGCCACGGCAGCGAGAGCGCGGGACCGATCGTCGCGGCGCTGCTGAAGAACGCGGGCTGAACCGGCCCCTCGGAGGCGAGGCGCCGGTGGATCAGTGGGCCACCGGCTGCGCGACCGCCGTATAGGTACGGCGCAGGAACCGCATGACGGCCTTGGTCTCGAACTGCACCACCGAACAGCCCTGCGGGGAGTGGAACTCGATCACGGCCTGCACCCGCCCGCACGGCCACACCCGCACGTCGCCGGTCCCGGTGGGCGCGCGCAGCCCCTGCTCCAGCAGGGCACGGGGGAAGGTCCATTCGCGGGAGGCGGGAGTCCGCCCCCGTGCGGGCAGGGCCACGCACACCGACCGCGGGTCGTGGTCGGGGTCGTAGCGCAGTACGACGGGTATCGTCCCGCCGTCGTCCCAGTCCGGGAGGTCCGCGTCGGTCAGGATGTGGGCTCGTGCGTGCTGTTCGACCACCGACATCGGATCGCCCCTTGCGCTCTGTGACCTGTGCGAAAGCTGTGCGCCCCACCCCTGTCCAATGTCCCACATTTCCCGCCTCACGCCCTTCGGGCCGGATATCACATGTGAGATCAGCCCTCCGCGCTCCGCGGGCACCGGTACTACCGGCGGCGCGGGCGAGGAATCGCAGGCGCCCGGCGACGGTTGCACCCACTGTCGCAGGCGATCCGAAGGGACGGGTGGAGAAGTGAGCGCGGACGTGGACGTGCGGGGCACGGTGGCTGAGGGGTTCGAGCCGGTCAGGGACGCGTTCGCACGGAACTTCGCGGCACTCGGGGACCGGGGCGCGGCGGTCGCCGTCTACCGGGACGGGCGCAAGGTCGTCGACCTGTGGGGCGGCACCAGGGACGTCGACGGCACGGAACCGTGGCGCCGGGGCACCGCGCAGGTGGTGCGCTCGGCGACGAAGGGCGTCGCCGCCGCCGTACCGCTGCTGCTGCACCAGCGCGGGCAGCTGGACCTGGACGCGCCGGTGGCGGCGTACTGGCCCGAGTTCAAGGCGCACGGCAAGGAACGCGTACTGGTCCGGCACGTCCTGAACCACCGGGCGGGCCTGCCGGTCCTCGATCACCCGCTCACCCCTGCCCAGGCCCTGGACCCGCTGCGGGGCCCCGAGGCGGTCGCCGCGCAGGCACCCGTCTGGGAGCCGGGCACCGACCACGGCTACCACGCGCTCACCTACGGCTGGCTCCTCGACGAGCTGGTGCGCAGGGTGACGGGCGGGCGGAGCACCGGTGAGTGGCTCGCGGACGAGATCGCCCGCCCGCTGGGCCTGGACCTGTGGCTGGGCCTGCCGGGCGCGGAGGAGGCGGCGGGCCGTGCGGGCCGGGTCGGGCGCCTCGACGAGGCCGAACCGTCGGGGAGCGGCCCGCGCCTGCGCCCCAAGCGCGCCGTCACCGAGGCCTACACGGACCCGGGCTCCCTCACCCGCCGCGCCTTCGCCGCCGTCACCCCGTTCCCCGACCAGAACGACCCCGCGTACCGTGCGGCTGCCCTCCCGGCGACCAACGGCATCGCGACGGCGGACGCTCTGGCCCGCTTCTACGCGGCGCTGATCGGCGAGGTCGACGACGTGACCCGGCGGGCGCGGCTGTTCGACCCCGCGACGACGGAACTGGCCCGCGCCGAGGAGTCGTCGGGCCCCGACCGCGTCCTGGTCGTCGGCACCCGCTTCGGCCTCGGCTACATGCTGCACGGCAGCGCGTCGCCGTTCCTGTCCCCCGGCTCCTTCGGCCACCCGGGCCGCGGCGGCGCCCTCGGCTTCGCCGACCCGGAGACCGGCGTCGCCTTCGGCTACGTCACCAACGGCTTCCGCAAGACCGTGACGGCGGACCCGCGGGCGCAGGCGCTGGTGCGGGCGGTGCGGACGTCGCTCGGCACGGACGGCTGACGGTCCCGCCCGGCCCGCTCCGGCCCGGTGTCACACGTGGATCGGGTGGGACGTCCTGCCCGACGCGGCGTCGATCTCGTCGTGCGCCTTGGTGAGCAGTTGCATCGCCAGCTCGTTCAACGCGCGTGCACCGGCGACCTCTTCGCCGACCCTCGGCTGCTGGGCGTCCACGCGGTGGCGGCTGGCGTGGCCGTGCGCGCGGACCTCGGTGCCGTCGGGGAGCCGCACCATCGCGACCGCCCGCGTGTGCTGGTCGTCCTCCATGAACTCCAGCTCGACATGCCATCCCACTGCGGTGTGCATCATGACGATCACCTCCGGAAGTCCTCCTTCCAGAGTGCTCCTCGCGGGCGCCGCACGCATCATCCGTCCGCCCGGTCCCCGCGGCTGACACCGCTCATCCCGTGTGCAGCATCAGCCCGATCCCGACGACGAGCAGGCCCGCCGCCGCGATCCGGGGCGCGCCGAACCGCTCCTTGAAGAGGAGGGCGCCTATCGCGGCGCCGACCAGGATCGACGACTCGCGCAGGGCGGCGATCGGGGCGAGCTCCGCGCGGGTCTGCGCCCACAGGACCAGCGCGTACGCGGCGACCGACAGCACCGCGCCGAGCAGCCCGAGCCGCACGTGCGGGCGCAGCAGCGGCCAGGCCCCGGCGCGGTGGCGGCACAGGAAGTACGCCGGGAGGACCGTGCCCTGCACGGCCATCAGCCAGGCGATGTAGCCGAGGGAGGACCCGGAGGCGCGTACGCCGAGCCCGTCGACGACCGTGTACACGGCGATGGTCGCGCCGGTCGCCAGGGCCGCGCCGATCGCCGCCCAGTCGGGCAGGCGCCCGCGCAGCCCCCACAGGGCCACGCCGGTCAGGCCCGCGCAGGACACCACGATGCCGGCCGCGGCCCAGCCGTCGGGCACCTCGTGGGCGAAGACGGCGGCGAGGACGGTCACCAGCAGCGGCGCGCTGCCGCGGGCGATCGGGTACGCCTGCCCGAAGTCGCCGAGCCGGAAGGACCGCATGAGCAGCGCGTAGTACGCGATGTGGATCGCGGCGGAGAGGAGCAGGTACGGCCACGCGCCGGCCTCCGGGAACGCCGTGAACGGCAGCAGCGCCAGCCCGATGAGCATGCCGCCGCCGGAGATCAGCGCGAAGCCGGTCAGCTTGTCGGTGATCCGGTGGGCGATGGCGTTCCAGGCGGCGTGCGTGACGGCGGCGAGCAGGACGGCTTCGGTGACCAGCGGCGTCACTCGGAGCGCTCGCGCACGTCCACGAGGGTGGCGCCGGCGGTGGCGACGAGCTCCTTGGGCTCCATCGGGAAGACGGAGTACGGGGTGCCGGCGGCGGCCCAGACGACCTCGTGGGCGAGCAGGGAACGGTCGGCGAGCACCCGGGTCCGCTCCCGGTGCCCGAAGGGCGGCACGCCCCCGATGGCGTACCCGGTCGTCTCCCGTACGACGTCGGCCTTGGCCCGCGTCACCTTCTGGGCGCCGAGTTCCTCGCGGACCCGCTCCACGTCGACACGGGAGGCGCCGTCCATGAGGACCAGCACGGGCACCCCGTCGGCGGCGAAGATCAGCGATTTGCAGATCTGGCTCAGCTCGCACCCGATCGCGGCGGCGGCCTCGGCGGCGGTGCGGGTGGCCTCCGGGAAGCGGCGGACCTCGGCGGTCAGGTCCCCGAGGCCGAGCGCGTGCAGCGCCTCGGCGAAGCGGGGGTGGACGGCGGAGGTGCCGGAGGTGTCGTCGGTGGTCGTCATGGCGGCACCGTAGCGGTACGTGTAGTTCGCAGGCGACCCGGTTACGGGGCGTGCGGGTCGCCCGGGAAGGAGGAAGCCGGTGAGGGCAGCCCCGTCCCCACGGAGCCCTCACCGGCTGGTCTGTCGTCCTCCTGACAGAGGTGTTCAGAGGTGGCGGGTCAGGTGGTGCGCACCAGTTCCCGGTCCTCGTCCTGGTCGTCGTCGCCGAGGGTGCGCAGGCCCTCGCCCTCGACGTCCACGTTGGGCAGAGCCCGGTCCAGCCACTTCGGCAGCCACCAGGCCTTCTTGCCGAGCAGGGCGAGGACGGCCGGGACGATGGCCATGCGGACGACGAACGCGTCGAAGAGGACGGCGATCGCGAGGCCGAAGCCGATCATCTTGACCATCGACTCGCTGGAGCCGATGAAGCCGGCGAAGACCGCCATCATGATGACCGCCGCGGCCGTGACGACCCGGGCGCCGTGCTTGAAGCCGGTGACGACGGCCTGGCTGGGCTTCTCACCGTGGACGTAAGCCTCCCGCATGCGGGTGACCAGGAAGACCTCGTAGTCCATCGCGAGGCCGAAGACCACGCCGACCATGAAGATCGGCATCATCGACATGACCGGGCCGGTCTCCTCGACGCCCATCAGGCCGGACAGCCAGCCCCACTGGAAGACCGCGACGACCGCGCCGAGCGCCGCCATGACGGACAGCAGGAAGCCGAGGGCCGCCTTCAGCGGCACCAGGATCGAGCGGAAGACCACGATCAGCAGGAGGAAGGCCAGGCCGACGACCAGGACCAGGTAGGGCAGGAGCGCGTCGTTGAGCTTCTGGCTGACGTCGATGTTCATCGCCGTCGAGCCGGTGACCAGGGTCTCCGCGCCGGTGTCGGCCTTTATGTCGCCGCCCGCGTCGCGGATGGCGTGCACCAGGTCCTCGGTCGCGACGGAGGACGGCTTGGAGTCCGGGATCACGGTGATCGTCGCGGTGTCGCCGCCCTTGTTGGGCTGGGGCGGGGTCACCGCCACGACGTCATTCAGGCCCTTGATCTCGTCGGAGACGTCGGTGAACACCTGCTGCGGCGCATTGCTGCCCTTGGCGTCCACGACGACCATCAGCGGGCCGTTGAAGCCGGGGCCGAAGCCCTCGGAGAGCAGGTCGTAGGCGCGGCGCTGGGTCGTGGACGTCGGCTGGGAGCCGTCGTCGGGCAGGCCCAGTTCCAGGGAGGCCGCGGGGACGGCCGCCGCGCCGAGGCCGACGACGCCCAGCAGGAGTACGGCCAGCGGACGGCGGACGACGAAGCGCGCCCATCGGGTGCCGAGGTTGGCCTTGGGCTGAGCGCCCTCGGTCTTCTCGGCACCCTGGTCGGCGCTCTTGCGGCCGCGGCCCAGGAGCTTGCCCTTCGCGCCGGCCGGCTTGACCCGGCGGCCGGCGTAGCCGAGCAGCGCGGGGACCATGGTCAGGGCGATCACGACCGCGATGGCGACGGTGCCGGCGGCCGCGATGCCCATCTTGGTGAGCATCGGGATGTTGACGACCGCGAGGCCGACCAGGGCGATGACGACGGTCAGGCCGGCGAAGACGACCGCCGAGCCGGCGGTGCCGACGGCCCGGCCGGCGGCCTCCTCGCGCTCGCGGCCCTCGGCGAGTTCCGCGCGGTAGCGGGAGACGATGAACAGGGCGTAGTCGATGCCGACCGCCAGGCCGATCATCATCGCCAGGATGGAGGTGGTGGAGCCCAGTTCCAGGGCGCTGGCCAGGGCGGTGATCGAGGAGACGCCGATGCCGACGCCGATCAGGGCCGTGAGCAGGGGCAGTCCGGCCGCGACCAGCGAGCCGAAGGTGATGACCAGGACGACGGCGGCGACCGCGATGCCGATGATCTCCGTGGCGCCGGTGTGCGGGACGGCCTGCAGCGCGTCCCCGCCGACCTCCACGGTCAGCCCGGCGTCGCGCGCCCGCTGGGCGGCGTCCTTGAGGGCGTCCTTGGTGGTGTCCTCCAGCTCCATGCCGGAGACGTCGTACTTCACCGAGGCGTAGGCGATCGTCCCGTCCTGGCTGACCCCGTTCCCCCGGTACGGGTCGGCGACCGAGGCGACCTCGGAGCCGTCGGCGAGGTCGGCGACGGTCTTCTCGACGGCCGCCTTGTTGTCGGGGTCCGTCATCTTCTCGCCGTCCGGCGCCTTGAAGACGACGCGGGCGGTCGCCCCGTCGGCGGCGGCACCGGGGAAGCGCTCCTCCAGCAGGTCGAAGGCCTTCTGGGCCTCGGTGCCGGGGATGGAGAAGGAGGTGGTGCCGGCGGGCGGGGCACTGGCCGCGCCGACGCCGGCGAGCGTCAGCAGGGCCACCCATATCAGGGCGACGAAGTGCCGTCGGCGGAAGGCGAGCCGGCCGAGTTTGTAGAGGAACGTGGCCACGGGGGCGTACTCCCGGTCAGGTCGTGGGTCTTCAGGGCAGGACGGATCAGCCCGACGACGACGTGAGCGGTGACGTCAGGTGGGGCTCAGGTGGGGAATCTGGTCAGGACGTGGTGCCGACGCCGAGGGCGGGGAGGATCACGGCGTCGATGTACGAGGTGAGGAAGGCCCGGGTCGGCGGCTGGTCGTCGAGCAGCGTGCGGGTGGCGAACCCGCCGACCATCATGTGCACGAGGAAGTCCAGCGCCGGGCAGTCCGGTCTGATCTCGCCCCGGTCGACGGCGCGTTGCAGCACGCGCCGGAACTCCGCCATCTCCGGTTCGATGAGCTGGTCCCGGAAGGCCTGGCGCAGGTCCGGGTTCTGGTGCAGCGCCATGGCGACGCCGCGCATCAGCGCGGAGTTCTGCGCCATGGTGCAGTCGTCCTCGCGGGCCATCAGGGCGTGCAGGTCGCCGCGGAGCGAGCCGGTGTCGACGTCACCGATCTCGCCGGGCTTGTTGTGCCGGATGGCCTTGACGACCAGCTCGGGCTTGCCGCCCCACTGGCGGTAGAGCGTCGCCTTGCTGGACCGGGTGCGGGCGGCCACGGCGTCCATGGTGAGGGCGTCGTAGCCGACTTCCCGGAGCAGGTCGAGCACGGCCTCGTACAGCTCGGCCTCGCGCTCGGGAGTGATCCGACTGCGGCGCGCGGTGGCGGCCTCCGTCATCTCGCTCACTCCTCTCCTTCTCCGGCCGCTCCGCTCAGGAACGACACCGTTTCGTACAGGACCAAGGTACCCCCACCCCTAGCGAAACGAAACTGTTTCGTTCGTGGTGTGGGTCACGCTTGTCGGTTACCCATAAGTTGCCGGTCCACGGTCAGCGGCAAAGCATGGGGTGGGTGAGTTATCTGCGCCTTCCGCACCTCAGCGGCGACCAGCTGTGCTTCGTGGCCGAGGACGACCTCTGGCTCGCGTCCCTCGACGGCCCGGGCCGCGCCTGGCGGCTCACCGTCGACCGCACCAAGACCGGCCATCCCCGCTTCTCCCCCGACGGCCGCCACATCGCGTACACCAGCTGGCGGAGCCTGGTGCCGGAAGTCCACCTCGTGCCGGTGGACGGCGGTCCCGGGCGGCAGCTCACCCACTGGGGCGGCCTCGACACCCGGGTCTGCGGCTGGTCGCCCCCCGACCCCGACGGCACCACCGCG
This sequence comes from Streptomyces sp. NPDC058796, assembly GCF_042745235.1. Classification (NCBI taxonomy): domain Bacteria; kingdom Bacillati; phylum Actinomycetota; class Actinomycetes; order Kitasatosporales; family Streptomycetaceae; genus Streptomyces; species Streptomyces sp. NPDC058796. The sequence goes on from NZ_JBHYOP010000004.1 coordinate 166,203, forward strand.
ATCCTCGCCGTCGCCTCGCACGGCGAGCCCTTCTCCCACCTCACCTGGGCCTACAAGATCACCCCCGACGGCGACCCCGGCCGCAAGCTGCCCTGGGGCCCGGTCACCGACATCCAGGCCGCCGACCTCGACGGCGAGCGCAGAACCCTCCTGCTCACCGGCACCCCGCCGCACGAACCGGCCTCCTGGAAGCGCTACCGGGGCGGCGCCACGGGCCGGCTCTGGCTGCACGGCGAACGGCTCCTGCCCGACCTCCAGGGGCATCTGCACTCCCCCGTGTTCGTCGGTGGCCGGATCGCCTTCCTCTCCGACCACGAGGGCGTCGGCAACCTCTACTCCTGCGCCCACGACGGCACCGACCTGCGCCGCCACACCGACCACGACGCCTGCTACGCCCGGCACGCGGCGAGCGACGGCAGCCGCGTGGTGTACCAGTGCGCGGGCGACCTGTGGATCGTCGAGGACCTGTCGCCGGGTTCCCGACCGCGCCGGCTCGACATCCGGCTGAGCGGCCCGCGCGCGGGACGGCGCAGGTACCAGGTGCCCGCCGCCCAGCACGTCGGCGGCGTCTCCGTCGACGAGACGGGCCGCGCGAGCGCCGTCGTCGTACGCGGCAGCCTGTACTGGCTCACCCACCGCGACGGCCCGGCCCGCACCCTCGCCGACACACCGGGCGTACGGGTCCGGCTGCCGGAGATGCTCGGGGCGAGCGGGCGGATCGCGTACGTGACGGACGCGGAGGGCGAGGACGCCGTCGAGATCGGCCACCTGCCGCGGGCGACCGGCACCCGCGCGCTGCGCCGGCTGGCCTCGGGAGAACTGGGCCGGGTGCTGGAGCTGGTCTCGGACCCGGCGGGCGAGCGGCTGGCCATCGCCTCGCACGACGGGCGGCTGCTGCTCCTCGACCTGCCGGAGGAGGACGCGGAGGCCGCCGAGGCGCTCGTGGGGGCGGCGGAGACGGAGGGGACGGACGCCGGTGCTCCCGTCGGCCGGCCCGTCGGGGTGACCGAACTGGTCCGCTCCGTCAACGGCCCCGTCCGCGACCTCGCCTTCTCCCCGGACGGGAGCTGGCTCACCTGGTCCCACCCCGGCATCGGGCGCTCCCTGCGGCAGATCAGGATGGCCCGCATCGACGGGAGGAACGACGGCGGGAACGGGCAGGAGGGCCCGCTCGTCGTCGACGTCACCGACGGACGCTTCGAGGACGAGAACCCCGTCTTCACCCGGGACGGCCGCTACCTCGCCTTCCTCTCCTGGCGCGGCTTCGACCCGGTGTACGACGTGCACACCGGCGACCTCTCCTTCCCGCTGGGCTGCCGCCCCTACCTCGTCCCGCTGTCGTCCGCGACCCCCTCCCCCTTCGCGCTGAATCCGGAGGGCCGCCCCGCCGCCGGTGGCCTGGACCCGCTGGAGGACGAGCCCGGCGAGGGCGGCGCGGTGACCGTCGAGGTCGAGGGCCTGGAGTCCCGGGTGACGCCGTTCCCGGTCACCGCCTCCAAGTACTCGGCGCTGTGCCCGGTCGCGGGCGGCGGACTGGTCTGGCTGCGCTGGCCGATCTCGGGCGCGCTCGGCGAGACCTTCGCCAACCCGGCCGACCCGAGCGAGCGGCCCACCCTGGAGCACTTCAACCTCGCCAAGGCGAGGAAGTCCGAACTGGTCGACCACCTGGACTGGTTCCGGGTCAGCGGCGACGGCACCCGCCTGGTCGTGCTCGACGAGGGCGACCTGCGCGCCGTACCGGCCACCGAGGCGGGCGACAGCGACTCGACCACCTGGATCGACCTGCGCCGCATCCTGCACGAGGTCGACCCGGCCGCCGAGTGGCGCCAGGCCTACGACGAGGCAGGCCGGCTGATCCGCGCCTACTTCTGGGACCCCGGCATGTGCGGCATCGACTGGGACGCGGTGCTGGACCAGTACCGTCCGCTGATCGAACGGGTCGCCTCCCCCGACGAGTTCGCCGACCTGCTGCGCGAGGTGCTCGGCGAACTCGGCACCTCGCACGCCTACGTCGCCGCCGCCCGCCGCAACGAGGGCCCGGCGCACTACCAGCGCTGGCAGGGCCTGCTCGGCGCCAACTTCGCGCGCCGGGACGGGCACTGGGTGGTCAAACGCATCCTGCCCGGCGACTCCTCCGACTCCAAGGCCCGCTCCCCGCTGGCCGGCACGGGCATCCGCGAGGGCGCGGTGCTGACCCATGTGGACGGCCGGCCGGTCGACCCGGTGACGGGACCGTATCCGCTGCTGGCGGGCGCGGGCGGTACGACGGTGGAGCTGACCTTCGCCCAGCCCGTCGCCCGTCACCGCCCTTCCGCGGAAGGCCCTACGGGCCCCCCTGTTCCAGCGGTCGGCGCCCCGGGACCGTCCCGCCGGATCGCCGTCGTGCCGCTGATCGACGAGCGCCCGCTGCGCTACCAGGACTGGGTGGCCAAACGGCGCGAGGTGGTGCGGGAGCTGAGCGGCGGGCGCTGCGGCTACCTGCACATCCCCGACATGGGCGGCTCCGGCTGGGCGCAGTTCAACCGGGACCTGCGCATGGAGGTGTCCCGGCCCGCCCTCATCGTGGACGTGCGCGGCAACGCGGGCGGTCACATCAGCGAGCTGGTCATCGAGAAGCTGACCCGCACCATCCTGGGCTGGGACCTGACGCGCGACGCCCAGCCGGTGTCGTACACCTCCAACGCCCCGCGCGGGCCGGTCGTGGCGGTCGCGGACGAGGCGACGTCCTCCGACGGCGACATGATCACGGCCGCGTTCAAGCTGCTGCGGCTCGGTCCGGTCGTCGGGCAGCGCACGTGGGGCGGTGTGGTCGGCATGACCGGCCGGCACCGCCTCGGCGACGGCACGGTGATCACGGTGCCGATGAACGCGGCCTGGTTCGACGCGTACGGCTGGTCCGTGGAGAACTACGGCGTCGACCCCGACGTCGAGGCGCTGCGCACCCCGCTCGACTGGGCCGAGGGCCGCTACCCGGTGCTGGACGAGGCGGTGCGCCTGGCGCTGGAGCTGCTGGAGACCAACCCGCCCGCCACGCCGCCCGGTTACGACGCCGTGCCCGACCGGTCCCGTCCGCCGCTGCCGCCCAGGAACTGAGGTACCGGGGCCACGCGAAAGGGGCGCCCTCCCGGCGGGGGGGCGCCCCTTCAGCTCAGCGGCAGCGCGTCAGGCGTCGTAGCTGCTCTCGAAGCGCTCGTCCTCGTCGCGGCGGCGGCGCGAGGAGGGGTCCATCTCGTCCTCGTCGCGGCGGCGGTCGCGGTCGCGGTCGTCGCGGTTCGGCATCTGCTCCCTGGCCTGGTCGGCACGCTGCTTGCCCTGCTGCTGCATGCGCTCGGCCTTGTCCTGGAACTGGTCCTTGATACCCATGTGGGTTCACTCCTGTGGTGATCGGGCCCGACCGGATCGGCCGGGCGCTCGATCAGATTCACATGGGCGGTGACCGTGCGCATGTCGATCAATCACGGACCGTAGCCGACTCCGATCGCCGCTGTTCGTCGGCGGCTCCGCCCGCGCCGACCAGGCCGACGCGCACCCCGTCCAGCCGGTCCCCGAAGCGCCGCATCTCGCGCTGTCCGACGGTACCGATGAGGGCCGGCAGGTAGCCGCGCACGCCCTGCATGCCGCGCAGCCACCACTGCCCGTAGACGTGTGCCGAGCGGCGCTCGATGCCCTCCACCAGCCGGTCCACCGCCGGCCCCAGCGGGTAGGTCTTGTTCGACGGCCAGGGCAGCCGCTGCCGCAGCTCGCGCATCACGTCGTCCTGGTCGGCGCCGCGCACCATGTCCGTGTCGGTCCACGACAGATAGCCGACGCCGACCTTCACGCCCCGGTGCCCGACCTCCCCGCGCAGACTGTGCGCGTAGGCCTCCACACCTGACTTGGAGGCGCAGTAGGCCGACATCATCGGTGCGGGGGTGATGGCCGCGAGGGACGCGATCTGGAGCAGGTAGCCGCGGCTCTCCAGCAGCGCGGGCAGGAAGGCGCGGGCCGTCACCGCCGAGCCGATCAGGTTGACCTCGATCACCCGCCGCCAGGACTCCGGGTCGGACTCGGCGAACGGACCGCCGGTGGCGACACCGGCGTTGGCGACGACGACGTCGATCCGGCCGAACCGTTCCTTCACCTGCGCCGCAACCCCGGTCATCGCCTCGTGGTCGGTGACGTCGGCGTGCCAGTGGTCGCTCTCGCTGTGCAGCCGGGCCGAGACCTGCTTGAGCGCGTCCGGCTCCAGGCCGACCAGGGCCACCTTCACCCCGCGTGCGGACAGCTTGCGGGCCAGCAGCTCCCCGACCCCGCGCGCGGCTCCCGTCACGACGGCGACGCGCCCTTCCAGACTCACCCTGCTCATGCGATCTCCTCGGCGTGTACGGCGGGTTCGGTACGGTCGGTGGATATGCGGCCGGCGGACACATAGGTGCCGGTGAGGGCGCGTATCTTTCCGGTGACCAGGTCGGGCGCCTCCACCGGTGTCATGTGGCCGAGGCCCGGAAGCTCTGTCAGCCCCACGCAGTTCGGCAGCGCGGCGGCCAGCGAGCGGGCGTGCACGGGCGGGGTCAGCCGGTCGGCGGTGCCGACCACTATCTCCACCGGCATCCGCAACTCCCGCACCCCGTGGTCGAGGTCGAGCAGGTCCAGCACCTGGGACCAGGCGTGCCGCACCCGGCTCGGGCAGGCGTGCACGATCCGGGCGCACGCCTCCACCATCTCCGGCGCCGAACCGGCGCCCATCGTGCCGTACTTGAGAATGCGGCGCGCGAGCGGCGTGACCGGCCCCAGGGGCGCCCGGGAACCGAGGACCCGCCGGGTCAGCCAGGTCCGCACCCGCCCCGCGCCGAACGGCAGCACGGTCGCGGACTCGACCAGCCGCGAACTGCCGGTACTGCACAGCAGGACCGCCGCCGCGTGCTCGCGCACCTTGGTCCGGGTCGCCGCGGCCATCACGGTCATGCCGCCCATGGAGTGCCCGGCGATCACGGCCCGTTCGCCGGGCGCGAGCGTGGCCTCCAGGACGGCTTCGAGGTCGTCGGCGAGGGGCTCGGTGCCGCAGGCCGGGTTGGCCGGGCTGCGGCCGTGGCCGCGCTGGTCGTAGGCGATGACCCGGTGGTCGGCGGCGAGCGCGCGGATCTGCGCCGTCCAGAAGGCGGTGGAGCAGCACCAGCCGTGGCAGAGGACGACCGCCGGCGCGTCCTCGGGGCCGTGCACCTCGACGTGTATGCGGGCCCCGTCGGCGGCGGTGACGGTCAGCTCGCGGGCGGGGACGGGCGGGGCGTACGGCCTGGCGGCGACGTGCATGAGACGGCTCACGCGCCCACCTCCGCGTCGGCGTCCGCGCCGGTGGCGGCCCGGGCGACTGCCGGGCGCAGCACCTCGTACTCCCCCAGGTCCACGCGCCGGGTCGCCCGCCGGAACTCGGCGGTGGTGCCGGGCCACACGGTGGTGTTGCGGCCGCTCGCGTCCAGGTACCAGCTGGTGCAGCCGCCGGTGTTCCACACCGTGCGCTTCATGCGCTCCTGCACCCGGTGGTTCCAGTTGCGCACGGCTGCGGGGCGGGCGTCGAGGGCGACCCGGCCGCCGAGCACGTTCAGCTGGCGCAGGTAGTCCGCCATGTAGTTCAGCTGGGACTCGATCATCAGGATCATCGAGGAGTTCCCGAGGCCGGTGTTGGGGCCGATGATCGTCATCCAGTTGGGGAAGCCGGCCGCCGAGGCGCCGCGCAGGGCCTCCATGCCGCCCTTCCAGGTCTCGGCGAGGGTCCGCCCGTCGGCGCCCACGACCCGCTCCGCGATGGGCATGTCGGTGACGTGGAAGCCGGTGCCGAAGATGATCACGTCGGCCTCGGTCCCGGTGCCGTCGGCGGCGACGAGGGTGGAGCCTCGCACCTCGCTCAGCCCGCTCGCGACGACGTCCACGTTCGGCTGGGCGAGCGCCGGATAGTAGGTGCTCGACAGCAGGATCCGCTTGCAGCCGATCCGGTAGTCGGGGGTGAGCTTGGCGCGCAGGGCCGGGTCCTTGACGGCGGAGGCCATGTTGCGCTTGGCGATCTGCTCGACGAAGCCGAGCTCGCCCGGGTGCTTGGTGAACGCCTGCACCTGGAGCTCGCGGATGCCCCACAGCAGCCCGCGCCGCAGTTTGGTCGTGACGGGCAGCGCCCGGTGCAGGGCGCGCTCGGCGCCACTGATCGCCCGGTCCATGCGGGGCATCACCCAGGCCGGGGTGCGCTGGAAGAGGGTGAGGTGAGCGGCCTTCGGCTGGATGGACGGCACGATCTGGATGGCGGAGGCGCCGGTGCCGATCATGGCGACGCGCTTGCCGGTGAGGTCGTAGTCGTGGTCCCAGCGGGCGGAGTGGAAGACCTTGCCGGGGAAGGAGTCCAGGCCCGGGATGTCGGGCACCTTCGGATCGGACAGCGGCCCGCTCGCGGACACCACGACGTCGGCGGTGAGGTTCCCGCTCGCCGTCTCGATCTCCCACCGCAGCTGCTCGCCGTCCCACGCCATCCGCTTCACCTCCGAGTCGAAGCGGATGTGGGGGCGCAGCCCGAAGGTGTCGGTCACGTGCTCCAGGTAGGCGCGGATGTGCTCCTGGCCGGAGAAGGTGCGCGGCCAGTCGGGGTTGGGCGCGAAGGAGAACGAGTAGAGGTGGGACGGCACGTCACAGGCGCACCCGGGGTAACTGTTGTCCCGCCACGTCCCGCCGACGCTCCCCGCCCGCTCCAGGACGACGAAGTCGGTGATCCCCTCGCGCCGCAGCCGTACGGCGGCCCCCAGTCCGCCGAAACCGGACCCGATCACCGCCACCCGCACGTGTTCTTGAACCTGCTCGTGCTCGGCCATCCCGAAGCCTCCACGCGTCGCCTAGAACTCTGCCAGTGAACACTGGCGCAATGGGGAGAGTAGAGCAGCGCCGTACTGATGGGTAGGGGGCACGCGAGGAAAGTTACCGACGGTACGCCGTAGGCTCGACGCCGTGACCGAGAAGCGCGAATACCGCATGGAGGAACTGGCCCGGCTGGCCGGCATCACGGTGCGCACCCTGCGCTTCTACCGCGAACGCAAACTGATCCCCCCGCCCCGCCGCGAGGGCCGCATCGCCTGGTACGACGACCACCACCTGGCCCGCCTGCGCACCATCGCCGCCCTCCTGGAGCGCGGCCACACCCTCAACGGCATCGCGGAACTCGCCGACGCCTTCGACCACGGCCGCGACGTCGGCGACCTGCTCGGCCTCGGCGAACCCACCGAGGAGACCCCGGTCCGCCTCACCCCCGAGGAACTCGCCGCCCGCTTCGAGGGCCAGGTCACCCCCGAGAACCTGGCCGCCGCCATGGACCTCGGCTACGTCGGCACCGACGGCGACGAGATCGTCCACATAAGCCACCGCCTGCTGGAGGTCTCCTCCGCCCTGGTCCGCGAGGGCATCCCCCTCGGCGAGGTCCTCCAGGCCGGCGCCCGCGTCCGCGAACACGCCGACGCCCTCGCCGGCCTCTTCACCGACCTGATCCTGCGCCACGCCCCCGAAGAGGAACTCCACCGCCTGCGCCCGCTCGCCCGCAGCGTGGTGGAGGCGGAACTGTCGCTGGCGATGGACCGGCGGACGCGGAAGAAGACCGGGGAGGAGGAGCCGCCCGGGCGCTAGCGGTCGTAGACGACCGTCACCGGCGCGTGGTCCGACCACCGCTCGGCGTGCGTGGCGGCCCGCTCGACATACCCCTTGGCCGCCCTGGCCGCCAGCCCCTCGGTGGCCACGTGGTAGTCGATCCTCCATCCGCTGTCGTTGTCGAAGGCCCGCCCCCGGTACGACCACCACGAGTACGGCCCCTCGACGTCCGGGTGCAGGGCACGCACGACGTCCACGTACCCGCCCTCGGCCGGGTCGAGGACCCGGCTGAGCCAGTCCCGCTCCCCGGGCAGGAACCCGGAGTTCTTCTTGTTGGCGCGCCAGTTCTTCAGGTCGGCCTCGCGGTGGGCGATGTTCCAGTCACCGCAGACGACGACCTCGCGCCCGTCGGCGGCGGCGCGCTCGCGCAGTTCCTTGAGGTAGGCCAGGAACTCGCCCATGAAACGGACCTTCTCGTCCTGGCGCTCGGTGCCGACCTCGCCGGAGGGGAGGTAGAGGGAGGCGACCGTCACACCGGGCAGGTCGGCCTCGACGTAGCGGCCGCTCGTGTCGAACTCCGCCGAGCCGAAACCGACCTGGACGCGGTCGGGCTCGCGGCGGGTGTAGAGCGAGACGCCGGCGCGGCCCTTGGCGGCGGCGGGGGCGTGCGTGACGTGCCAGCCGTCGGGGGTGCGGACGTGTTCGGGCAGCTGCTGGGGCTCGGCCCGCACCTCCTGGAGGCACAGCACGTCGGCGGAGGTGTCCGCGAGCCATTCCACGAAGCCCTTCTTCGCGGCGGCACGCAGACCGTTCACATTCACGGAGGTCACGGTGAGCACCAGGGCACGATACCGGCACACTGGACGGTGCCCCGATCCCGGATCCCGCATCGATATACGGTAGGTAGCATGAACATACGCCGGGTCCCCTTCGACCACCCCGACGCCGTGAAACTCAACGACGAGGTCCAGGCCGAGTACGACGTCCGCTACGGCGACGGCGGTGACGCCACCGAGCTGGCCGCGTCGGACTTCGCGCCGCCGAACGGCCTGTACCTGATCGCGTACGACGAGAACGACGTCCCGGTCGCCTCCGGCGGCTGGCGCAGCCAGGACGCCAACGACGAGGGCAACCTCGACGGGGACGCCGAGCTCAAGCGGATGTTCGTCATCGAGCAGGTGCGCGGCCGCGGACTGGCCCGCCGCATCCTGGCGGCCCTGGAGGAGGACGCCCGTGCGGCGGGCCGGACCCGCATGGTGCTGGAGACCGGCACCAAGCAGCCGGAGGCCGTGGCCCTGTACACGTCCAGCGGCTACGAGCCGTGCGGGAAGTTCGGCTACTACCGGTTCCACGAGGAGAGCCTCTGCTACGCGAAGGCTCTCCAGGCTCCGTAGGGCGCGCGGGCAGCCCTCCGGAGCGGCGCCGCCGCTCCGGAGGCCGCAGACCGCGGGGGAAACGGCGAAGGTCCCGTCCGATCGTGATGATCGGACGGGACCTTCTCAATGTGCGTGGACCTGAGGGGATTTGAACCCCTGGCCCCCTCGATGCGAACGAGGTGCGCTACCGGACTGCGCCACAGGCCCTTGCAACGAGTGAAACTTTAGCACCCCGACCGGCCTGCTCAAAAATCGCTTCGGGGCACCCGGGCCGGCCGGTCGTGTCAGGGGGACTACTCGTTGGCCGCGCGGGGGCGGTCGCCGTCCTCGTACTGGTCGAAGAGGGGGGTCCGGCCGCGTTCGCGGGCGCGGCGGGCGGAGGCGGCGCGGCGCGCGCCGGTGCGGGCCGGGGCCTCCGGGCGGTCCTCCGCACGGCCCTCCGGGCGGTCGGCGGCGCGGTCCGGTGCCGGGGCCGCCGCGTCCTCCCGCTGGGGGTCGACGGCGCTGGAGCGTGCCGAGCTCCAGGCGTCCGGCGACCCGAGGTCCACGTCGGGGGTGGCGCGGGGGGCGACGGGCGCGGTCACGTAGGTCGGCAGGGGCACCGGCACCGGGTCCCAGCTGTCGCCCTGCGGCCGCCGCCGGCGTTCGCGCTGCTGGTCGATCCACTCGGCGTGGTCGGTCTGCTCGACCAGCGCACGCCGGTCCGCGGCGAGGGCCGACAGGCCGGAGTCGGGCTCCGCCTCGGGACCCTCGTCGGGCTCCTCGGCGTCGGCGTCGGCGACGGTGCCGGCGGGGTCGGCGGGGGTGCGCCTGCGCGGGCGGCGGTCGCGGTCCCGCAGCCGCTGCGCGGCGGCCTCGGCCTGGCGGCGGTCCATCTGGAAGGCGAACCGGCGGCGTTCCTGCGTACGCAGGTAGGCGATGTAGACGCTGAGCAGCACCGCGGGGACTCCGGGGGCCCACAGGAAGGCGAGTCCGCCGACGGCGGCGACGACCGAGCCGAGCGTGAAGGCCAGGAAGAGGACCACGGTCGTACGCCGGCGGCGCGCGAGTACCTTGCTGCGCCGGGCGCGGGCCGCGGCACTGGGGGAGACGGGGGCGCGCCGGGCCTGCGGGACTCGCGCGGCTTCGGGAGACGGTCCGGTTTCCTCGGGCTGTCCGCGCCTGGGGACGGGTGCGTGTCCGTCGGCCACCGGCCGGGTGTGCCGTCGGGTTCTGGACACGGCGAAGGCCCGGACGTCCACCGAGTCGGTGACGGCGTCCGGGGCGTCGGCGTCGGGCTCCGCCTCGTCCGCGGAGCGCGACCGCAGGTCCTTGGCGTACCGGCGCTCCATGCCCGCCCGTCCGGACAGCAGCCGGATGGCGGTGCTGAAGCGTTCCGTCGGACGGGCCTCGTTCAGCTCGTCCTGCCTACGGAGCCACATCGGCACCAAGTAGGCGGCCCAGGCCCCGACAATGACTGCGTAGATGAGGCCGCTGCTGCTCACGCCTCACACGGTAGAGGGGTTTGCGTGGGGCCATCCGCCAATTGAGCCGGTGTGTCGCACGATCTGGCTGATATTTCGAACTTTTCTTGTGATCGATGCGATCAACACACTGCCACGGCCGGGTATTTTTCCGTTTCGATACGGTCGCAGGTACGGTCACGGATCGATCAATTTCGAACGTTTATTCAATTCCCGGTGTTCCGCGCGCTCCGGTCCCGTGACCGGTGCCAGCGTCGCAGCAGGCCTTCGGGGACCTCTTCCGCGGTGAGCGCGAAGACCAGGTGGTCGCGCCATGCCCCGTCGATGTGGAGATAACGCGGCCTCAGGCCCTCCTCCCGGAATCCGAGTTTCTCCACGACCCGGCGGCTGGGCGCGTTCTCGGGGCGAATGCAGACCTCGACGCGGTGCAGTCCGGCGGTGCGGAAACAGTGGTCCACCACCATCGCCACGGCCGTCGGCATCACCCCCCGGCCCGCCACCGACTCGTCCACCCAGTAGCCGACGTGCCCGGAGCACATCGAGCCCCAGGTGATGCCGGCCACCGTCAGCTGCCCGGCCAGCCGGCCCTGGTACTCGATGACGAACGGCATCATCCGGCCCGCGTTGGCCTCGGAGCGCAGGTGCCGCACCATCTGGCGGTAGGTCGGCCGGTGCGCGAGCGGGCCGGCGGGGGTGGGCGGCGGGATGGTCGCCTCCCAGGGCCGCAGCCAGTCGCGGTTGCGCCGGTTGACCTCGCGCCAGGCCCGCTGGTCGCGCAGCCTTATCGGCCTGAGGACGATGTCGCCGTCCACCAGCTCCACGGGCCAGGATGGGCTGTTCAGCTCGCACCCCCACCACTGGCGGGTCTGGGATGGTCACCGCCGCGGAGCTGGTCCACGGCGTGGACCAGCAGCGGCTCCAGCACGGCCAGGCCGTCCTTCACCCCGCCGGAGGAGCCCGGCAGGTTGACGATCAGCGTGCGGCCCGCCACTCCGGCCAGGCCCCGGGAGAGCACCGCGGTCGGCACCTTGTCCCGGCCGTACGCCCGGACCGCCTCCGCGATGCCCGGGACCTCGTAGCCGATCACCGCCCGCGTGGCCTCTGGGGTGCGGTCGGTGGGTGAGATCCCGGTGCCGCCGGTCGTGACGATCACGTCGTAGCCCGCCTCGGCGCCCGCGCGCAGAGCCGCCTCCACCGGGTCGCCGTCCGGGACGACCCGCGGGCCGTCCACCGAGAAGCCGAAGCGGCGCAGGCCCTCGGCGACGAGCGGGCCGCCCTTGTCCTCGTAGACCCCGGCGGCGGCCCGGTTGGAGGCCGTGACCACGAGGGCGCGGTACGGGGCCGGGGGGGTGCCGCCGGCCGGCGCGTCCGGCGTCACGACCGGCTCCAGTCGCCCGACTTGCCGCCCGTCTTCTCGTCCACCCGCACGTCCGTGATGACCGCTCCCTTGTCGACCGCCTTCACCATGTCGACCACGGTGAGCGCGGCGACGGAGACGGCTGTGAGCGCCTCCATCTCGACGCCCGTGCGATCCGTCGTCCTCACCGTGGCGGTGATCTCCACGGCGTCGTCCGCGACCGACAGGTCCAGTTTCACACCGGAGACCGACAACGGGTGGCACAGCGGAATCAGGTCCGGGGTGCGTTTGGCGCCCATGATGCCCGCGATGCGGGCGGTGGCGAGAGCGTCGCCCTTGGGGACCCCCTCTCCGCGCAGCAGCTCGACCACGCGCGGCGCGACGAGGACGCGTCCGCTGGCGCGGGCGGTGCGGGCGGTCACGTCCTTGGCGGACACGTCGACCATGCGGGCGGCGCCCGCCTCGTCGATGTGCGTCAGCCGGTCCTGCGGGGCCTGGCCGTCGTGCGCTGCCTGGGCGTCGTGCGGGGGTCGGTCCTGCGTACTCATGCTCGTGTGGCGCTCCCGGTCCGGGCCCGGCGCGGTGCGGCGCGCGGGCCTGCTGTGCGCGACACGGTACCGCCAACGAGGGGTGGTCAGCCGAGCAGGATCACGTCGACCTCGGCGCCGGGCTCGACGGACTCGGTGTCCTCGGGGACGACGATCAGCGCGTCGGCGTGCGCGAGGGCGGCCACGAGGTGGGAGCCCGACCCGCCGACCGGGGTGACCGTGCCGTCCGCGTGGATGCCGCGCAGGAACTGGCGGCGGCCCTTCGGCGAGGTCAGGGTCTTCTCCGCGGCCAGGGACGCGGTGACCGTCGGGCGGTGGAGGTCGGCGAGCCCCATGAGGGTGCGGATCGCGGGGCGGACGAACAGCTCGAAGGAGACGTACGACGACACCGGGTTGCCCGGCAGGGCGAGGAGCGGGGTGTGGTCGGGGCCGATGGAGCCGAAGCCCTGGGGCTTGCCGGGCTGCATGGCGAGCTTGCGGAAGTCCACGCCGCTGCCCGGCTCGTCCTCGTCGGCGACGTGCGCCAGCGCCTCCTTGACCACGTCGTACGCCCCGACGCTCACGCCGCCGGTGGTGACCATGAGGTCGGCGCGCACCAACTGGTCCTCGATGGTGGACCGCAGGGTCTCCGCGTCGTCGGCGACGGCGCCCACGCGGTAGGCGATGGCGCCGGCGTCGCGGGCGGCGGCGGTGAGGGCGAAGCTGTTGGAGTCGTAGATCTGACCGGGCGCCAGTTCCTCGTCGGGCTGGACGAGTTCGCTGCCGGTGGAGAGCACCACCACGCGCGGGCGCGGACGCACCCGGACCCTGCCGCGGCCGATCGCGGCGAGCAGGGCGATCTGCGGCGGGCCGAGGAGCGTGCCGGCCTCCAGGGCGCGGTCACCGGCGGCGACGTCGCTGCCCTTGGCCCTGACGTGCGCGCGCGCCGCGGCCGGCCGGTACACGTGCACCTGGCCCTCGGCTCCCTCCGGGGCCAGGCTGCGGGCGCGCATCCCGGCCACCGCGCCCTCGCCGAGCCCTCCGTCGGTCCACTCGACGGGGACGACCGTCTCGGCGCCGGGCGGGAGCGGGGCGCCGGTCATGATGCGGGCGGCCTGACCGGGGCCCACGGACGGCGGGTCGGCCTGGCCGGCGGCGACGTCCCCGACGACCTCCAGGACCGCGGGGTACTCCTCGCTCGCGCCCGCGACGTCCGCGACCCGCACCGCGTACCCGTCCATGGAGCTGTTGTCGAACGGCGGCAGGGAGATCGGCACCGTGATGTCGTCGACCAGGACGCAGCCCTGGGCGTCGAGCAGGTTCAGCTCGATGGGCTCCAGGGGCCGGACGGTCGCGAGGATGTCGTCCAGGTGGTCCTGCACCGACCACAGCCGGTCCGGACCGAAGTCCGCGGTGGCGTGGTCGTGGCCGGTGTCACGGTGCGCGGCGCTGCTCAACGTCCTTACATCTCCTCGGCTACGTAACTGCGAAGCCAGGTCCGGAAGTCCGGGCCCAGGTCTTCACGTTCGCACGCGAGTCGGACAATGGCACGCAGATAGTCGCCGCGGTCGCCGGTGTCATAACGGCGGCCCTTGAAGACGACGCCGTGGACCGGGCCGCCGACCTTCTCGTCCTCGGCGAGCTGCTGGAGGGCGTCGGTCAGCTGGATCTCGCCGCCGCGGCCGGGCTCGGTCTTGCGGAGTATGTCGAAGACGTGCGGGTCGAGGACGTAGCGGCCGATGATGGCGTAGTTGGAGGGGGCGTCGGCCGGGTCGGGCTTCTCGACCAGTCCGCTCACCTTGACCACGTCGTCCTCCCCGGTGGCCTCGACGGCCGCGCAGCCGTAGAGGTGGATCTGCTCGGGGGCGACCTCCATGAGGGCGATGACGCTGCCGCCGTGCTGCTCCTGGACGTCGATCATGCGCTGGAGCAGGGGGTCGCGCGGGTCGATCAGGTCGTCGCCGAGCAGGACCGCGAAGGGCTCGTCACCGACGTGCGGCGCCGCGCACAGCACGGCGTGACCGAGGCCCTTGGGGTCGCCCTGGCGGACGTAGTGGATCATGGCGAGGTCACTGGATTCCTGGACCTTCGCCAGCCGGCTCGCGTCGCCCTTCTTCTGGAGGGCGGACTCGAGCTCGTAGTTGCGGTCGAAGTGGTCCTCCAGGGGGCGCTTGTTGCGGCCCGTGACCATGAGGACGTCACCGAGGCCGGCGGACACGGCCTCTTCGACCACGTACTGGATCGCCGGCTTGTCGACGACCGGCAGCATCTCCTTGGGAGTGGCTTTGGTGGCCGGCAGGAACCGGGTGCCGAGTCCGGCTGCTGGGATGACAGCCTTGCTGATCCTGGGGTGGGACTGAGTCATGCGCGCCACCATATCCGGTACCTATGGGGAGAATCTGTGACTCCGGATACCGGATGCTCATATGAGCATCCTAGACGTTACAGGAGCGGTCCATGAGTCACCACGCGCCCCCGGCCGAGCCCGACAAGCGGAGCCTGCGGCGGGGTTTCCTCGCGGCGCGGAACGCGCTGACGCCGGATGACGTGCGGGAAGCGGCGGACGCCCTGGCCGGGCGGGCGCTCGCGATGCCGGAGGTCGCGCGGGCGCACGCCGTCGCGGCGTACGTCTCGGTGGGCGCCGAGCCGGGGACCCTCGCGCTGCTTGACGCGCTGCGCGCGCGGGGCGCGCGTGTCCTGCTCCCCGCCCTGCTGCCCGACAACGATCTGGACTGGGGCGAGTACACCGGTGAGGGATCTCTCACGCCTGTGCGGCACGGCGGACGGATGACCCTGTCCGAGCCCGCCGGTGAGCGCCTGGGACCGGACGCCGTCACGGAGGCGGACGTGGTGCTGCTGCCGGGGCTGGCGGTCGACGGGCGCGGCATGCGGCTGGGACGCGGCGGCGGCTCGTACGACCGGGTCCTGGCGCGCCTGGAGCGGGCGGGCGCGCGTCCCGCGCTGCTGGTGCTGCTGTACGACCCGGAGGTCGTACAGCAGCACCTCCCCGAGGAACCGCACGACCGGCCGGTGGACGCGGTGGTGACGCCGACGGGGGTGCGCCGCTTCCGCTGACCGCGCGTGCGGATCGCCGCGGGCGCGGACACGTGAGCGGCCGCCACGCGCGCGTGGCGGCCGCTCGGTCAACCGGTGGGGCTACGGCTTGAGCTGCAGCGTGTCGCTCGTGCTCTCGTCGACCGCCTTCTCGGTGAAGGCCCACGGCAGCAGTTCGCCCTCGGCCCATTTGTCGGTCTGGTCGGTGTAGTGGGCGCTGTAGGCGTGGCCGGAGGCGCCGGTGAGGTTGATCCAGCGCGACTTGTCGAGGTCGCCGAGGTTGACCACCATCCGCATGGACGGCACCCACACCACCCCGTAGCCGCCGGCCGCGTTCCAGCCGGCGGCGTTGACCGCGGCCTCGCCGCCGCTGAGCTTCCACGGGCCGCGGTTGAGGGCGTACTTCAGGAAGCCGGGGCCCTCGGTGCCCAGGGTCTGGTTCTTCAGGAACAGGCGGTGCAGCCGGCCCCAGTTCCAGGTGTCGATGTCCTTGCCGAGCTTGGCGGTCAGCTCCCAGCGGGCGTCGACCATGGCGCGCTTGAACAGGTCGTCGCGGTTGTGGTCGGCGCCCTTGCGGGTGCCGTTGGCGGGCGTCGTCCACCAGTCGCTCTTCGGCTTCTCCATCAGCTGCCGCACGACCTCGAACCAGCGGTCGCCGCCGTCCGGCTGCGCCTGGTCGGCAGCGCGCCGGCCGCACTCGCGGACCTTGTTGGTCTCGTCCGCCGGGCCCGTGGTGTTGACCGGGTCGACCCACAGGCACTGGCCCTCGACGCGCAGCTCCTTGGGCAGCTTGTTGCCGAAGGCGAGCTTGAGGATGTTGCGCCACACGGCGTTGAAGTAGGCGGCGGCCGCCGAGTCGGCGTCCTGGGTGTAGTCCCAGCCCTCCAGCAGCTTCTGCGCCTCGCGGACGTCCTTGTCTCCGACGTCGATCTTCAGCAGCTGCGGCACGAGCAGCTTGGCGATCTCACTGCTGTTGTCCAGCTGCATCTGGCGCATGTCGTCGGTGGAGATCTTGCCGCCGTCCTTGGTCTTCTGCTCGATCAAGGAGGTGATCCGCTGGCTGCGGGTGCCGTAGCCCCAGTCCGTGGTCAGCGTGTACGGGTAGTCCTCGCCGACGACGGCCTGGTTGGCGGTCACGATGTAGCCGCGCTCCGGGTCGTACTCGTACGGCAGCTCGTCCTCGTCGATGTACTCGCCGGTCCAGCGGTAGTCGGGGTCCCAGCCCGGGGCCGGGACCGAGCCGTCGTGGCCCTCGGCGCGCACCGGGATCCTGCCGGGCAGCGTGTAGCCGATGTGCTCGGCGTCGGCGTAGACCAGGTTCTGCGAGGGGACGTCGAACAGGGCGGCGGCCTCGCGGAAGTCGTCCCAGTTCTGCGCCCGGTCCATCGCGAAGACGGCGTCCATGGTGGTGCCCGCCTCCAGCGCCGTCCACCGCAGCGCGACGCCGTAGCCGTCGCCGCGGTCGGGGGCGGCGGTCTCGACGGTGGCCTTCTTGCCGACCTTCACCAGTTCGTCGTCGCGGTCGGAGAGCAGGGGGCCGTTGTTGGTCTCGCGGACCACGATCTTCTTGGACTCGCCGCCGGCGACCTTGATGGTCTCCTCGCGGGTCTCGAAGGGGACCACCTTGCCGTCGTACTGGTAACCGTCTCCGGTGATCTTCTCCAGGTAGAGGTCGGTGACGTCGACGCCGGAGTTGGTCAGGCCCCAGGCGATCTCCTGGTTGTGGCCGATGACCACGCCGGGCATGCCGGCGAAGGTGTAACCGGCGACGTCGTAGCGGCACTTGTCGGAGACGGTGCGGCAGTGCAGGCCCATCTGGTACCAGACGGACGGCAGCGACGGCGACAGGTGCGGGTCGTTGGCCAGCAGGGGCTTGCCGGTGATGGTGTGCTTGCCGGAGACGACCCAGGAGTTGGAGCCGATGCCGTTGCCGTTCACGCCGACGGCGGTGGGCAGGTCGTCCAGGACGTCCTGGAGGCCGGAGAGCTGGCTCTGGAGGGCGTTGCCGGTGCCCGTGCCCGTTCCGGCGCCTGTGCCCGTGCCCGTGCCACTTCCGGTCCCGGCGCCCGTGCCTTCGTCGCCGCCGGACGTGCCGCCGCCCTCGAACGTCTCGGAGAGCTCGTCGTACTGGCCCTCCTGGACGATCGCCTTGTTCCGGTCGTAGGGGTACTCCGGATACAGGTCGGCGATCTGCTTGGGACCCAGGCGGCTGGTCATCAGGGCGCGGTCGACCTCGTCCTGCATGTTGCCGCGCAGGTCCCAGGCCATCGCCTTCAGCCAGGCCACCGAGTCGACCGGGGTCCACTCCTGGGGCTTGTAGTCGTTGGTGAAGCCGAGGGCGGCGTACTCCAGGGAGATCTCCTCGCCGTCCTTGCCCTCCAGGTAGGCGTTGACGCCCTTGGCGTACGCCTGGAGGTACTTCTTGGTGGAGTCCGACAGCTTCTCGTCGTACTCCTTCTTCGCCACCCGGTGCCAGCCCAGCGTGCGCAGGAACTCGTCGTTGTCCACCTGGCTCTTGCCGAACATCTCCGACAGGCGCCCGGCGGTCATGTGCCGGCGGACGTCCATCTCGTAGAACCTGTCCTGCGCCTGGACGTAGCCCTGCGCCATGAACAGGTCCTCCTCGGAGGACGCGTAGATCTGCGGGATGCCGTAACCGTCGCGCTTGACGTCGACCGGCCCGGACAGGCCCTTGAGCGTGATCGAGCCCGTGGTCTGCGGGAAGGACGCGCGGACCGTGCTGACGGACCAGTACCCGCCGTACACGAGGCCGCCGATGACGGCCAGGACCAGCACGAGGACGAGCAGGCGGCCTTTGCGCCCCTTCTTCCCCTTCTTCCTGCCGGACGTGCCGGGCTGCTGACCCGTAGAGGCGGTGGTGGTGGGGGGCATCGCTGTCCTTGCTGTCCTAACACGAGCGGCAGGGGCGGGCTGTGCTTCGTACTGAGCGACCGAGCGCTGGAGCAACTGTAGGCGCAGGCCCGGCTCTCCCTTGACGCGGAGTCGGGTACTGGCGCGCACGGACGTTCGATCCTGCCAAGGCGAACGTCAAGAACTCGTCAAGAGTTAGGTAAGGTAACGAAGTAGTTGTCCGCAGAGCACTGCGGTTTCGTGTACGTCTCCGTACATGCCCCGCGGGGGACCCGTGCTGTGCGTCAGGGAAGGGAACGGCCGCTGACTGTCCACCACCTCAACCAGCTCCTGCTCGTCTGCTCGCTCGTCCTGCTCATCGCCGTCGCGGCGGTCCGGATCTCCTCGCGCAGCGGGCTCCCCAGCCTGCTCGTCTACCTGGCGATCGGCGTCGCCATGGGCCAGGACGGCATCGGCGACATCCACTTCGACAACGCCGAACTGACCCAGGTCATCGGATACGCGGCCCTGGTCGTGATCCTGGCCGAGGGCGGTCTCGGCACGAAGTGGACGGAGGTCAAACCGGTCCTGCCGTCGGCCGCCGTCCTCTCCCTGGCCGGCGTCGGGGTGAGCGTAGGTGTGACCGCGGCGGGCGCGCACTACCTGACCGGGCTGGAGTGGCGGCAGGCGCTGATCGTCGGTGCGGTGGTGTCCTCCACGGACGCGGCGGCCGTGTTCTCGGTGCTGCGCAGAATCCCGCTGCCCGGACGCATAACGGGCACCCTGGAGGCCGAGTCCGGCTTCAACGACGCCCCGGTGGTCATCCTGGTGGTCGCCTTCTCCACGGCCGGCCCGATCGAGCACTGGTACGTGCTGCTGGGCGAGATCGCCCTGGAGCTGGCCATCGGCGCCGCCGTCGGACTCGCGGTGGGCTGGCTCGGGTCCCTGGGGCTGCGGCACGTGGCACTGCCCGCGTCCGGCCTCTACCCCATCGCCGTGATGTCGATCGCCGTCACCGCCTACGCGGCCGGCGCCATGACTCACGGAAGCGGCTTCCTGGCGGTCTACCTCGCGTCGATGGTCATGGGCAACGCCCGGCTGCCGCACTGGCCCGCCACCCGCGGCTTCGCCGACGGACTGGGCTGGCTCGCCCAGATCGGCATGTTCGTGCTGCTCGGCCTGCTGGTCACCCCGCACGAGCTGGGCGACGACATCCTGCCCGCCCTGGTCATCGGGCTGGTGCTGACCATGGTGGCGCGTCCGCTGAGCGTCGTGCTGTGCCTGCTGCCGTTCCGGGTGCCGTGGCAGGAGAAGACCCTGATGTCCTGGGCCGGGCTGCGCGGCGCCGTGCCCATCATCCTGGCGACCATCCCCATGGTGGAGGGCGTCGACGGCAGCCGCCGGATTTTCAACATCGTCTTCGTCCTGGTCGTCGTCTACACGCTGGTCCAGGGGCCGACGCTGCCCTGGCTGGCCCGCAAGCTGCGCCTGGGCAAGGGGGAGGAGGCCGCCGACCTCGGCATCGAGTCGGCACCCCTGGAGCGGCTGCGCGGGCACCTGCTGTCCGTCACGATCCCCGAGGGCTCGAGGATGCACGGCGTGGAGATCAGCGAGCTGCGGCTGCCCGCCGGGTCCGCCGTCACCCTGGTGGTCCGCGACGGCAAGTCGTTCGTACCGCTGCCGACGACGGGGCTGCGGCGCGGGGACGAACTCCTCGTGGTCGCCACCGACCCGGTCCGGGACGCCGCCGAGGCGCGGCTGCGCGCCGTCGGCCACGGCGGCAAGCTGGCCGGCTGGCTGGGCACGGGCGGCGGCCCGAGGTGAACGGGCGAGGGCGGTCGACGACGGACGGGCGGGGGTGCGCGCTTTCACAGGTTGCGCCCGTCTTCGTCCCTGTACGATGAACGCGGCACCTGATCGAACCAACTCTGCCTGAAGCAGAGCTGGCGCGACCGTATGGCGGCCGGCACGCCCCCTCCCCGTTCGGGCTCCGGCATCTACCGCAGTCCGCGCAAGAGGACAGCTCTCGGCGCTCCCGCGCGGCGACAGCCGCGAGGCGGACCGCGCTACCAGGCGGCAGAAAGGCACGGGCCGTGGCATCCACGGTCACCCCGTCGAAGAAGTCGCCGGACCGGACGCGGACCGCGTCCCGCTCCGACCGCCCCGGATACGGGCAGCTGCTGCGCACCCGCGGCGCCTGGACGTTCCTGCTGCCCGGCTTCGCGGCACGCCAGCCCTTCGCCATGCTGACGCTCTCCATCGTGCTGCTGGTGCAGCACACCACCGGCTCCTACGGCGTCGCGGGCGCCGTCGCGGCCGTCACCGGCGTCTCCATGGCCCTGTTCGCCCCCTACAGCGGACGGCTGGCCGACCGCTACGGCCAGCGGGCCGTCCTCCTTCCCGGCGTGCTCGTGCACGCGGCGTCCGGCCTGACGCTGACCGTCCTCGCGCTCGCGGACGCGCCCCTGTGGGCGCTGTTCGTCGCGGCGGTCCCCACCGGCGCCTCGGTGCCGCAGATCGGCCCCATGGTGCGGGCCCGCTGGGGCGTGAAGCTCAAGGGCTCCCCGTTGATGAGCACGGCGGCGGCCTTCGAGTCCGTCACGGACGAGCTGACCTTCGTCCTCGGCCCGCTGGTGGCGACCGCCCTGTGCACGGCCGTGGACCCGGCCGCGGGCCTGGTCACGGAGGCCGCCCTCACCCTGGTGGGCGGTCTGCTGTTCGCCGCGCAGAAGAGCACCCAGCCGACGGTCGGCGACGCCGCCGACGGGCACGCGCGCGTGGAGCACGTCTCGGCGCTGCGCGTCCCCGGGGTGCGGGTGCTGATCGTGGCCTTCCTGGGCATCGGTTCCGTCTTCGGCGGCATGCAGGTCTCGCTGGCCGCGTTCACCGAGTCGATCGGCGAGCCCGGGCTGAACGGCGTCCTGTACGGCGTCTTCGCCGCGGGCAACATGCTCTCCGGCCTGGCCTGCGGCGCCATCGCCTGGAAGGTGGCCCCGCAGCGGCGCCTCCTGGTCGGCTACACCGCCCTCGCCGTGACCGCGTCCGGTCTGTGGGCCGCTCACTCGGTGCTCGTGCTGGCCGGCCTCGGTCTGCTGGTCGGCATGTGCATCGCGCCGGCCCTCGTCACCGGCTACACGCTGGTCGAGGACCTGGTCCCGGCGGGCGCCCGCACCGAGGCGTTCACCTGGCTGACCGGCGCGGTGGCGCTCGGCCAGGCGGCGGCCGTCACCGTCTCCGGCCAGCTCGAGGACCGGTTCTGGGACGGCGCCGGGTTCCTGGTGCCGATGGCCGGCACGGTGCTGGCGCTGGCGACACTGCTGGCGCTGCGTTCTCGCCTCGCGACCTCGCCCCCGGGACGTACGGTCGCACGTGGCGTCGGTCACCGCGAGCACGCCGCAGTGGACTGATCCCGGGGAATGCGTCACTATGGACCGTCGTTAGCACTCATCGAGTGAGAGTGCCAGGAGGAAGACAAGTGCCGACGTACCAGTACCAGTGCACCGAGTGCGGCGAGGGCCTCGAGGCGGTGCAGAAGTTCACCGACGACGCCCTGACCGAGTGCCCCAACTGCCA
Organism: Streptomyces sp. NPDC058796; assembly: GCF_042745235.1. Taxonomy (NCBI): domain Bacteria; kingdom Bacillati; phylum Actinomycetota; class Actinomycetes; order Kitasatosporales; family Streptomycetaceae; genus Streptomyces; species Streptomyces sp. NPDC058796. The sequence continues at coordinate 187,996 of NZ_JBHYOP010000004.1, forward strand.
GGGTCGCCTGAAGAAGGTGTTCTCGGCGGTCGGCATCGTCTTCAAGGGCTCCGGGTTCTACCGCAACGACAGCCGCGGCAGCTCGTCCAGCAGCTCGCCGGCGGCGGCAGCGGCCAAGTCGGCGTCCTCCTCGTCCTCGGACTCCGGCTCGGGATCGTCGTCGTCGGGATCCGGCTCGTCGTCGAGCTCCGGCAGCTCCTCCAGCACCACCGCCGCGTAAGGCGCCCGGCAACTGCTTACGGGACCCTGTCGTCGTCCGACGGCAGGGTCTTCGGCGTCGGCCGGGGCGGCTAGGGTGCGGGCATGGCGAACAAGGTGAATGCCGAGATCGGCGTGATCGGCGGCTCCGGTTTCTACTCGTTCCTCGACGACGTGACCGAGGTCGAGGTGGACACCCCCTACGGGCCGCCCAGCGACTCCCTCTTCCTCGGCGAGGTCGCCGGCCGGCGGGTCGCCTTCCTCCCCCGCCACGGGCGCGGCCACCACCTGCCGCCGCACCGGATCAACTACCGGGCCAACCTGTGGGCGCTGCGCTGGGCCGGCGTCCGCCAGGTCCTCGGTCCCTGCGCGGTCGGCGGTCTGCGCCCCGAGTACGGGCCGGGCACGCTGCTGGTGCCGGACCAGTTCGTCGACCGCACGCGGTCCCGGCCCTCGACCTACTTCGACGGGCTGCCGACGCCCGACGGCACGGTGCCCAACGTGGTGCACGTCTCGCTGGCCGACCCGTACTGCCCCACCGGACGGGCGGCCGCGCTGAAGGCGGCCCGGGGGCGGGACTGGGTGCCGGTGGACGGCGGCACGCTGGTCGTCGTCGAGGGACCCCGGTTCGGCACCCGGGCGGAGTCCCTGTGGCACCGGGCGCAGGGCTGGTCGGTGGTGGGCATGACCGGCCACCCCGAGGCCGCGCTCGCCCGTGAACTGGAACTCTGCTACACCTCGCTGACCCTCGTCACGGATCTCGACGCCGGCGCGGAGAGCGGTGAGGGCGTCTCGCACGAGGAGGTCCTGCGGGTCTTCGCGGCGAACGTGGACCGGCTGCGGGGGGTCCTGTTCGACGCGGTGGCCGCCCTGCCGGCGACCGGCGACCGGGACTGCCTGTGTGCGACGGCGCTGGGCGGGATGGATCCGGGGATCGCGCTGCCGTAGAACCCTGGGGCCGTAAAACCCTGGGGCCGTGTGTCCGGCGGGCGGAACGGCACGTTCGGGTGGCGGAGTTGTCCACAACCGGCCGGTGGCCCACGGGCTCCGGCGGGCTTCGGCGAGAAGCCTCATCGTGGTCACGCAAGCCCGATCCCTCGTCACAGGTGGTGGTGACCGTGTCCGTGCCCGTCCCCGTGTCCCGTTCCGTCCTGGCCGCCCCGCCGCCGCTCGGCACCGAGGCACCGCCCACGTGCGAGGTGCCGCACTTCGCCCCGGTGCGGATCAGCGGTGGTCGGCACCTGCTGCACCGGCTCCTGCGCCACCGGCGCCGCGCCGTCGCCGCCGGGCTCGCGGTCACCGCCGCGGCGCTGGTGGCGGCCGGCCCGCGTCCGGAAGCCGGCGCCCCGGACGCCCAGCGGGCCCGCGGACACCCGGTGACCGAGCCAGTGCGCGAGCGGCGCGGCGCACAGCCGGTGTCGGCGCCGGTGCGGATCGCCGACGCCGCCACGGTGCGCCTGCTCAGGCCCGGCGACCGGGTCGACGTCATCGCGGCCGGAGACGGCGGCGCGGGCGACGCGACCGTGCTCGCGCGCGGGGCGCGGGTGACGAAGGTCCCGGAGCCCGTGGACGGGACGGCTGCGGGCGGGGCGCTGGTCGTGGTGTCGGTGCCACGCGCGACCGCCCACCGGCTGGCCGGCGCGGCGGCCACGGCACGGCTCGCGGTGACACTGTGCTGAGCCCGTCAAGTCCCTCGTTCGAGGGGCCGGATTGGACAGGGTGGCCCAACGCTGACGTAGGTTGCGGAGCGTTTTGTTCCACACCCGGTTCAGTCAAGGAGTGCCCCCGAGGTGAGCGAGAAGAAGGAGCCGAGCGTCTTCGAGGGCTTCAAGGCCTTCCTGATGCGCGGAAACGTCATCGACCTGGCGGTGGCGGTCGTCATCGGCGCCGCCTTCACCAACATCGTCAACTCGGTGGTGAAGGGGGTCATCAACCCCCTGGTCGGCGCGTTCGGCACCCAGAGCCTGGACAGCTACAGTTCCTGCCTCAAGGGCCCGTGCACCGGTACCGGCGACAGTGCGACGGGCGTGCGCATTCTCTGGGGCTCGGTGCTGGGCGCCACGCTCACGTTCCTGATCACCGCGGCCGTCGTCTACTTCCTGATGGTCCTGCCCATGTCGAAGTACCTGGCCCGGCAGGAGGCCCGCCGCAAGGCGAAGGAAGGCGCGGAGGAGGTCATCGAGGTCTCCGAGCTGGAGGTGCTCAAGGAGATCCGCGACGCGCTGGTGGCCCAGCGCGGGTCGGGGCACGACCGCCCGTAGGGCCGCCGCGCCCCGAGGCTCACAGGTGGTGGGGCGGCTTCTCGTCGAGGAAGCGCTTCAGGTCGGCCGCGCTGTCACCCTCGGGCCGCCCTCCCCAGCCCCGGTCGGTGTCGTCCGAGCTCTGCTGGTCCAGCGGGTCGTCGAAGACCAGCGCGGGCCTGGGCGCGCGGGGCTCGGGGGCGGGGGGTTCGGGGGCGCTGCTCATGCCTCCAGGGTACGGCCGGCCCGGCGGGCGGTACTCCGTCCGACCGGCCCGGCCCGTCGGGCGGAGCCGTCCGCAGGCGGACCCGCGCCGCCTCTGCTGTGCTGGGAGCCATGACGTCCAGCCCGACCCCGGCAGCAGCGTCCTCCGGTCCGCCCGGCGCCCAGCCGCCACTGCGCAGGCTCACGGCCCGTGGCCGGCACGAGTCGCACCGTGCGGCCACGCCGCTGGAGCTCTTCTTCGACCTGTGCTTCGTGGTCGCCATCGCCCAGGCGGGCGTCCAGCTGGTGCACTCCGTCGCCGAGAGCCACGCCGGCGAGGGCGTCCTCAACTACGCGATGGTCTTCTTCGCCATCTGGTGGGCGTGGATGAACTTCTCCTGGTTCGCCTCGGCCTACGACAACGACGACGTGCTGTACCGGGTCGTCACCCTGGTCCAGATCGCCGGCGTGCTGGTCCTCGCGGCCGGGGTCTCCCGGGCCTTCGAGGACCACGACTGGACGGCCGTCGTCATCGGCTACGTGATCATGCGTGTGGCCATGTCGGCGCAGTGGCTCAGAGCGGCCAGTTCCGCCGCGCCCGCGGAACGCGCCATGGCCCTGAGGTACGCCGGTGGCGTACTGGTCTGCCAGGCCGGCTGGCTGGGGCTGTTACTGCTTCCGGAGGGCGGCCGCGGCTGGCTGTTCCTGGTCATGGTGGTGCTGGAGCTGAGCGTGCCGGCGTTCGCCGAGCGGGAGCACCAGTCGTCCTGGCACCCCCACCACATCGCCGAGCGGTACGGACTGTTCACGATCATCGTGCTCGGCGAGACGATCGCGGCGGCCACGGTCGCGGTGAAGTCGGGCATCGACGAGAACGACGCGCTGGGCGAGCTGCTGCCGATCGCGGCGGGCGGGCTGCTGATCGTCTTCGCCGCGTGGTGGGTGTACTTCGTGGTGCCGGTCCACGGCCACCTGCGCTCCAACAGGCAGTCGTTCCTGTGGGGGTACGGCCACTACGCGGTGTTCGCGTCGGCGGCGGCGATCGGGGCGGGCCTGGAGGTGGCCGTGGAGCAGGCGGTGGGCGAGGCGCACATCTCGACGCTCGCGGCGTCCGCCGCGGTGACCCTGCCGACGGCCCTGTTCCTGCTCACGGTGTGGGCGCTGCACGCACGGCACTTCAAGGCGGGCGTCGCCGAGCAGTCGGTGCTGCCGACGGCCGCGCTGCTGGTCCTCTGCTGCACCTTCGCCGGCGGTCTGGCGGTGCTCACGGCGGGACTCGTCCTCGCGGCGGCCGTGGCGACCGGGGTGGTCCTGACCGCGCGGCGGAGCGTGCCGGAGGGCGACCCGGCGGCGCCCACCGGCTGACACAGCCCGGTTCCGCGCTCCCCCACCGGTACCGCCCTCCTCCGGGAGGGCCTGTGCCTGGACCAGACTGACGGCATGACAGTTGACGCATTGACCGATGTCGCCGGCGTGCTGGTGGGGCACGCGACCCGCAGGGGCGGCGGGTGGCTCACGGGCACGACGGTGGTTCTCGCGCCGGAGGCGGGGGCGGTCGCCGCCGTGGACGTGCGGGGAGGCGGGCCCGGCACCAAGGAGACCGACGCGCTCGATCCGCGCAACCTGGTGCAGCGGGTCCAGGCGGTGGTGCTGACCGGCGGCAGCGCGTACGGGCTCGACGCGGCCTCCGGGGTGATGGCCTGGCTGGAGGAGCGGGGCCGTGGCGTGCGGGTCGGCCCGGACCCCGCTCATGTGGTGCCGGTGGTGCCCGCCGCCTGCGTCTTCGACCTGGGGCGCGGCGGCGACTTCCGGGCCAGGCCGGACGCGGCCACGGGCCGGGCGGCGGTGGAGGCGGCGCACGCGAGCACGCCGGGCGGTGAGGTGGCCGAGGGGTGTGTCGGGGCCGGCACCGGAGCGGTGGTCGGCGCGCTGAAGGGCGGGGTGGGCACCGCGAGCACCGTGCTGGACTCGGGGATCACGGTGGCGGCGCTGGTGGTGGCGAACGCGGCGGGGTCGGTGACGGAACCGGGGACGGGGGTGCTGTACGGGGAGTTGTTCCGGGGTGGACGGGTGCGGTACCCGGCGCCGGAGGTGCACGAGGCCGCGGGGCGACGGCTCGCCGAGGTCGCGGCGAGGAACGCGCCGCCGCCGCTGAACACCACGCTCGCCGTGGTCGCCACCGACGCCGACCTGTCCAAGGCGCAGGCGCAGAAGCTGGCCGGCACGGCGCACGACGGCATCGCGCGTGCCGTGCGGCCGGTGCATCTGCTGAGCGACGGGGACACGGTGTTCGCCCTGGCGACCGGGGCGCGCCCGCTCGACGCGGGGCAGCCGCTCGCGCTGAACGAGGTGCTGGCGGCAGGCGCGGACGTGGTGACGCGGGCGATCGTGCGGGCCGTGCGGGCCGCCGCCCCGGTGGAGGGGCCGGGCGGGGCGTGGCCGTCGTACGAGGAGCTGTACGGGCGGGAGCCGGGGACCGGTTGAGCCGCGTGCGCGGGCGATTGTCCCGGTTCTGTCACGCGTGGGCGCCGCGGGCGGCCGACGGGAACCCGGTCGGCCCCCGCCCACCTCTACAGGGTTGAAGGTAATACCGCACAACACCTCATCCTGGAGCAGCCCGTGACAAGGCCGGTCATAGCACCGCGGCGCGTACTGGGGGCCTGTGCCGCCCTGGTGGTCGGCGCCCTCACCCTCACCGCCTGCGGCGGCAGCGCCAGCGCCGACGACGAGAAGGACCGCGAGGGCGGTGGCGCCGACTCCGCGAAGACGTCGGCCGCGAAGGTCGTGATCTCGGCCGGGAACGGCTCGACCGGCGCCTCGATCAACACGACCGGTGTGAAGGTCAGCGACGGGAGGCTGACCGAGGTGCGGATGACCGTCGCGGAGACGGGTGCGGCAGTGCCGGGCGCGGTCTCCGCCGACGGCGGCAGCTGGAAGCCGAAGGAGCAGCTGGAGCGGGGCACCGAGTACCGGATCCACGCGGTGGCGAAGGACGCCGACGGCCGTACGTCGGCCGCCGACTCGGTCTTCACCACGGTCTCCGCGGCCAACAGCTTCATCGGCACCTACACCCCGGACGGCGGGACCACGGTGGGCGTGGGCATGCCGGTGTCGTTCAAGTTCGACAAGGCGATCAGCGAGAAGAAGAGCGTGCAGTCGCACATCTCGGTCACCTCGAGCAGCGGGCAGGAGGTGGTCGGGCACTGGTTCGGTGACCAGCGGCTCGACTTCCGGCCCGAGGAGTACTGGAAGGCCGGCTCGAAGGTCACGATGAAGATCGACCTGGACGGGGTGGAGGGGGCGAACGGCGTCCACGGCGTGCAGAAGAAGACCGTCACCTTCACCGTGGGCCGCGCCCAGGTCTCCACGGTCGACGCGAACACCCAGACCATGACCGTCGTGCGGGACGGCGAGACGCTCAAGTCGGTCCCCGTCTCGGCGGGCAGCGCCGAGAACCCGACGTACAACGGGCGGATGGTGATCTCGGAGAAGGCGGAGCAGATGCGGATGGACGGCTCCACGGTCGGGTTCACGTACGACATCCCGGACGTACCGCACGCGATGCGGCTGAGCCGGTCCGGCACCTTCCTGCACGGCAACTACTGGTACGACAAGGGCAATCCGCCCTTCGGCGTGCAGGGGACCAGCCACGGCTGTGTCGGGCTGCGCGACGTCCAGGGCGGGCAGGGCGCCACCGACGGCAAGTGGTTCTTCGACAACTCGCTCGTCGGCGACGTCGTGGTCGTCGAGAACTCCCCGGACGGCACGATCGCGCCGGACAACGGCCTCAACGGCTGGAACATGGCATGGAGCGAGTGGGTCGCCGGGAGCGCCGCCTGAGTGGGCGAGTGGCCTTTTGACCAGCGTATTTTGACGGATCGTCGGGTCGCGCGGGAACTTCTCGCGCGGCCCGCGCGTTTTTCGTGCGTACGTTTTCTCGGTTCCCGGACATGATGTCCGACCGAGGGGCTACGGTATGCACCCACAAGGTGACATGCAGCAACGCCGGGAGAAACCTTGAGCGTTCCGTACGAGACGGCAGCGTACGAACCACCCGAGTCGCCCGAGTCTCCGGAGGAGCACCTCATGCGGCTGCTCGGTCGCGCACTGAACTCGTTCGAGCTGCCCGACGAGACGATACGACAGCTGGACTGCGCGCTGGCGCACGACGGCTCGCTGCACTCCGCGCACCACAGCGCGGGCCTGCACCGCGAGACGTACCGGCACACCTGGCTGCTCGCCGACGGCGAGGCGGTCACGCTCTGGGAGCTCGTCCACAACACCACCCCGGGCGGCGAACCGCAGCACGAGGTGTACGCCGACGAGGAGGAGCTGCGCGCCGCCACCGCCCGGCTGGCCCTGCCGCCGGACACCCCCGACTTCGAACTTCCGGTACAGGTGCAGCTGTCCCCGGTCCCCACCCCGCGGCACGACTACGCCCCGGACGCCTCGGCGGACCACGCCCGCCGGCTGCTGCGCCGCGCGGAGAACCCGGACCGGCCCGGCGCCGAGCTCGCCGCCCGGCTGACGACGGCGTCCGCGCACCAGATCACCCAGGCCTTCGGCGGCCCCGGCCGCCCGCGCCGCGCCCGGGTCGGCTTCTCGCTCTACGAGCACGCGTTCCTGCTGCGCGACGGCGCGGAGATCTCCCTGTGGGAGGTCGAGCACACGGCCACGCCCGACGGGCGGCACATGTGCGAGGTGTACGCCAGCGAGGACACCGCCCGCCGGGCGATGGAGCGCAGGGCGGCACAGGTCTCCTGAGAGCGGCGCCGCGTTCAGGAGCACGGCGCCGGGCTCTTGAGCGGGCCGGGAAAGCACGCGGGCCGGGCCCCGTACGGAACCCGGCCCGGAGATCACCGGGGCGTGCCGCCCCTCAAGCGGCCACCGGCCGCTTCGCCCCAGACGCCGGGGCCGACGGGCCCGCGCCGCCCGGCCCCTGCGCCACCGCCCCCGGCGCCGGCTTGCGCAGGCCCTTGAGGACGATCACCAGGGCCGTGGTGACGCAGACGCCCGCCGCGATGGCGACCAGGTAGAGCAGCGGGTTGCCGATCAGCGGCACCACGAAGATGCCGCCGTGCGGGGCGCGCAGCGTGGCGCCGAAGGCCATCGACAGGGCGCCGGTGACCGCGCCACCCGCCATCGACGCCGGGATGACCCGCAGCGGGTCCGCCGCGGCGAACGGGATCGCGCCCTCGGAGATGAAGGAGGCGCCCAGCACCCAGGCGGCCTTGCCGTTCTCCCGTTCGGCCGCGTTGAAGAGCTTGCTCCGCACGGTCGTGGCCAGGGCCATGGCCAGCGGCGGGACCATACCGGCCGCCATGACCGCCGCCATGATCTTCATCGCCGAGTCGCTGGGGTCGGCGACCGCGATGCCGGCCGTGGCGAAGGCGTACGCGACCTTGTTGACGGGGCCGCCCAGGTCGAAGCACATCATCAGGCCGAGCAGGGCGCCGAGCAGGACCGCGTTGGCGCCGGACAGGCCGCTCAGCCAGTCGGTCATCGCCTTCTGCGCGGACGCGATGGGCTTGCCGATCACCACGAACATCAGGAACCCGACCACCGCCGAGGAGATCAGCGGGATCACCACCACGGGCATGATGCCGCGCAGCGCCGCCGGGATGCGTACCCGCTGGATCGCCATCACCACGGCCCCGGAGATCAGTCCGGCCGCCAGGCCGCCGAGGAAACCGGCGTTGATGGTCAGTGCGATCGAGCCGCCGACGAAGCCGGGGACGAGACCCGGGCGGTCGGCCATGCCGTAGGCGATGTAACCGGCCAGCACCGGGACGAGGAAGGCGAATGCCACGCCGCCGATCTGGAACAGCAGCGCCGCCCAGCTGTCCGCCTGCGACCACACGAAGTGGTCCATCACCGAGGGCGCCTTGTTGATCTCGTAGCCGCCGATCGCGAAGCCCAGGGCGATGAGCAGACCGCCCGCGGCGACGAACGGCACCATGTAACTGACGCCGGACATCAGCCAGACGCGCAGCTTCGTCCCGTACCCCTCACCGGACCCACCGCCGCGCTCGACGGGCGTCGCACCGGAGGAACCGGCCCCGCCTGCCCCACCGGCCGCCGTGACCTCTCCGCGCGCCGCCTTGCCGCGCACCTCGCCGATCAGCTCGCCGGGCCGGTTGACGGCCGCCTTCACGCCGGTGTCGACGGTGGGCTTGCCCGCGAAGCGCTCCTTGTCCCGTACGGGCACGTCGTGGGCGAAGATCACGCCGTCCGCCGCCTCGATCACCGCCGGGTCGAGCCGGGTGAACCCGGCCGAGCCCTGCGTCTCGACGACGACCTCGACGCCCGCCTCGCGGCCGGCGTTCTCCAGCGACTCGGCAGCCATGTAGGTGTGCGCGATGCCGGTGGGGCAGGAGGTGACGGCGACCACGCGGAAGGGGCGTGCGGGTTCGCCGGGAGCCTCGTCGTGGCTGCCCGTGGCGGTCCCGGCGGAGGCCGCCGCCGGGACCGCCACGGAGTCCTCGGAACCGTCGGGGGCGCCTTCGGCGCCGCCCGGCTCCTCACCGCGGATGAGCGCCGCGGCGGCCGTCGCGTCGCCCGCCGACCGCAGCGCGTCGGTGAACTCGGCGTTCATCAGCTGCCGGGCCAGGGAGGACAGGATCGTCAGATGGGCGTCGTCGGCGCCCGCCGGAGCGGCGATCAGGAAGATCAGGTCGGCCGGGCCGTCCGCCGCCCCGAAGTCGATGCCGTCCGCACTGCGCCCGAAGGCAAGCGTCGGCTCGGTGACGTGCGCGCTGCGGCAGTGCGGGATGCCGATGCCGCCGTCGAGGCCGGTCGGCATCTGCGCCTCGCGGGCGGCCACGTCGGCGAGGAAGGCGTCCAGGTCGGTCACCCGGCCCAGGGCCACCATCCGCTCGGCGAGGGCTCGCGCCGCCGCTTCCTTGGTGTCGGCGGACAGGTCGAGGTCGACCAGGTCCGCGGTGATCATCTCGCTCATCGCGGGCTCCTTAGCTCGCGTATCGCCCGGGAAGTGGGGTGGTGGGCGGAAACGGGGAGGGGGACGGGGGCACTGCGGTGGGGTTCGGGGGCGGCCCCGGCGAGCGGGCCGGGGCCGCCGCGGTGGGCATCGGCACGGGAGAGGGGGCCGCGGGCACCGCGGCCGCGCCCGAGCACGGCCACCGGGAACCGGCCGGGGACGTCCCGGTCACAACCGCCCCTGAGGAGCGGGCCGGTGGCTCGGTGGGTCGAAGTCATGACGTCGGCTCCCTCAGCGCGCGGTCCGCCGGCACCTGAGCCGTCACCGTCACCGCGCCCGGGTCCAGGTCGGCCGGTGTCGGCATCACGCTGCCGGGCAGCCGGACGGCCGCGGCGCCGTGCGCCACCGCGGAGGCCAGGGCGCCCGGCCCCGCACCCCCGGCGACGAGGAAACCGGCGAGGGAGGCGTCACCGGCGCCGACGTTGCTGCGTACGGCGTCCACGCGGGCGCTGCCGAACCAGGTGCCCGCGTCGTCCACGAGGAGCTGTCCGTCGGCGCCGAGGCTGGCGAGCACGGACCGGGCACCCAGCTCCCGCAGTTCCTCGGCGGCCTTCACCGCGTCGCCGACCGTGAGGAGGGGACGCCCCACGGCCTCGGCCAGCTCCTCGGCGTTCGGCTTGACCACGTCGGGCCGCTCGCGCAGAGCCTGGAGCAGGGCCGGACCGGAGGTGTCGAGGGCGATGCGGACACCGGCGGCGTGCGCGCGGGCCACCAGGTCGGCGTACCAGGAAGGGGCGAGGCCGCGGGGCAGGCTGCCGCAGCAGGCGATCCAGTCCGCGCCGGGCGACCGGCGCCGTACGGTCTCCAGGAGCAGTTCCCGCTCGGCCGCCGACAGTTCGGGGCCCGGTGCGTTGATCTTCGTCAGGACCCCGTCCGCCTCGGCGAGCGCAATGTTGGCCCGGGTGACGCCGGCGATGGGCACCGGCGCGACCTCGATGCCCTGGGCGTCGAGCAGTTCGGAGACGAGCGCGCCGGAGGGGCCGCCGAGCGGCAGTACCGCCACGGTGCGCCGGCCGGCCGCCGTCACCGCGCGGGAGACGTTCACACCCTTGCCGCCCGGGTCCACGCGTTCGCCCGTGGCACGGACGACCTCGCCGCGGCCGAGGGAGGGCACCTCGTAGGTGCGGTCCAGGGACGGGTTGGGGGTGACGGTGAGGATCATGCGCGTACTACTTCCGTGCCGTCGCGCTCGACGGCGGTGGCGTCTTCGGGGCTCAGCCCGCTGTCGGTGATCAGCAGGTCCACGTCGCTCAGGGAGCCGAAGCGGGCGAAGTGCTCCTGGCCGAACTTGGAGGAGTCGGCGAGCAGCACCACGCGGCGGGCGGCGGCGACGGCGGCCCGTTTGACCGCGGCCTCCGCGAGGTCGGGGGTGGTCAGGCCGTGCTCGGCGGAGAAGCCGTTGGCGGCGACCAGCACCACGTCGGCGCGGATCTCGCCGTACGCGCGCAGCGCCCAGGCGTCCACGGCGGCGCGCGTACGGTGCCGCACGCGCCCTCCGACCAGGTGGAGCTGGATGCCGGGGTGGTCGGCGAGGCGGGCGGCGATGGGCAGGCTGTGGGTGACGACGGTGAGCGAGGTCTCGCGCGGGATCGCGGCGGCGAGCAGGGCCACGGTGGAACCGGCGTCCAGGATCAGCGTGCCGTCGGCGGGCAGTTCCGCCAGGGCCGCCTTGGCGATCCGGTCCTTCTCGTCGGCCGCCGTGGACTCGCGCTCGGCGAGGTCCGGCTCGAAGTCGAGCCGCCCGGCGGGGATCGCGCCGCCGTGCACGCGGCGCAGCAGACCGGCGCGGTCCAGCGCCTTGAGGTCGCGGCGGATGGTCTCCGCCGTCACCTGGAACTCCTCGGCCAGCGACACCACGTCCACCCGGCCGCCGTCCCGCGCGAGCCGGAGGATCTCCTGCTGCCGCTCCGGTGCGTACATGACCGTTCGCCTCCGACCTGTGCCCGAGCCTGTGCCCGAGCCGTGCCCGAACCTGTGGTTTCTCTCGGAGGCTACGCCCGGTTTTCCGGAAAGTAAACAACCAATCGGACTCATTCAAATACAACCGGGCACAGGTGGGCATGGCCGGGCATCCATGCCGACGGCCTCAGACCAGCGCCTCCCGCTTCTCCTCCACGGCGATCTCCACGGCGTCCTCCGAAGCGTTGCCGGAAGCCCCCTCCACGTGCTGCGCCGGCCGCTTGGGCAGCGCGAACATCAGCAGGAAGATGACGCCGAGTACGGCCGCGACCCAGCCCAGCGCGTTCTGGAAGGCGTCCGCGTGGGCGAGGCCGGTCCGGGACGGCGCCACATGGTCGCTCATCGCGCCGAAGAAGACGACGGAGACCAGCCCGAGCCCGAGCGCGTTGCCCATCTGCTGCACGGTGTTGATGAGCCCGGACGCCGACCCGGCGTGCTCGCGCGGCACCTGGGACAGCACCGCGTCCGTCAGCGGCGCCACGATCAGTCCCATGCCCACGCCCATGACGACGAGCGGCAGCGCCATCTGCCAGGACGAGATGCCGAGTCCGTAGTGCCCGGCCTCCCAGAGGTAGAGCAGTACGCCCGCCGCCATCACCAGCGCACCCGCCTGCAGCACCTTGCGCCCGAAGCGCGGCACCAGCTTCTGCACCGACACTCCCGCCGCCACGGAGACGGCGACCGAGAACGGCACGCCGGTCAGCCCGGCCCGCAGCGGACTCCAGCCGAGACCGTCCTGCATGTACAGCGTCCACACCAGGAAGAAGATGCCGAGCGCGATCCCGAAAACGGTCTGCACGGCGATACCGGCGGCGAAGCTCTTCACCCGGAACAACGACAGCTCGACCAGCGGCGAACCGTCCCGCGCGCTCTTCCGCCTCTCGTACGCCACCAGCACCGCGAGCACGACGAACGCGCCGGCCATCGACAGGTGCCCCCACAGCGGCCAGCCCAGCTCGCGTCCCCGGGTGAGCGGGTAGACCAGCATCAGCAGACCGAGGGTGACCAGGGCGACCCCCACCAGGTCCAGCCGCAGGGCACGCGGCGCCTTGGACTCGGTGATGAAGCGGCCGCCGAGGACGAGGGCGGCGACGCCGACCGGCAGGTTGATGAGGAAGATGGGCCGCCACCCGAGCCCGAAGAGGTTCCACTCGGTGAGCAGGGCGCCCAGCAGCGGCCCGGAGACCGCGCCCAGACCGACGATCGCGCCGAACAGCCCGAACACCTTGCCGCGTTCGTGCGCCGGGAAGGTGGCGTGCACGATCGACAGCACCTGGGGCACCATCAGTGCCGCCATCGCCCCCTGGAGGATGCGGGAGGCGACCAGCATCTCGGGGTTGACGGCGAGCCCGCACAGCGCGGACGCCAGGGTGAAGCCGGCGACGCCGACGAGGAAGACCCTCTTGCGGCCGTGGATGTCGCCGAGCCGCCCGCCGGTGATCAGGCCGGCCGCGAAGGCGAGGGCGTAACCGGCGGTGATCCACTGGATCTGGCTGAAAGAGGCGCCTTCGTCCTGCCGGATCGACGGGATCGCGATGTTGACGATGGTGACGTCGACCAGGTCCATGAACGCCGCGGTCATCACGATCGCGAGGGCGTACCAGCGACGGCGGTCGCCCGCGGGGGGCGTGCCCGGCACGGGGCTCGGGGTGTGCGTTGAGGTCATGGCCGTGAAGCTATGAGCCCAATAGGACAGTTCGTGTCCTACTCATGCGCCATCCTCGAACGCATGACGACGGACACTCCGGCCCGGCTCCTGACGCTCCTCTCCCTCCTCCAGACGCCCCGCGAGTGGCCCGGCGGCGAGCTCGCCGAGCGGCTCGGCGTCTCCCGCCGCACGGTCCGGCGGGACATCGACCGGTTGCGCGAGCTGGGCTATCCGGTGCAGGCGACCATGGGCGCCGACGGCGGTTACCGCCTGGTGGCGGGCAAGGCGATGCCGCCGCTGGTGCTCGACGACGAGGAGGCGGTGGCGATCGCGGTCGGCCTGCGCGCCGGTGCCGGGCACGCGGTCGAGGGCGTCGACGAGGCGTCGGTGCGGGCACTGGCCAAGCTGGAGCAGGTGCTGCCGTCGCGGCTGCGGCACCGGGTGGCCACGCTCCAGGCCGCGACGACCCCGCTGACCAGCGGGGACGGCCCGAGCATCGCGCCCGAGACGCTGACCGTGATGGCTTCCACGGTGGCGGGGCAGGAGCGGCTGCGGTTCGCCTACCGCGCGGCGGACGGCACCGAGACGCGGCGCGTGACGGAGCCGTACCGGCTGGTCTCGACGGGACGCCGCTGGTATCTGGTCGCCTACGACCTCGACCGGGAGGACTGGCGGACCTTCCGGGTCGACCGGGTGAGCGAGCCGTTCGCGACCGGGGCGCGGTTCGCTCCCCGGGAACTGCCGACCGGGAGCGCGGCCGAGTACCTGCGGCGCTCGATGCAACGGCACGGCGACTCGTACGACATCGAGGTCGCCTTCGCCGCGCCGCCCGATGCCGTCGCCGCACGGTTGCCGCAGTGGCTCGGACCGCCGGAGCCGGCGGACGGCGGCACGTCGTGCGTACTGCGGGCCACCGTCTCCGACCCGGTGGACTGGATGGCGGTACGGCTGGCGATGGTGGGCCTGGACTTCCGGGTCCGGGAACCGGCGGAACTGGTCGAGACCGTGCGGGAGATGGGAGCGCGGCTGGTCGGTGCGGCAGGCGAGTGACCGCCTTTCCGCCCCGGCGCGGGCGTTCGGGCCGTGACCGACCGGGGACATCCGGGCTGCCGCCGCCCGAAGGGCATCCGGACCGTGACCGTCCCGGGGCGTGACCGACCGGGAGGCGTCACGGCCGTAACCGACCCCGGGCGTCCGGGCCGGGCTCGGCCGACCGCGGAGCCACGCCCCGCCGACCCGGTCCGGACGGTAACGCCCCGCCCCACCCCCGTAGTACCGCTGTCCCCGCCCGCCCGTTATCCGGCCGCCGCGGCCCCGCGCCCCTCCCAGGCGAACGCCCGCAGCCCTGCCAGGTTTCGCAGCGCCGGCTCGACGGGACTCTCCGCCCCTGCCCCACCGTCCGCCCAGTGCTCCACCGCCACCCGCACCGCCGCCCCCGCCACCGCGGCCACGAAGCGCAGCTCCGGGGAGCCCGCCAGCCGCTCGGCAACGTTGTCATCACCGTCGGACAGCCGCGCCGCCAGCACCTCCACCAGCCCGCGTTCGGCGATCATGCACACCTCCGCCCACACCTTCCGCAAGGCCGGGCTGGTCTCGGCCAGGCGGATCAGCGTGCGGGCCCACTCCCAGGACGGCGCCGACACCCCGGCGCCGGGCGTCAGCGTGTGGCGTACGGCGTGTTCCAGGGCGTCGGGCACGGACAGCTCCGGCGGGGCGGCGCGCACCGCGGCCGCCCAGCGCTCGGCGCCGAGGGCGTAGAGCGGGGCGACGGCCTCCTCCTTGGTCGCGAAGTAGCGGTAGAAGGTGCGCGGGGCGACTCCCGCGGCCCGGGCGATGTCCTCCGCCCGGGTGGCCCGCAGGCCCTGGCGTACGAAGAGGCCGGCCGCCGCGCGGGCGATCTCCATCCGGGTCGCGGCCTTGCGCCGCTCGGTCAGGGAAAGAGGCCCGGCACCGGGACCGGAATCGGACGGTTCGGACGCGGAAGAGGCCGGAATGGTGCTGCTCACTTCGGCAGGCTATGCCGCTGTGACAGAATCTGCCATTCGGCGGGTCACCCCGGGGTTCAGGTCCGGGGTGCCCCGCTGCGGAACGATCCGGAAACGGAGGGAGCCGGGCTGCGGCGCCCCAGGGGGGAGAGGCGCCGAGCCCGGCTCGGGAAAGTCCCGGCGCCGGGGGGAGTGCGTCGGGACGTGGTCCTGAAGGGGCACAAGGCCCGGTCCGGAGCGGGTGCCCCGGGGCCGCGTCACTGGGCCCGGTGTTCTTTTTCCCGGGCCCCCGCCGGTTGAAGCAGCGTTGTACGGCCATGTTTGCGCGGGGTTCGGCCACCGGCGTACGCCCCATGCGTCACGTCACGCCCCCACATCACGGCGGGCAGGTCACCGGCCCGCCACGCCGCGCCCGGGGTCTGCGCTACGCCGCCGCCTCGAAGCCGGTGTCGCGGGCCAGCTTCTTCAGCTCCAGCAGCGCGTGCTTCTCGATCTGCCGGATGCGCTCACGGGTGAGGCCGTGCTCCTTGCCGACCTCGGTCAGCGTGCGCTCCCGGCCGTCGTCGATGCCGTACCGCATCTTGATGATGGAGGCCGTGCGCGGATCGAGTCGGCCGATGAGGTCGTCCAGCTCCTCGCTGCGCAGCAGCGTCAGCACCGACTGCTCGGGCGACACGGCGGAGGTGTCCTCCAGCAGGTCGCCGAACTGGGTCTCGCCCTCGTCGTCCACCGACATGTTCAGCGAGACGGGGTCGCGGGCCCAGTCGAGGACGTCGGTGACGCGCTCCGGCGTCGAGCCGAGCTCGGCGGCGATCTCCGCGGGCTCCGGCTCGCGGCCGTGCTCCCGGTTGAACTCCCGCTGCACGCGCCGGATGCGGCCCAGTTCCTCCACCAGGTGGACGGGGAGCCGGATGGTGCGCGACTGGTCCGCGATGGAGCGGGTGATGGCCTGACGGATCCACCAGGTGGCGTACGTGGAGAACTTGAAGCCCTTGCGGTAGTCGAACTTCTCGACCGCGCGGACCAGGCCCGCGTTGCCCTCCTGGATCAGGTCGAGGAGCGGCAGGCCACTGCGCGGGTAGCGGCGGGCGACCGCCACGACCAGCCGCAGGTTGGAGCGGATGAAGACGTCCTTCGCGCGCTCGCCCTCGTCGATCAGGGCCTGGAGCTCGTCCCGGGTGGCGTCCGTCCCGGTCTCCTCGTAGCCTTCGAGAACCTGCCGCGCGAACACACCGGCCTCGATGGTCTGGGACAGCTCGACCTCCTTGGCGGCGTCGAGCAGCGGTGTCCGTGCGATCTCGTCGAGGTACATGCCGACCAGATCGCGGTCGGCGAGCTCGCCGCTGCCTGCGCGGACGCTGGTTGCCGCGTCGGCCGTCTCGCCGGTGGCGGACTTACGACGGGCGACGGCACGGGTTGCCATGCGTGCTCCCTTGCGATGGTGGTTCAGCGGGTGGTCCTGTGGACGTTCGGCACCGTCTGGGGTTGTCTCCGGTCCCGGATCTGCGCTCCGGCCTCTCCCGGGACTCTCCTCGGGTGCCCTGCATCCGATGGAAACAACGACTGGAATCCGGACAGAATTCCCAACCCGCCCCCCGATTTTTCTGATCATGCAGTACCCTGTGCCGCCACACGAGGAGGCGTGATGCCGGCGGGACGTACGGAGGTCCAGGTCAGGGCGGGAATCGAGGACGACCTCAAGGCCCTCACCGACCTCTACAACCACTACGTACGTGAGACGCCCATCACGTTCGACACCGAGCCGTTCACTCCCGAGGAGCGCCGCCCTTGGCTGCTCTCCCACCCTGAAGACGGCCCCCACCGGCTCAGGGTTGCCACGGACGCCGAGTCACGGGAAGTCCTGGGCTACGCCACATCCGGCCCTCATCGCGCCAAGGCCGCCTACGGCACCTCCGTGGAGACCACGGTCTACGTCGCCCCCGGCGCCGGCGGACGGGGCGTCGGCACCCTGCTCTACACGTCCCTCTTCGAGGCCCTGGCCGGCGAGGACCTGCACCGCGCCTACGCGGGCATCGCCCAGCCGAACGCGGCCTCCACCCGGCTGCACGAGCGCTTCGGCTTCCGGTACGTCGGCACCTACCGGGAGGTCGGCCGCAAGTTCGGCCGGTACTGGGACGTGGCCTGGTACGAGAAGCCGCTGTAGCCCCGCGGCCGGCACCGCCGCGCTCAGCCGAACTGCACCGACCGCTTGGCCAGCCCCATCCAGAACCCGTCGATCACGGACCGCCGCAGGTCCAGCTCGCCGGCCGCGTCCGCCGCGCCCATGGTCACGAACAGCGGGGCGAAGTGCTCGGTGCGCGGGTGGGCGAGCCGGCCCGCCGGGGACTTGCGGGCGAAGTCGAGCAGCGCGTCCACGTCACCGGCGTCCAGCGCGCGCCGGCCCCAGTCGTCGAACTCGGCGGACCAGGAGGGGACGCCGGCCTGGCGCAGCGCGGCCAGGTTGTGGGTGAAGAAGCCGGAGCCGACGATCAGCACACCCTCGTCGCGCAGCGGCGCGAGTCTGCGGCCGGTCTCCATCAGCCGCTCGGGGTCGAGGGTCGGCATGGAGACCTGGAGTACGGGGATGTCGGCGCCGGGGTACATCTCGACCAGCGGCACGTACGCGCCGTGGTCGAGTCCGCGGTCGGGCACGTCCTGCACGGGCGCGCCGGGCGCGCGCAGCAGCTTGCGCACCGACTCGGCGAGCGCGGGGGCGCCGGGGGCCTCGTAGCGCACCTGGTAGTAGTGCTCCGGGAAGCCCCAGAAGTCGTAGACCAGGGGGACGGTCCGGGTGGCGCCGAGGGCGAGCGGGGCCTCCTCCCAGTGGGCGGAGACGACGAGGATCGCCTTGGGACGGGGCAGGACGGCGGCCCAGGCGGCCAGTTCGCCGGGCCAGACCGGGTCGTCGGCGAGGGGCGGCGCGCCGTGGCTCAGATAGAGGGCGGGCATGCGCTCCTGGGCGGTGGCGGACACGGGGCGGCTCCAGCTGCTCGGCCACTCGAACACTCGGTTACTTGAACTCTCAAGTGCTCCTCATAGGCAAATCTAAGGGTTCCTTGTTTAAAGTTCAAGGACTCGTACCATGGATACATGAACACGGCACCCGTCCCGCCCTCCGCCGACGAGCCCCGCTGGCTCACCGCCGAGGAGCAGCGCGTCTGGCGTTCCTACATCGAGGCGGCCACCCTCCTGGAGGACCACCTCGACCGTCAGCTCCAGCGTGACGCGGGGATGCCGCACGTCTACTACGGACTGCTGGTCAAGCTGGCCGAGTCACCGCGGCGGCGGCTGCGGATGACGGAGCTGGCCCGGTACGCCAAGATCACCCGTTCCCGCCTCTCGCACGCGATCGCCCGCCTGGAGAAGAGCGGCTGGGTGCGCCGCGAGAACTGCCCCTCCGACAAGCGGGGCCAGTTCGCGGTGCTCACGGAGGAGGGGTACGCCGTGCTGGGGCAGACCGCGCCGGGCCACGTGGAGGCCGTGCGCCAGGCCGTCTTCGACCGTCTCACTCCGGAACAGCAGAAGTCCCTCGGCGAGATCATGCAGATCGTCGCCGAGGGACTCCAGCCCTGCGAAGCGGGTGCGGACCTGCCCTGGCTGCGCTGAGCGCGCGGCCGGGGCAGGTCCTGGGAACCGTGCGCGGAGGGCGTCCCCTCCCCCCGCGCACGGATGGAACAGGGGGCCCGAGGGGGTACCGCGTCCGGCGTCGTCAGTGGGCGACGACCGGCACCGGCAGCTCCTCCTCGGCCGCGTCACCCGCGCCGGACCCGGTGACGGTGCTGCCGCCCGGACGACCGGCGTTGATGAAGGTCAGGGCGATCACGGCCGCCACGACCAGGATGCCGACGGCGAACCAGATCGCGCTGGTGTAGCCCTGCACCTGACCCTCCAGCTGGACCAGCTGCTGCTGCGACCGGGTGGCCGCGCCGCCGATGTGGTCGGCGATGTAGGACGTGGTGGCCGAGGCGGCGATGGTGTTCAGCAGCGCCGTACCGATCGCGCCGCCCACCTGCTGCGAGGTGTTGACCATCGCGGAGGCGACACCGGCGTCCCGCGGCTCGACGCCCTGGGTGGCCATGGACATGGCCGGCATGAACGCCGTGCCCATGCCGAGGCCGAGCAGCAGCATGCCGGGCAGCAGCACGGCGGCGTAGGAGGTGTCGATCTCCAGCTGGGTCAGCAGCAGCATGCCGACGGCGGCGACCAGGAAGCCGGGGCCCATCAGCAGCCGGGGGGCGACCCGGGTCATCAGACGGGTGCCGATCTGCGTGGAGCCCGTGATCATGCCCGCGATCATCGGCAGGAAGGCGAAGCCGGTCTTGACCGGCGTGTAGCCCTTGACGATCTGCAGGTAGTAGGTCAGGAAGAGGAACAGGCCGAACATCGCGATGATCGCCAGGCCCAGCGAGAGGTAGATCCCGCCCCGGTTGCGCTCGGTGATCACGCGCAGCGGCAGCAGCGGGGCCTTGACCCGGGACTCGACGATCACGAAGGCCAGCAGCAGCACGGCCGAGCCGGCGAACATGCCGACCGTCACCGCGTCGCTCCAGCCGTCGGACTCGGCGTGGGTGAAGCCGTAGACGAGCGCGACCAGGCCGAGGGTGGACAGGATCACGCCGGGGACGTCGAGCGGCGAGCGGTTGCGGCCGCCCTTCGGCTCACGGATGACCAGGTACGCACCGGCCGCGGCGACCACCGCGAACGGGATGTTGACGAAGAACGTCCAGCGCCAGTTCAGGTACTCGGTGAGGAAACCGCCGAGGATCAGACCCACGGCACCGCCGCCGCCGGCGATCGCACCGTAGATGCCGAACGCCTTGGCGCGCTCCTTGGCGTCCGTGAACATCACGGCGAGCAGGGAGAGCGCGGCGGGCGCGAGCAGGGCGCCGAAGACACCCTGGAGGGCGCGGGAGCCGAACATCATGGCCTCGTTGGTGGCCGCACCGCCGAGCGCCGAGGCGACGGCGAAGCCGGCCAGCCCCACGACGAAGGTGCGCTTGCGGCCCCACAGGTCGGCTATCCGGCCACCGAACAGCAGCAGACCGCCGAAGGCGAGGGCGTAGGCCGTGACGACCCACTGCCGGTTGCCGTCGGAGATGCCGAGATCCTGCTGCGCGGAGGGCAGCGCGATGTTCACGATGGTGGCGTCGAGGACCACCATCAGCTGGGCGAGCGCGATGAAGACGAGCGCTTTCCAGCGTCCGGCGTCCGGGGCGTCGGTGACGCCGGAGGCCTTGACGGCTGTTTGAGACATGGGGATACCCACTTCGGGACTTCGTGACGGAAAAAGGTGAGTAAAGGGACGACTGGGACGCGGCCGGCCCCGGGGCGGCGGCTACGGGAGCCGCCGCCCTCCGGCCGGACGTGAGTCTCGGTGAGGTCTTCGCGGGACTACTGGTCGCGGAACTACTGGTCGCAGGGCCGGCGGAGGTCCTCCATGGTCACGCCCGCGCCCGGCAGGGCGGAGCGGGCCGGAGCCCGCAGCCCGTCCAGGAACAGCTGCAGGTGGCGGTGGACGAACCGGTCGGCGCTCAGGCACTCCGTGCCGGCCGGGGGCCGGCTGAGCTGGGCCGCGGCGATCATCAGGTCCCCCACGCCCACATCGGTACGGAGCTGACCGGCCGCCTTCGCCCGGTCCATGACCTCGGCGACGAGCCTCTCGACCCGTTCACGCGCCGCTTCCAGATCCGGGTGGTGCTGGTCGAACGTGCTGGACACCATGGGACACAGGGCGCTGATCCGCTCGTCGGCGGCGACGTGCACGAAGCGCTCCAGCGCCTCGAACGCGTCCCCGGTCTCGGCGAGCGCGAGCTCCGCCGCCCGCGCCGTACGGTCCATGACCGAGCAGACGACCTCGCGGACGAGGGCGTCGCGGTCGGGGAAGTTGCGGTACACCGTGGCGTTGCCGACGCCGGCGCGGCGGGCGACGTCGTCGAGCGGCACGTCGGGCCCGTGCTCCACGAACATCTCCCGGGCGGCGGTGACGATCCGCTCCCGGTTGCGCAGGGCGTCGGCGCGGGGCCGGGTCACCTTCTGGCGCTCGGGGGCTGCGGTCTGCACGGCGTACTCCTCGGACATCGGGTTGGCGATCCGGGGAGGGAGTCCCCGTTTCGCTCGGACACATGGCTAAACGGGGAAACGATCCCCGGTTATTTCCGGCCGGTGAAGAAACATCCCGTGACCTGAGTCACACGCCTGAGCGGAAACCCTCCCCGTCCTCCCCCGGTCGGCGGCTACCGGCGAGAAACCCACGATCGGCTCCTCCAGCGCGCGCCCGCCCACCCCTCGGCACAGGGTGAGCGCAAGGGTGCAGCCGGAGTCGGGCGGCTGCCGTGGTCCGGGAGGTCCGCATGCAGCCGCAGCCGCCGGCGCAGCCGCCGAGCCGCCGGATACGCCCGCGCAGGCTCGCCGCGATCGCGACCGTCACCGCCGTGACCTTCGCGGTCAGCACCTCGGCCGGCACCGGCCGGCTCGCTCCGGGCACCACGGCGGCGGGCCCCGGCCCCGCGGCCCTCTCCCGCTCCTCCGCGCACGGCCCCTGCATGATCAGCGGCGGCCCCGAGATCCAGATGTCCGAGGGCGTCCCCACCGCCGCCGGCTACACCCGCTCCACGGGCACCGTCCGCGCCCTCAACCTGATGATCGACTTCTCCGACGCCCCCGGCGAGGGCAAGGCGCTCGACCGGTACGCGGAGTTCTTCCCGCAGACCGAGGAATGGTTCCGCACCAGTTCCTACGGCCGCCTCGACTACCGCCCCGAGACCCCGATCCGGGACTGGCTGCGCATGCCGAAGTCGTTCGCCGAGTACGGCATAGAGCGCGGCGCCCCCTTCGAGCCCGGCTACCGCGAACTGGTCGAGGACCTGGTGGCGGAGGCCGACGCGAAGGTCGACTTCCGCGCGTACGACCTCGTGAACGTGCTGGTCACCCCGAACGCCGGCCCCTCCGCCCTGGACACGGTCCTGTCCGTCACCTTCGCGGGCAACGCCGAGGCACCGGTCGCCGACGGTGTCCCCGTCGCCAACGCCTCCTTCGTCTACTCCCGCCAGGACGACGGCTCCGGCTCCTACGACGAGACCGGCTACCGCGTGCTGCCCCACGAGAACGGCCACGTCTTCGGCCTCCCCGACCTCTACACCCAGGAGGGCGGAGGCGCCGTCGGCCACTGGGACATCATGAGCGAGGACTGGGGCGCCAACAACGACCTCCTCGGCTGGCACAAGTGGAAGCTGGGCTGGCTCGACCGCACCCAGGTGCACTGCGCGCCGGCGCCGGGGACGACGGAGTACACACTGACCCCGCTGGCCCGCAAGGGCGGCGACAAACTGGTGGTCGTGCCGCTGGACGCGGAGTCCGGGTACGCGATCGAACTGCGCACCCGCGAAGGCAACGACGAGGTGGTCTGCCGGCCCGGCATCCTGATCTACAAGGTCGACGCGGACGTGGACACGGGCATGGGCCCGGTGACCGTCTACGACTCCCGGCAGGACAGCGGTGGCTGCACCCGCGCCCCGAACGTCCACGCCGAACTCTCGGACGCCGCCTTCGCCCCCGGCGAGACCTTCGAGGACCCGCGCCACGGCATCACGATCGCGGTCTCGGGAGCGGACGCGAAGGGCGACCACCAGGTGCGCGTCACCCGGCGGTGACGACCGGCGCCGCGCCGCGCAGGCATACGGTAGGCGGGCCCGCAGCGACCGCCGTACCGGAGACCCGATGCCCGCCGACCTCACGAACGACACCCCACCGGACGGCTCCGGCGTCGCACCGACCGCGCCCGCCGAGGCGGTGACTCCCCTCCTGCGCGGCATCGCCGTACTCCACCACCTCACCGAGGCGCGCGACGGCACCCTCAGCCTCAGCGGCCTGGAGAGGACCACCGGCCTGGCCCGCTCCACGGTCGACCGCGTCACGGCCACCCTCGCCCGCATGGGCTACCTCCGCCTCGACGGCCGCGACGTGACCCTCGCCCCCCGCCTGACGGAACTGGGCAACGCCTACCTGGCCGCCCTCCGCCTCCCCGCCCTGCTCTCCGCCCGCGCCGACGCGCTGGCCGACGAGCTGGACGAGTCGGTCTCCCTGGCGGTCGCCGACGGGGACGGCATCCGCTTCATCCACCAGGCCACCCGCCGCCGCGCGATGTCCCTCAGCTTCCGTATCGGCGACCTCCTCCCCGCCGAACGCACGGCCCCCGGACCGCTGTTCGCGACGGAGTGGACGGACACCGACTGGAACCACTGGCACGCCCGCAGAGCGGCCGACCCGGAAGACCGCACCTTCCCGGCCGTCCCCCCGGCCGAACACCCAGCCCCCGACTCGGACTTCACACACCGTACGGCCATGGCGGCGACCGCCGGCTGGTCCCTGGACGACCAGCTGATCGAACCGGGCCTGGTCGCGGTCTCCGTCCCCGTACGCGACCCCCGCACCGGCGCTGTGGCCTGCGTGGCGAGCGTCGTCAGCCACACCAGCCGCCACACGGCCGACGACCTGCGCGAAACCCTCCTCCCCCGCCTTCGCGAGGCGGTCCGCTCGATGGAGCACACCCTGCACACCACCCCGCCCCCGCAGCCGGCCCCTCCCCCCGCCGGCCTGGCGGCCTGGACGGGCGCGTCGAAGCAGGAACTCGGCCGGGACTTCGTCGAATCCCTGGCCCGCGGCCTCACCGTGCTCACCGCCTTCGACGAGAACCGCCCCTCCCTCACCCTCACCGAGGTCGCGAAGGCGACGGGCCTGACCCGTGCCACCGCCCGCCGAGCCCTGATCACCCACGAACACGCGGGCCTGGTACGACGGAACCCCGACCACACGTTCACCCTCACCCCCCGCGTCCTCTCCCTCGGCTTCCCGCCCCTGTCCCGCACCTCCCTCCCCCAGATCGCCCAGCCCCACCTCACCGCCCTCGCCGAACGCGTCCACGAGTCGACCGCACTGGCCGTCCTGTCCGACTCGGGCGAGGAGGTCCAGTACACGGCCCGGGCCTCCGCCGGCCGCGTCCTGAGCGCCCGCATCGCGATCGGCACCCGCCTCCCGGCCCACGCGACCGCCCTGGGCCGCGTCCTCCTCCCCGGGCCCCCGACCGCCGGCTACGCCCTGGTCGACGAGGAACTGGAGGCCGGCCTGCGCTCCCTCGCCGTCCCCGTCCACGACCGCGAGGGCCACGTCGTCGCCGCGCTCAACGTCGCGATGCACGCCGCCCGCCGCACGGCAGAGGCCTGCGTGACGGACATCCTCCCGCCCCTCCGCCAGACCGCCGCCCACATCGAGGCCGACCTGAGCGCGGCGGGCCGCTTCCGCCCGGTCCCCCTCACCTGACCACCCGCTACACTGTCGGCGGCGGCACCACACCTTGCCGCCATGCCTTGCCTTCGTAGCTCAGGGGATAGAGCACCGCTCTCCTAAAGCGGGTGTCGCAGGTTCGAATCCTGCCGGGGGCACCAGGGCAGAAGGGGCCCGCCTCCGGATTCTCGGAGGCGGGCCCCTTCTGACATCCGCTTCCGCCATCAACGCGGGCGGTCGGCCGACAGCCCCGGTCGGCTACTCGTCCTAGATGTTCCATATCTCAGCGGCCACCAGGGACGCACCAATTGCCGCGACTCCGTAAAGGGTCATCAGGAGACTGGGAGCCCAGATCTCCCTGGAAGTGAACGAGCGGTACACCTTAGAATTCTCCCCCCTCTCCAAAGCCTCCCACTCTGCATAAAATATAGCAGCAGGGAGAAAGCGCTCAATCCGGTTGATGACTGCGAACTTGCCTGTATTGAGTTGCCCGAATGACTTGATCAGACTTCGCCACGCATGAGCCAGAACAAATCCGGTCAGGGCAATCAGCAGCACACCCAGCGCCTTCAACTCCCCCTTGCCGCCCGCTTTGATGAAAAAACCCAGTCCGGTAAGAATTGCACCGTTCACCGTGATGAAGAACGTGTTCACACCCTGCCTTCGACTGACCAGGCTCTCGGAACTCTGCACCATAATCTTGTAGAGCTCGAAAAACCGCTCACTTTCTTCTGGCGTATCGGGGACACCGTAGGGCAGCAGAGCGCTGCTCACCGAGTCCGTCACCGCAGTCGAGATGGCCGCCTTCCTGATGGCCCGCACAAAAATGGCATCCTGCCTCTGCGTGGCCTGCGAGAGCTGATCGAACGGCCGGATAGACGTATGCATCGGGTCTCGCTGCATCTGCCAGGCGGACCACGCGTCATGGACATCCGACGCCGTAACGTCGGCACCCTTCGCCAGAGCAAGGACGGCGTACGCATGGAACAGATCATCGACGTTCCCCGCAGGCAGAGAAGATGACGGAACTTCGGCTTTGATGGCCGCAGCCACCTGCTCAATGTAATTCATTAATCACACCCAGCTTGAAAGCTGCCCGGCAATGGCGGAGAAATTCCATCGGATGACATTTGAGGCCGGCAGGCCGTTGGGGATCCTATGCGTCTCATCAGAGTCGATCTGAATCCCGAAGATGTGATGCCCTTGGTCAATCGTTTCGCGAATCTCCCACTCCACCGCCTCCGATCGGTAAGTAGTCGGACCGATCAGGACGATTGTTCCCTGCGTCTGCGCGATGCGCAGCTTGCACTGAGTCTTCCACGAGTTGTCGAACGGGTCCTGGACGGAATAGTCAATGAATTGAATCTCATTGTCCGAGCCTCTTGCGTGCTCCTTAAGGAAATCTCGGGCCCAACGGTCCTCCATTTGGAAGCTGATGAAAACCCTAGGTCGCACCATCACGGGCGCTCCTTCGTTCGGGGCACGGCAGTCGGTGATGGTCATGGGGCAGCCGCCCGCCGGGGACTTGCTGCTTGCGGTGCTTCGGCACCGTTCAGGAGAAGGGGCCGGCGGTGAAGTCGGTCGCCGCGTCCCCGGAAGTGTCCGGGCCGTTCGGGTCGAAGATGACGGCGGAGCCGATGAGGCCGAGGGCGGCGGCCATGAGCGAGGCTTTTCTCCATGCCCGGACGACTGCGGTGGAACGCGCTGCCGGGCTTTGGGCGGGGTGAGTGGTCTTCGCGGCCTTTCCGGAGACCCCGAGCCCAGCGTTCAGGAGTCGTCTGATGTTCTTTTCCGAGCGCTTGCTCACATCCACGTAAGTGATGTGCGTCAGGACGGCTGGCAGTGCACAGGGCCGAATCTTGAGCGGAATCATGCGCTTTCCGGCGCTCAATGCGCTGCTCCACTCGATGGTGCACCACTGGGACTCGAAGTACTGGCGCGAGTAGAGCGGCATGACCAGGTCTGCCGTCTCCAACTGCCTGTTCACCCACACGACGAAGTTGTCGCCGGGCGGGGAGTCGTAGTGCTGCATGATGACGGTGTGCCCTGCCTCCCTGATCCTGGCGGCGACCCACTCGGCCCACGCCAGGTCCGACTCGGTGTACGAGATGAAGATTCTGATCTTCCGCGTTTCGCTCATCATCCGTGAATCACGTCTGCGATCACATCTGCGACGCGTCGTGCAGCATTCCCGTGAAACGCAGACGGCCCTGGATGTCGAAGTAGCCGACTTCGGTCGCCGTGAGCCGCGGCAGGTGATCGTCCACCCAGGATATAAGTTTGCGGTTGAGCTGGGTGAGCGCCGCCATCGCGTAAGGGTTGAACTGCTCGCCAGTCCTCTCCTGATAGAATTTCCCCTCTTGCAGGGCCGCCAGATGGGCGCCAACCCAGGTACCGAGTTTTCGGATACGCTCCTCGTTCGCATTGGCCCTTTCGTCGAGATAGAACGCCTCACCGAAAAGGCTTCCGGTGTCCATGAGTACGAAACTCAGGACGATGCCGCTCTCGTGCACCTCCGCGAATCCGGGCAGGATGTGCGCGTCGACACGCCTTCCCGAATCGCTGATACGTGTGAAGTGGATCGGTCCAGCGTTTTGGGGCATTTTTCCGCCTTCTTCGTCAACGAAGCGAAGTGCGCAGGTTCCTGCCCATTTATGATGCTGGCCGTCTGACGGACCGTCAATGCTCTGGACGCCGCCGGCTGTCAGTCGCCGCCCTGCGGCTCTGCCCGGCCCCCCGGGTGCCGCAGCGCGCAGAAGTACCCCACGGCCAGGGCGATGGCCATGCCGTAGAAGATCCATTGGTTGGCCTCGGCGAAGTCCATGCGGATGGCGGGCATGGCCTCCCGCATCGTCGTCTCCAGGGGGCCGTCGCCGCTGGGGGTGCGGGTGTCCGCGTTGCCGGTGATGGACTGGGTCACGTCGCGGGCGACGGAGTGGTCCGCGCCCTGGGGGACGCCGCGTGTGCCGAGGGTTTCGGTGACCCGGTCGGTCATGGTGTGGGTCAGGACGGTGCCGAAGACGGCCAGGCCCACGCTCGCCGCGTAGTTGCGGACGGTCTGGGTGATGCCCGTGACCTCGCCGTAGGAGGCGTCGATCGCGCGGTTGACCGCGTCCGTCGAGGCCGGGGCCAGGAGGAAGCCGATACCGGCGCCGGCCAGCGCGGCGTAGGGCCACTGGTCGTGCATGGAGAGGTCGGTGAGTTTGCCCGCCCAGAGGGCGAAGCCCACGGCGCCCAGCGCGCAGCCGATCTTCATCGCCGGGCGGGCGCCCCGCTTGTCCAGGATGCGGCCGCCCCACTGGGAGGCGATCGCGAAGCCGGCGAAGAAGTAGAGGAGGTAGAGGGCGGCCTGGTTGGGGGATGCGCTCAGGGAGACCTGGGCGTAGACCGAGGCGAAGAAGAAGACCGGTACGAACGCCAGCATCGCGAAGAAGAGGACGAGCGTGTCGGTGGCGAAGCCGCGGTCGCGGAAGACCGACAGATTGATCAGCGGGTGGCCGGGGGTGCGGAGTTCGTAGCGGACGAAGGCGTAGAGGAGGGCCAGGCCGCCCACCGTGCAGGCCCAGGTCGCCGCGCTGTCCCAGCCCCACGCCGACGCCTGCTGGAAGCCGAGGACGCTCAGGCCCATGCCGGCGACGATCAAGAGGGCGCCCCGCACGTCCAGGGTCTCTTCGCGGCGGCGGTCGGGGATGTGGGCCAGGGCCGTGAGGAGCAGGGCGATGACGGCCACGGGGACGTTGACCCAGAAGATCGCCCGCCAGGTCCAGGCCGTCAGCCAGCCGCCGAGCAGGGGCCCTACGGCGGTGAGGGCGCCGGTGACGCCGAAGAAGAGGGCGAGGGCGCGTCCGCGGCGCTCGACGGGGAACACCGCCACCACCACGGCGAGCGCGGCCGGGAAGAGCAGGGCGGCGCCCAGGCCCTGGGTGGCGCGGAAGACGACCAGCCAGGCGAGAGCGTAGTCGTCGGCCGGTACGCAGCCGCACAGTACCGAGGAGATGACGAAGATCAGGGTGCCCGCGACGACCACGCGGCGCGGGCCCCACAGGTCGGCCAGGCGGCCACCGAGGGCGAAGAACGCGGCCAGGGCCAGCAGATAGGCGTTGATCACCCACTGCATGCCCGTGGCGGAGAGGCCGAGTTCGGAGACGACGTCGGGCGCCGCGATCGACACGATGGTCTGGTCGATGAAGGTCATCGCCACCGCGAACATCATGGCCGCGAGTGCCAGCGGCTGGGAGGTGGCGCGGCCCGCACCGAGGGCCGAGTCGCCCCGTTTGGTGCGCATTTCGCTCACTCAGTCAGTGTGCGTCCGTTCGGGTGGTGTCGCACCCGGAGCCCTCAGGCCGTAGTCCCGCAAGGCCGGTTCCAGGAGGTCGAAGGCGCGTCGCGTCTCGCCGTCCAGCACCTCCGCGATCTCCGGGTTGGCGCGGCCCGCCAGGGTCAGTTCCTGGATGCGGGTGAACAGCACGCGGTGGACTCCGCCGAGCAGGGCGGCGACCGCGCGGGGGGTGATGTCGTCGGGTGGGGCGGCGGTCGTTTCCGCCAGCGCCTCGGCCAGCGCCTCCTCCCGCCGGTCGTGCAGACCGCGCAGGCACGACGTGAGGGTGGGACTGTCGGCGATCATGCGGGTGAAGGCCGGGCCGGCGAAGCCCGCGACGGGGTCCTGGGCGGCCACGGCTGCCAGGAAGGCGCGGCGCAGGGCGGCCAGCGGAGTCTCGTCCCCCTCGCGCGCCGTGACGGCGTCGGCCAGGGTGGCGACGAACTCGTCCTGGTGGTCGAGGGCCAGGTCCTCCTTGCGCGGGAAGTAGTTCGTCACCGTCTTCTTGGCGACGCGGGCGGCGTCGGCGATCTCGGCGATCGTCGTGCGCTCGAAGCCCTGCTCGATGAAGAGCGCGGTCGCCCGGTCGGAGATGAGCTGCCGGGTCTCGCGCTTCTTGGTCTCGCGCAGGCCGAGAGACGTCGGGTGGGGTGGTGGGGACGGGTCGATGGGGTCCATCAGAAAAACTACTCTCGTCGTAAATTTATATTGACTGCCTGTGTAGCCTCGCCCTAAAGTTACTACCGATGAATGATTTTCGGGAAGTCTCCGCATCCGTAGGGGAGTTGGCCGTCAGCGGTCCGGACGCCGGGCCCTACGCCCTCACCGAAGGGCCGGACGGTGCCCTCTGGTTCACCCTCGTCCACCAGGGCGCCGTCGGCCGCCGCGACCCGGGCGACGGGACCGTCACCGTCCACCCGGTCGGGGCCGGGCCGACGCTCATCGCGGCGGGGCCGGACGGGGCCGTGTGGTTCACCGAGTACCAGGCGCACCGCATCGGGCGGATCGCGCCCGACGGCTCCCGTTCCTCCTTCGCGCCGGCGACCCCGGAGGGCGGACCGTTCGGGATCGCGGCCGGACCGGACGGGGCGATGTGGTTCACGCTCTCCGCCGCCGACCGGGTCGGCCGCGTCACCGTGGACGGCGAGGTCACCGAGTATCCGGCGCCCGGCGCCTTTCCGTCCGCCATCACGGCGGGCCCGGACGGGGCGCTGTGGATGACCCTCAATCAGGAGAACGCGATCGGGCGGATCACCACCGACGGGGCCGGCACCGTCCACCCCCTGCCGACCGAGGGCGCTGCGCCGGTCGGCATCGCGCCGGGGCCGGACGGCGCGCTGTGGTTCACGGAGATCGGGGCCGGGCGCATCGGCCGGATCACCGTGGACGGTGAGATCACCGAGTACCCGCTGCCCGACCCGGCGTGCCGGCCGCACGCCGTCGCCGCCGGGCCCGACGGGGCGATGTGGTTCACCGAGTGGGGCAGCGGCCGGGTCGGGCGGATCACCGTCGACGGGCGCGTCACCTCGTACGCGCTGCCCCGCCCCGACTGCGAACCGCACGGCATCGCCCCGCACGACGGCGCCCTGTGGTGCGCCCTGGAAACCGGCTCCCTGGCCAGGATCGAGGTCACCGCATGACCGGCCCCGGAACCGACGGCGAGGCCGCCCCGGACCCCGGTGTCCTGCATCCGCTCGCACAGCATCCGAGAGTCGTCCTGCTCAAGCCGCTCGTCACCGACGAACGCATCCAGGTCGGCGACTTCACCTACTACGACGATCCCGACGACGCCACCGCCTTCGAGACCCGCAACGTGCTCTACGCATACGGGCCGGAGAGGCTGGTCATCGGCAAGTACTGCGCGATCGCCTCCGGCACCCGGTTCCTGATGGCCGGGGCCGAGCACCCGACGACGGGCGTCTCCACCTTCCCGTTCACCATGTTCGGCGGTGCCTGGGCCGAGGCCACGCTCGACCTGGTCACCGGCATGCCCAGCCGTGGCGACACGGTCGTCGGAAACGACGTCTGGTTCGGCTACGGCGCCACCGTCATGCCCGGCGTACGCATCGGCGACGGGGCGATCGTCGCCGCAGGCGCGGTGGTCACGGGGGACGTCGCGCCGTACACGATCGTCGGCGGCAACCCGGCGCGGCCCATCCGCACGCGGTACGACGCCGACGACGTCGCCCGGCTCCAGCGGGCCGCGTGGTGGGACTGGCCCGTCGAGCTGGTCACCCGCCACGTCCGCACGATCATGTCCGGCAGCCCCGCCGACATCGAATCCATCGCGAACACCGCCGCGACGGGTAAGACGAAGGAGAACCTCGCTTGACCGACCGGAAGAGTCCCATCGCCTCCGCCGATTCCCCCGCCTACGACGCCGCGGCCGAGTTCGACCGGCAGGTCCGGACGCTGGACTCGCTCGGCTACCCGGCGCTCGCCGGCCGCACCCCCGAGCAGTTCGCCGAGTTGGTGGCGCCGCTGCGTGCCGCGGCCGTGGAGCGGGCGGGCGCCGCGGCGGGCACCGCGTACGATCCGGCCGTGAGCGGCCGGGTGCCGTTCGTCCTCGTCGTCACCCGCGCCCTCGTGCCGGTCGAACGGACCATGCCGCTGACCACCCTGCACGGCGGCAAGCTGCCCGGCTTCGTCGACCGCAGCTTCGAGCCCGGCTCGCTGGAACGGTTCGTCGCCACCGAGGAGGCCGAGCCGCCCGGCCCGGACGGCGTCCACCTGCTGTTCGACGTCGAGCGCGGGGAGGAGTTCTGCGGGGCCGTACCGAACGACGCGATGGCCACCGTCGCCGAACGGGGCCGCACCCTGCTCACCATCGAGGAGGGCATCGCGCTGATGACGCACGCTCCGCGGCTCCTGGTGAAGAACAAGTGCTTCTCGCTCGGTGGGTCCCGGTCCGGCGACCGGCGGGTCCCGGCGATCTGGATCAGCCAGAAGGCCCCGAAGCTCGGCTGGTGCTGGGCCGGAAACCCGCACACCTGGCTGGGCATGGCGTCCGCGGGCGCCCGCCACGCCTGACCCGCCGCTCCGGAACCGCCGGTCCGTTCAGCCGGCCGGATCGGCAGCGGCCGCCACGCCGGCGGCCGGTCCGGCGCCGGCGTGCCCCTGGTAGCGCAGCAGCAGCATCGCGGCGTCGTCGTGGTGCGGTCCGGCCGCGTGCCGGACCAGGTCCTCGCGCAGGGCGTCCAGCGCGCGGTGGACGTCGGGGTCCTTGAGGAGGTGGGTGCGCTCGGCGAGGGGGTAGAAGCCGCCCTCCTCGTCCCGGGCCTCCGTGACACCGTCGGTGTAGAGGAGCAGCTGGTCGCCGGGGACGAAGGGCACCGGGAAGGGTTCCGGGCCGGGACCGCCGTGGGCGGACAGGCCCAGCGGGAGGGCGTAGGCGGGCGGCTCCGGGAAGTCGGCGGTGCCGTCGGGGTGGACGACCATCGGGGCCGGGTGGCCGTAGTTGAGGAGGACGACCTGGTGGTCGTGGCCGATCTCGGCGAGGATCGCGGTCACGAACTTCTCGTCCTCCAGCTCCCGGGCGACGCTGCGTTCCAGCCGCTCACCGAGCTTGACCAGGTCCTTCTCGTCGTACGCCGCCTCCCGGAAGGCGCCGAGGACCCGCGCCGCCGTCTCCACCGCGGCCAGCCCCTTGCCCTGTACGTCGCCCACGATCACCCGGACGCCGTGCGGCGAGGCCACCACCTCGTACAGGTCGCCGCCGATCCGGGCCTCGGCGAGCGCCGAGGTGTACGAGACGGCCGCGTGCAGCGGGCCCGCGGTCAGCGGCACCGGGCGCAGCAGCACCCGTTGCGCCGCCTCCGCGATCGACCGGACGCTGGCCAGCTCCGCCTCCCGGCGCGAGCGCATCACGGCCGCCGCGATGCCGACGCCGGTGACGCCGGCCACCGACACCATGGCGGTGTAGCCGCGGGGCCGGTCGAAGAGCCCGTTGTAGAGGCCGAGGCCCACGCAGAGCAGCAGCGCGGCCAGCCCGATCACCGCCGTGCGCCGCCAGCCCCCGACCAGCCCGGCGAACGCCGGCCCCAGCGACACCAGCGGCAGCAGCCCCACGTCCGGACCGGCCGTGAGGTCGACGACCGCGACCACGGTCATGGCCGCCGCGGGCATCCAGGCCAGCATCGTGGAACTGGACGGCGACTTCTTCACGGTCATGACTACTCCGGTGTCGCAGCGCTCAAGAGCCGCCCTCTCCTCTTCTCAGGCGTCCCTCCCCAGTCTCTTAGCCTATGCAAGGGTCTGATCGGGCAGGAGTCACCGGGCGGTCCTTAACCCAATCGAGGCCGAGCGGCCGGACGGCCGGGCGGTCACGCCGCTTCCGGCGCCCGCCTCGGCAGCAGCCCGCCGTCCGCACCCGCGTCCCGGCGGCTCACCACCGTGAGCGTGAGGGTCACCGCGAGGGAGACGAGGGCCATCGCCGTCATCGCCGTCGCCGGGGAGGTGAACTGGGCCACCGTGCCCGCCAGGGACGCGGCGAGGCCCTGTGCCGTGAGCATCCCGGCGGAGTGCAGGCCGAGGGCGTGGCCGGTCAGCTCGTCCGGGGTGAGGACGACCAGGCGCTCCTGCTGCACCAGGCTCGCGCCGAAGCCGACGGAGGCCAGGGCGACCAGGACGGCCGTCACCGGCAGCGGCGGGCGCAGGAAGAGGGCGAGGTACGGGGCGGCCAGCAGCACCAGCAGGGGGATGCCGAGGCGCGGGCGCAGCCGGGGCGGCAGCAGACGGCCGACGGTCACGTCACCGGCCAGCATCCCCAGCGCGGCGCAGGCGAAGAGTGTGCCCGCGGCGCGGGGGTCGTAGGAGACGTACAGGGACTCGCAGCCGACGACGAGGCCGTTGGGGATCCACAGGGCCAGGTAGACGTGGCGGCGGGGACGGGCGGACCACAGCCGGGCGTTGGCGCGCCAGGTGGCGGCCACGGAGGGGCGGCCGGCGGCGCGGGGCGGGCGGCGGGTCAGCAGCAGCGCGAGCGCGGCCGCCGCTCCGTAGAGGCCGGCCGCGAGCAGCAGGCACAGGCGCGGCGACACCACGGTCACCAGGACTCCGCCGGCCGCGTAGCCGGCGATCTGCATGACGCCGTTCATCATGTTGAAGATCGAGCGTCCCGTCAGGTACCCGTCCTTGGTGAGGATCTCGTTCAGCAGGCCCCAGCGGACCCCGCCGCCGAGGGAGGCGATCAGGCCCTCGCCGAAGACGACGGCGAGCATCGCCCAGACCGGCAGGCCGGGCAGCGCGAGGGCCGCGGTGGCCGCGGCGAAGGCCAGCGAGAGGCCCGCCAGCGTCGCCCGCGGGGGCAGCCGGTCCGCGCCGGAGAGGAAGAACGTGGCGCCCAGCACCTGGGCGAGCGCCGGGCCGAACATGCTCAGCGCGGACAGCAGCGGCGAGCCGGTCGCCCGGAACACGAGCGTGCCGAGCGCCAGGCCGCTCACCGTCTGGGCGGCGATGTTGGCGGAGGAGGAGAGGAAGAGGGGGCCGAATTCGGGGGTTCGGAAGAGGTCCGTGTAGCTCTTGCGGGGCGTGTCCGGCATGCGGGGAGTCTCGGGCGGCGGGGAGGGCGGCCGTTATCGTTTCGCGCGAGGGCGAAACCTCGCCCGGCACGGAACGGGGGCGCCGTATGGGCTGGTGGCAGGTGAACGCCGACACGCTCGCTCGCAGCCGTTTCGTCGTCTCGCCGCTCGCCGAGACCTTCGCGTGCCTGAAACTGCTGCACGCCGGTGTGGCCGCGCACCCCGGTGAACGGGCCTGGCTCGACACCCACCTGCCCGCGCACCGGCGCCGGCTGGCCGAGGACCCGGTGACCGCTCTGCTCGTCCGCTCGGGCGTCGGCCGGGAATGGATCGCCGACTTCCTCACCCCCACACCGGCCGAGGGCGAGAGCTTCGAGGAGGGCGTCGCCCGCGTCCGGGCGACCCGCCCCGGCCAGGCCCGCGCCGACCTGGCCGTCTCCCTCGGGGGCCCGCTGCCCGCCGCCCTGGACCGCGACGACCTGCCCGAACGGGCCGCCGCGCTGCTTCAGGACGTCTGGGCCGAGGCGGTACGGCCGTACTGGGACCGGCGGCGCCGGGTCCTGGAAGCCGATGTCGTCGCGCGGACCGCGCAGGTGACCCGGGGTGGCTGGGCGGCCGTGCTGGACGCCCTGCGGCCCGGCACCCGCTGGCTCGGCGACAGCCGGCTCCAGATCAACCTGAACCCCTATCCGCCCCGCGACCTGTCCGGCGCCGAACTGGTCCTGGTACCGGTCACTCCGCAGCGGCACGGGTGGGTGGCGTGGGAGGAACCGGAGCGGTACGCGGTGGTCTACCCGTGCGCGGGCGCCCTCGCGGACGACGGTGCCCGGCACGTGCCGGCCGCCCTCGGCGCGCTGCTCGGACCGGCCCGCGCGGGCGTCCTGACGCTGCTCGGCTCCCCCATGAGCACCAGCCAGCTGGTCGGCCTGACCGGGCAGGGGCTCGGTTCGGTCGGGCGGCATCTGCGGGTGCTGCTGGACGCGGGGCTGGTGCGGCGGCGGCGGGCGGGACGGTCGGTGCTGTACTCGCGGACGGCGGCCGGGGACGTGCTCGTGGAGGCGAGCGGGCAGCGGGCGTGCGGGGCGCGTGACATGTCGCGGGGCTAGCATCCGCCCATGACGACCTCACAGAACGCGCGTGACAACGACAGCCTTCCCCTCGACGTGGAGATCGGTGCCCTCCAGGGCGGGTCCGCGGACCTCTCCCAGTACGCGGGCCGGGTGGTACTGGTGGTCAACGTGGCCTCCAAGTGCGGGCTCAGCCCGCAGTACTCGGGCCTGGAGCGGCTGCACGAGCGGTACGCGGAGCAGGGGTTCACCGTGCTCGGCGTGCCGTGCAACCAGTTCATGGGCCAGGAGCCGGGCAGCGCCGACGAGATCGCCGAGTTCTGTTCGGCGACGTACGGCGTCACCTTCCCGATGACGGAGAAGGTGGAGGTCAACGGGGAGGGCCGGCATCCGCTGTACGACCGGCTGACGGGCTTCGCGGACGCCGAGGGGCACAGCGGGGACATCCGCTGGAACTTCGAGAAGTTCCTGATCGGGCGGGACGGCAAGGTCGCCGCCCGGTTCGCGCCGCAGACCGAGCCGGAGGCGGCCGAGGTCGTGGCGGCCGTGGAGGAGCGGCTGGCGGGTTGACCTTGCCCCTGGGACAGGCCCGAGCGTCTCCGTCACCGGGCGGACGGACCGCTCGGTGACGGAGGATGGCGTCGTGGACGAAGAACGCGACGGCGGCTTGCTGCCCATCGGGGCGTTCGCCGCGCGGGCCCGGCTCTCGGCCAAGGCCCTTCGGCTGTACGACCGTATGGGCCTGCTGGTGCCCGACCACGTGGACGAGGTCACCGGCTACCGCTACTACCGCCCCGGCCAGATCGAACGCGCCCGGCTCGTGGCCCTGCTGCGCCAACTGGACATGCCGCTGGCGAAGGTCGCGGAGGTGGTGCGCGCGGACGGGCCGGGCGGCGCCGAACTGCTCGGCGCCTACTGGTCCGGGGTCGAGGCCCGGGTGGCCGGGCAGCGCACGCTCGCCGACTACCTCCGTGGACGCCTTTCGGGAAGGAGTTCCGGGATGAACGGGAAGTTCGTGGTCGAGACGGTGGACGTGCCCGGGCAGGTGGTGATCAGCGAGACCCGGCACACGCTGGCGGACGAGCTGCCGGCCTGGATCGGTGCGTCGCTGGGGCGGCTGGAGGAGGCGGCCCGGGGCTGCGGGGGTGTGACGGCGGCGCCGTTCGTCCTGTACCACTCCGAGGTTTCGGTGGAGAGCGACGGTCCGGCCGAGTCGTGCGTGCCGGTCGCCGACGAGACGGCGGCCCGGGCATGGTGCGAGGAGCGGGGGCGGGCCTGGCAGACGCGGGTGCGGGTGGAGCCGGCCCAGCGGCTGGCCTACACCCGGATCACCAAGGCGCAGGTGGCCCATCCGCAGATCCTGGCCGCGTTCGAGGCGGTGGAGGAATGGATCGCGGCCCAGGGGCTGACGGTGACGGGGCCGTGCCGTGAGGTGTACTTCGCCGACTGGGAGGCGGCGGGTCCCGGGGACCCGGTGTGCGACATCGCGTTCCCCGTGAGCTGAGCCGAACTGCGCAGAGCCCT
This sequence comes from Streptomyces sp. NPDC058796, assembly GCF_042745235.1. Classification (NCBI taxonomy): domain Bacteria; kingdom Bacillati; phylum Actinomycetota; class Actinomycetes; order Kitasatosporales; family Streptomycetaceae; genus Streptomyces; species Streptomyces sp. NPDC058796. The sequence continues at coordinate 224,934 of NZ_JBHYOP010000004.1, forward strand.
CTCGGCAAGGTCGGCGAACTGGTCGAGAGGGCTCCGTCGGCGGTGCTGACGGGCGTCGCGTGGAGCCGTTACTTCTTGACCGAGGTCACGAAGGCGTTCCACGCGTCGGCGGGGAAGGCCAGCGTCGGCCCCCCGGGGACCTTGGAGTCACGGACGGCGAGTGCCGCCACGACCGGCGACTTGACCTCGACGCACGCGCCGTTTCCTCCGGAGTAGGAGGACTTGGTCCACGATTCCTGGGCGCCCTGGAGAATTGCCATGTCTGCTCCGATGGTGAGTCGCTGAGTGTGGTTCACGCCAATGACGCTTGATCTTTGGCGTGATCGACGCTACTCGCTGACCTCGCCGTACGGAGCAGCCATTCACCCGACCGGGTGGCATATTCCAGGTGACTCTTCCTGTACTGCACACCAGGGCTGTAACATCCGCCACCGCGTCAGCGGGCGTACTCCTTCGCCACATCCTCGATGCGCCGCCGCGACTCGTCCACGTTGAGGGCCTGCGCCCGCAAGTGCTCGTACATCACCGTGTACTTCTGTACGTCCGGGGCCTTCTCCAGGTACAGGTCGCTGGTGACGCCCTCGATGTAGACGACGCTGGAGTCGGCGGTGTCGGCGAACTCCAGGATCGAGTACTGGCCGTTGATGCCGGGGTGGCCACCGACGTCGAACGGCAGCACCTGCACGGTGATGTGCGGCAGCTGCGACATCTCGGCGACGTGCTCCAGCTGCTCGCGCATCACCTGCTTGCTGCCCACCACCCGGCGCAGGCAGGCCTCGTCGAGGACCACCCACAGCCGCAGCGGGTTGGTCTCCGCCGTGATGCGCTCCTGACGCCGTATCCGGACCTGGACGCGTTTCTCCACGTCCGCGACCGGCGTCTCGGGCAGGGCGCCCTGGATCAGCGCCTCGGCGTACGACCGGGTCTGCAGCAGGCCGGTGATGATCTGGGGTTCGTAGGTCCGCAGCGACTCGGCGTCGGTCTCCAGGCCGATGTAGACGCTGTACGGGATATCTCCGAAAGCGTGCCACCAGCCCTGCTGGCGGGAGTCCTTCGCCATCTCCATCAGCGAGTCGACCATCCGCTGGTCCTCGACCTCGTACACCCCGCACAGGTCACGGACGTCGCGCTGGCTGATGCTGCGCCGGCCGTTCTCCAGACGGCTGATCTTCGACTGCGAGACCAGCAGCCGCTCCGCCACCTCCTCGGCCGTCATGCCCTTGAGCTCACGGAGCCGGCGCAGCTCCTGGCCCAGCCGGCGCCGCCTGACGGTGGGATTGACATTGGACGCCACGGGACGTGCACCTCCGGCTGCGTGACTCATAGCTGCCACTTTGCGTATCTGCTGCTGAGCAGACTGCCACCAAGGTGCTTTCTACCGCTGGGAAACGGTCGATATGCGCCGCGTACACGCCAGTTCGGGGCGCCACCCGCACACATGGCCGCGCGGGGCGGCGGAACCTTTCCGCTGTCCGGCTGCTGCGGACGTGCGGTCGGTCCCACCGCCCCGCGCGGACCTGCGGCTCCCGTGACCGGGCTCGGGGACTGGTGGTGCGGCGGTGCGGTGGTGCGGTGGTGCGGTGGGCTCGTGCGGCTCAGTGGGCCGCCGCGCGGGCCATGGATCCGTGGCGTGGCTGCGCCGGAACACCGCGGGCGGGCTCCGGGGCCGTCCTGGCGCCCGGTCCCGCGGCCTGGCGGCCGGCCGGTGCCGGGCTGCGGCGTGGCTGGGCCGCCGCGCCGTTCTGGACGTCCATCACCGCGTGCGCCACCAGGCCGCCCATGGGGTCGTGCCTGATGAGGTCCCGAAGGCGGGACCGTGACGAGCGTCCTTCGTTGCCCGGGTAGAGGTGCTTGCCGAGGCCGACCGCGTGGGCCAGCGCGGCGAGCGCCGCGGTCCGCGGGTCCGGCGGTACGCCGGTGCGGATCGCCGAGTCCAGCCGGGCCTTGATCTCCCTGCTGATCGCCGTGTCCGTCGCCTGGTAGCGAGTCGTCGGCAGCACCCCGCACATCTGGCCCTCCACGGCATGCACCATGCCGCATCGCTCCAGATGCGAGAGGTAGGTCTGGCGCAGCCCCAGGCGGGGTCCGCCAATCCAGTTGACCGCCCGTACGGGAGCGCCGCGCCTTCGCAGCAACTCCAACGCGCAGTCCAGTGTTGGATCTCCTGTCGGCCGTGGGGCCACCACGGCGATACGATCCCCGTCTGGGGCTATCCGTCCGGCCAGCGCCAGCTCCACCAGCTGCGCTCCGGCCAGACCGAGGTCGAGCGACTGCGGCTGCGCGGTGGTACCCGTGGTCGGGTCCAACGCCAGCAGCAGAAGCTCCTCCGGAAGTGTTCTGCGGCTCCTGCCCATCCATGCCTCCCCGCGTGGATGACAGACAGGGTGACCCCTCTCACATTGGTCTGTCGAGGGTGCGTGACCGCTTCGTAGTGGAACCAGTAGGTATGTCGTTCTCGTCTACCGCGTGGGTTCCACCCGTACACAGGACACTGGTACATGGTTCCGGTACGGGTTCGGTAGCGCACACGAGGCGTGCGGCGCATGGAGGAGGCATCGGTGGCGGGCGAGTCCCCCGACAGGTCGAAGCAGCACGAGTCGTCGGAAGAACCGACGTCGGGGAGCGCGGGTCCGGTTCCCGAAGCCAGGACCGGGGCGAGCGAGACGCGTGATCCGCGGCTGTCGGTGGCGCGGGACGCCGCGAAGCCTTCGGCGTCCGCCGGGTCCGGGAAGTCGCGCGGCGGGGTCGACACGGCCACCCGGGTGCTGTCGGTCCGCGACACGCAGAGCGAGGACGCGGAAGCCGACGCCGACGCGGAGAGCGCCGGATCCTCCACCGCGTCCGAGGGCTCCGACGCCGCCGAGGACGCACCGGCGGGCCCCGCCGCCGCGAGCGACGGGCGGCTGAGGGACGCCGTCGCGGCGTGGGTGGCGACCGCCGAGGAGCGGGCCGCCGCGAACGCGCGGCGCGAGGACGCGGAGGACGACGCCGAGGACACGCCGGGCGCGGGGGCCGCGGAGGGCGGCGATCCGGACGCCGACGCGGACTCCGAGGCGCCGCGGGAGGGCACGGAGCCCGCCGCCGGCCGCGGTGCCACGGCGGACGACGAGTCGGCCCCCCGGGACGGGGCGGTCGGCCCCGGTGGCGGGAGCGCGGACGCGTCGCGGGACGCGGAGAGCCGCGCGGTCGAGCACGCCGACCCGGACCCCGAGGGCGAGACCGGTCACGGGACCCACCCGGACGGTGACGCCGCCCGGGACTCCGGCGCGGTCGCCACCGCCGGGCAGCAGACCGACGGCGAGACGCCCGGGGACGAGCGCACCGACTCGGACGCCGACGGGGAGCCCCGCGGCAGTACTGACGCACCCCGCGACGGCAAGGCGCCCGACGACGAGGGCGCCGACTCGGACGGCGAGGACGGGGCGGGCGGCGACGGCCCCCGGGGCTCGGGCGTGGGTGCCGCCGCGGACGCGGGCGCCGGCTCCGGCAAGGAGCCCGGTGGTGATCAGCCGACCGCTGTCTTCAAGGCGTTGCGGCCCTCCGCGCGTGAGGTCGACCAGCCGACGACCATGCTGAAGCTGGGCGACGCCGCCGCGCCGGGGAAGCCCGCCGAGAGCGACGCCGAGCGGACCAGCAAGTTCGTGGCGCTCCGGCAGCCGGACGACCCGGCGACCCGCAAGCCCCCGCAGAAGGCACCGGCCACGCCTCCCGAGGCACCGCAGGCCCCCCGTACCGGAACCACCACCGCCGTACCGCACGTCGGGCCCGAGCGGACCACGCAGCAGCCGCTGCCGCCGAAGCCGCCGCTGGATCTGCTGGCGGAGCTGACGAACACTCCCCCGCCGCCGGAGACCCCGCTGCGCACGACGGTGCGCCGGGTCAAGATCTGGACGCCGCTGGTCCTGCTCCTGGTGGTCATCCTCGGCGTGGTGCAGTCCATGCGCCCGCTGCCCGCGCCGGAGCTGGACCTCACGGCGCGGGAGAGCTTCACGTTCGAGGGCGGCAAGCCCGGGATCCCGTGGCCGTCCAGCGGGCAGGCGGCGCTGGACGTGCAGGGCATCGGCACCTTCGGCTCGTCCGGCGAGCAGAAGCCCGTGCCGATCGCGAGTGTCGCCAAGGTCATGACGGCGTACGTCATCCTGCGCGACCACCCGCTCAAGAGCGGTGCCGACGGTCCGATGATCGAGATCGACCAGGCGGCCGAGGACCAGTCGGAGGCCGGCGACGAGTCGACCGTGCACGTGTACGCGGGTGACAAGATCTCCCAGCGCGAGGCCCTGGACGCCATCCTCATCGCGTCCGCGAACAACGTGGCGCGGCTGCTCGCCCGCTGGGACGCGGGGTCGGAGGAGGCGTTCGTGGAGAAGATGAACGCCGCCGCGAAGGACCTCGGCATGACCAACACCACGTACACCGACCCGTCGGGCCTGAACAACACGACGGTGAGCACGGCCGTGGACCAGGTGAAGCTGGCCAAGGAGGCGATGAAGTCGGTCGCGTTCCGCGAGGTGGCCCAGAAGATGTCGTACGACGACTACAAGGGCGTGAACCACTCCAACTGGAACCACCTGGTCGGTCACAACGGCGTCGTCGGCATCAAGACCGGCACCACCACCTCCGCTCTCGGCAACCTCGTCTTCGCTGCCAAGAAGGAGGTCGGCGGCGAGACCCGCACCATCATCGGTGCCGTGGTGCGCCAGCCGGCGGGCGGCAAGGACAACACCATCCTCGGTGCCGCGCTCGACTCCAGCGACAAGCTGATCCGGGCCGCGCAGGACGTCCTGGAGTCGTCGACGATCCTGAAGAAGGGGGACGTCGTCGGCTACGTCGACGACGGTCTCGGCGGCCGGACCCCGGTCGTCGCCACCCAGGACGTCAAGGCCGTCGGCTGGCCGGGCCTGACCGTGAAGCTGACGTTCGAGGCGGACGAGGTGCCGCACACGGCCGCCGCCGGCACGAAGGTCGGCACCCTGACCGTGGGCGACGGCGGCGCGGCGGGCGCGGTGAAGGTTCCCGTCGCCCTCCAGAAGGATCTCGTGGAGCCCGCCTTCACGGACAAGCTGACCCGGCTGGGCTGACGGCCCGGCCCACCCGGGACATGGCGATGTGAAGCCCCCGCGGCCGCCCGGCCGCGGGGGTGTTCGCTTTCCACAGGGGAACAAGCCACGGTGCGGGCGTGCGTGCTAGCGTCACGAAACGGGGCAGGTCGCCGGTCGCGGGAACGGGACACGGCCGAAATCAGAAGACGGGACACGGGGAGTGCCTTCAGGTGGCCACTGCGGAGCCGACACGCGCCGACGACGCCGAACCGGGCCCGGGAGCCGGCCCGCGACCACGCGTACCCGCGCCCCGCACGGACGGCGGTCGTGACGCGGACCGCACCGGGGGCGGTGGCGGGCGTCGCGAGCCGGAAGCGCCGTCCGCGGTGAAGGGGGCGTTCTGGGCCCTGCGCGAACGCATGCTGCGCCACCCCGTGCTGTCCGTCACCGCCCTCGCCGGGGCCCTCCACATCGCCTGGTTCTTCACGTTCGCGAACAGTGGCGGCGACCTCGCGGCGCAGGACGCGTGGGCGGAGTTCGTCGGCCGTCACCCGGCCTCGGCGTACAACCTCGCCTGGTACGGCGGCATGCACCCGGTGTCGTACAGCGTGGTCTCTCCGTACCTGATGTCGGTGCTCGGCGTGCGCACGACGATGATGATCGCCGGGACGGTGTCGGCCGGGCTGCTGACGATGATCCTGATCCGCAGCCGGGTGGTCCGCAATCCGCTGTGGGCGTCGCTGGCGGGCCTGTTCGGACTGATGGGCAACGCCGCGTCGGGCCGGGTGACGTTCGGGCTGGGCATGATGTTCGGGCTGGGCGCGGTCGCCGCGGTGTTCTGCTGGCCGCACCGCTGGCGGCACAAGCGCTGGGCGAAGGGGCTGTGCGCGGCTCCGCTGGCCGCGCTGTCCACCATGGCGTCACCGGTCGCGGGCCTCTTCGTGGGCCTGGTGGCGGTCGCCCTGTTCCTGCAGAAGCGCCGTCCGGGCGCCTGGTCGCTGGGGCTGGCGCCGGCCGCGGTCGTGGCGCTGTCGGCCGTGCTGTTCCCCTTCTCCGGCACCCAGCCGATGGCCTTCGGCTCGGCGGTCCTGCCGGTCCTGTTCGCGGGGCTGGTGTTCTGGTTCGTGCCGGGCACCTGGACGACCGTGCGGATCACGTCCGCGGTCTACGGCCTGTCCGTGCTGCTGGTCTGGCTGATCAGCTCCCAGATCGGCTCCAACATCACACGCCTGGCGATGCTCTTCGCCGGGGTGGTGCTGGTGGCCGCGCTGCCGTTCACGGTGCCGAAGTCCCGCAAGTGGTACGCGCTCGTGGTCTCGCTCGCCGGCTTCGTCGGCTGGATCGGCTTCAAGTCGGCCGACGACGTCGTCCACACCCAGCCGACCGCTTCCTGGGCGCGCGAGCTGGCGCCGCTCCTCAACGAACTGCAGGAGGCCGGCGCCGAGAAGGGCCGGGTGGAGGCCGTACCCGCCCGTTCCCACCGGGAGGCCTCGGCGCTCGCGCCGTACGTGAACCTGGCCCGCGGCTGGACCCGCCAGGCCGACATGGAGCGCAATCCGCTCTTCTACGACGACACGCTCAACTCGGCCAACTACCACGAGTGGCTCAAGCGCTGGGCCGTGCACTACGTGGTGCTGCCCAAGGGCGAGCCGGACGGTGACGGCGGCAAGCGCGAGCGGGAGCTGCTGCAGCGGGGCCTGCCGTACCTGAAGCAGATCTGGGGCGACGCCAACTGGCAGCTGTTCCAGGTGCTCGACCCGACACCGCTGGCCGAGCCCAACGCCGTCGTCCAGAGTGCCGGGCAGGACGAGTGGACGATCGACGTGAAGGAGCCGGGACGCATCCTGATCCGGATGCCGTACTCGCCGTGGCTGAGCCTCGTCGACGACGAGGGCAACAAGCTGGAGCCGCCCCAGGAGACCGAGGCCTCCAAGAACGCTCCGGAGGGCACGCCGAAGACGTACGACAACGTCAACGGCTGCCTGATGGAGACGGAGGAGACCGCCGAGGGCGACAAGTGGACCACGCTGATCGCTCCCGAGGCGGGCACGTACCGGCTGGCTTCGCCGTACGGGCTCAAGCGCGGCACGCCCTGCCCCGACGAACTGAAGTAGCCCGTCAACCCCGGCATTCGTTCATGTAGATGAACCGAGGTCAGCTAGTCGAACCTTTTTACCCGCTCTTGACCCTCCCCTTTCTTGTCGTGCCCGCGTCGTCGCACCCACGATGAGCGGGCACTTCGCGGCCTGTCACGCCCCTACCCCGCTCGTGCGAAGTGCCAACCGGCTGAGCGGTGTTCACAAGGCGGACCCCGGAAGGGGGCACATGAACGGTCTCGACTGGTCCGTGCTCATCGGCTACTTCGCCGTCATGGTGGCGATCGGCGTCTGGTCGCACAAACGCGTGGACAACGTCAGCGACTTCTTCACGGCCGGCGGCAAGATGCCCTGGTGGCTGTCCGGCATCTCGCACCACATGTCGGGTTACAGCGCGGTGATGTTCACCGGGTACGCGGGCATCGCCTACACCTACGGCGTGACGTCGTTCGTGACGTGGTCCTTCCCGATCGCCCTCGGCATCGCCATCGGCTCCACCCTGTTCGCGCCGCGCATCAACCGGCTGCGCTCCCGGCTGCACGTGGCCTCTCCCCTGGAGTACCTGAAGAACCGGTACAACCTGCCCACCCAGCAGGCCCTGGCCTGGTCCGGGATGCTGCTGAAGATCGTGGACGTGGCCGCGAAGTGGGCGGCCATCGCCACCCTGCTGTCGGTCTTCACCGGCATCTCCCTCAACCAGGGCATCCTGATCACCGGTGTCGTCACGGGCGTCTACTGCACGATCGGCGGCCTGTGGGCGGACGCGCTGACCGAGCTGGGCCAGTTCGTCATCCAGCTGCTGGCCGGCGTCGCGATGTTCGTCGCCGTCGTCGTGAAGCTCGGCGACCACGGCGGCTTCTTCGGCGTCTGGGACGAGCCCGAACTCCAGGGCCACGCCGAACCGCTGGTCGGCCCGTACGGGGCGGTGTTCCTGCTCGCCTACCTCTTCATCAAGCTCTTCGAGTACAACGGCGGCATGCTCAACCAGGCCCAGCGCTACATGGCCACGAGCAACGCCCGCGAGGCCACCCGCTCCGCGCGGCTGTCGGCGGTGCTGTGGCTGGTCTGGCCGCTGGTGCTGTTCTTCCCGATGTGGATGTCGCCGCTGCTGGTGGAGTCGCAGAAACCGGACGGCTCCGACTCCTACGCCCTGATGACCGAGCAGCTGCTGCCGCACGGGCTGCTGGGACTGGTCATCGTCGGCTTCTTCTCGCACACCATGGCCATGTGCTCCTCGGACGCCAACGCCATCGCCGCCGTCTTCACCCGCGATGTGGCGCCGGTGCTGTCGGCGCGGGCGCGGGCCTGGGGCACCCGGTCCGGGCTGCTGGCGGCCCGCCTGACCACGGTGGTCTTCCTCGGGCTGTCCATGGCGGTGGCCACGCAGGTCGACTCGCCGACGTTCAAGGACATCATCACCGTCGTCATCAAGTGGGTGGCCGGACTGATGGGCCCGATCGCGATCCCGATGATGCTCGGTCTGCTGCGGCCCTTCCGCCGTTCCGGCCCGACGGCGGCGCTCACCAGCTGGGCGGCCGGTCTGCTCGCCTTCTGGCTGGTCAACTACCCGATCCACTGGAACGTGGCGGGCGGGGTGCCGCTGGAGTACCAGGTGTCGATCCCGCTGGCCGTGTCGCTGGTCCTGTACGTCCTGATCGGTTACCTCAAGCCGGAGGACACGCCGGAACGGCTCGCGATCATCGAGAAGGTCAACACCGACGGCGACGCCTCGGGTACGGCGGCCGCGATCCCGACGCCGGCGGGCGGCGCGGAGGAGTCGGTGGCGCGGTCCCGGGTGGGTGACTAGGAGAGTGCGCTCCGTGGGTGCGGACGGTGTCCCGGGCGGGGCCGGGGCACCGTCCGGGCTCAGCGCAGTTCCTGGATGCGGATCTGGTTGCCGGCGGGGTCGCGGAAGGCGCAGTCGCGGACGCCGTACGGCTGCTCGGTCGGCTCCTGGACGATCTCGGCTTCGTGACCCCGCACCTTCTCGAAGGTGCCGTCGAGGTCCTTGGTGGCGAGCAGGATCCACCCGTAGGTGCCCTTGGCCATCATCTCGGTGATGGTGCGGCGCTCGGCGTCGGTGATGCCGGGGTCGACGGCCGGCGGCGCCAGGAGCAGGGAGACGTCGGGCTGGTCGGCGGGCCCGACCGTGATCCAGCGCATCTTGCCCTGCCCGACGTCCTTGCGCACCTCGAAGCCGAGGGCGTCCCGGTAGAAGGCGACCGCCGCGTCAGGGTCGTCGTGCGGGAGGACGGTGGTGTGAATGCTGAGGTCCATGGCCTTCACGCTAGCGGCGGCCCGCGGCCGGTGCTTCGCGATTCCTGACCTCTGCCGGGAATCGCGCCGTCAGCCGCGCGGGTAGCGCGCCAGCCAGCCCGGGGACGACCCCGCCGGGCCGTGCAGGGCGGGCCCCTGGGTCATCTCCATGGCGAAGTCGTCGGCCAGTTCCAGGATGGTCGGGCGGCCCTCCAGTTCGGCCAGCCAGGCGGGCGGGAGCGCCGTCTCGCCGTGCAGGGCGCCGAGCAGCCCGCCGGTCAGGGCGCCGGCCGCGGCGGAGCGACCGCCGTGGTTGACGGCGAGCCGCAGCCCGTGCCGTACGTCCTCGCCGACGAGGGAGCAGTACACGGCGGCCGCGACGAGCCCTTCCGCGGCCCCCTCGCCGATCAGCTCGGTCACCCGTTCCGCCGTCGGCAGCCCTTGCCGGACCGCGCCCAGCGCGTGCTGGAGGGCGCCCGCCACGGGCTCGTGTCCGGGCCGGGCGGCGAGCAGGGCGAGCGCCCGCTGCACCGCCGCGTCCAGGCTGTCGCCCCGGGCCAGCCCGTGCACGATCACGGCGTACGCGCCCGCCGCCAGGTAGCCGCCGGGGTGGCCGTGGGTCTGCGCCGCGCACTCCACGGCGAGCTGGTCGACCAACTGCGGCTCCCAGCCGACCAGCAGCCCGAACGGCGCCGAGCGGGCGGCGGCCTCCGCACCGCGCTCACCCGGGTTCTTCGGCGCCTGGGGCGTGCCCATCGTCTCGTCGCCGAGTCCGAGCAGCAGGGCCCGGGGCGCGTCCCGGCGGGCGTACAGCCACTCCTCGCGGGCCAGCCAGCCGTCGTCCTTGCGCCGCAGGTCGGGGCCCCAGTCGCGCTGGGTGGCGGCCCAGCGCCGGTACGCCCGGTGCAGGTCGGTAGGCGGGTGCCAGGCGCCGGTGTCCCGGCGTACCTGGGCGCGGATCAGCCCGTCCACGGAGAACAGGGTGAGCTGGGTGAGGTGGGTGACGGCGCCGCGCCGGCCGTAGGCGGGGGCCGGGTCGGCCAGGCCCTCCGCGCCGTGCTCCTGGCGGATGCCGTCGAGGTCCAGCCCGTCGACGGGGGCGCCGAAGGCGTCGCCGACGGCCACGCCGAGCAGCGTCCCGCGGACCCGGCTGCGGAAGTCCTGCTGCTCGGCACGTCCCCAGACGGCACCGGTCGTCGCGCCCACCCGGACCCTCCCTTCGGCACCGACACGGTCCGTACGTACGACGTCCAGCACTGTATTCGAAACGAGGGCGGTCGGTTCAGGGCCGGGGACGGAGTGCCTGGCGGCAGCAGCGGACGAAGTCCTGGACGACGGGATCGTCGTCGTCGGCCGGGGCCCAGGCGACCGCGACCTCGCTGGGGCCGACTCCGGTGACGGGTCGGTAGACGATGCCGGGCCGGGTGTAGAAGCGGGCGGCGGACTCCGGCGCGAGGGCGACTCCGTAGCCGTTGGCGATCGCGGTGAGCCAGTCGTCCGGGTGCTCGGTGACGGCGCCGACGCTCACCGGGTGGCCGTCGCGCTCGTCGGCGGCCAGCCAGTACTCCCGCCAACGGCCCGTCTCGGGCGGGGCGGCCACGAAGGGCTCGTCGCGCAGTTCGTGGAAGGCGATCGTCCCGCGGGCCGCCAGGGGGTGGGACCCGGCCAGCGCCACACAGCGCGCTTCGCTGAACAGCGGCAGCACCCGCAGCGCTTCCTGGCCGGGGAACGGCAGGCGCACCAGGGCGACGTCGACGTCCGGGCCGGCGAGCCCGGCGGACGGGTTCGACCAGGCGGCCTGCCGCATCTCGGCCCGCCAGCCCGGCCGGCGCCGGGAGAACTCGGCGATGATCGGCTGCGTCGCCTCGTTGGCGGCGCTGGCGAGGAAGCCGACCCGCAGGACGCGGGCCGCCCGGCTCGCCACGGCCCTCGTCTCCCGCAGCGCCGCCTCCCACCCGGCCAGCAGGGCGGGGACCCCGTCCGCCAGCACCCGGCCCGGCCCGGTGAGCGTCACCCCGTTCCGCGAGCGGACGAACAGGTCCGTGCCCAGCGCGGTCTCCAGCCGCCGGATCTGCTTGGTCAGCGCGGGCTGGGACACGAACAACCGCTGGGCGGCCCGGGTGACGCTGCCTTCCTCCGCCACGGCCGCGAAGTACCGCAGCAGACGCGTGTCGACATCCATGCCGCCAGGTTATGGGTGCAGGTATTGGACGGCGCGGGAAGGCGGCGACGAGGCTGGCCTCAAGGGGCTCGAGGGAGCGGCCGGAAGGAGCATCCGTGTACACCGCCTACGTGATCGTCACCGTCGTGGCGATCATCGCCAATGCCGGGATCGCCGTCGCGGACCTGATGCGGGCCCGGTTCGTCCTCGCCAACTCGGCCGAGGTGGCGGTCCCCGGGTCGTGGCTGCCGGGGCTCGCGGCGCTCAAGGCCGCCGGAGCCGCCGGGCTCCTCGCCGGCCTCCTGGGCGTCCGGCCCCTCGGCATCGCCGCCGCGGCCGGTCTGGTCCTCTTCTTCGTCGGCGCGGTCGCCGCGCACGTCCGCGCGCGGGTCTTCCACAACATCGCGTTCCCCGCCGGGTACCTGGCTCTGAACGCGGCCGCGCTCGCCCTGGTGGCCGCGTGAGTGGAAAAGCGCGAGCACTTGGGCCGGATCCGTCCTCCGGACGCTCATGTGAGGGGGCGGAGGACGGTTTCCGGCCGAGTGTTCGCGCCTTCTACGCGGCAACGTGTGCCGAGGCGGACAGCTCAGGCAGTCGCGTCACCGTCCGGCGCCGGCTGAACACGCGTAGGCGCGGACCTGGCGGCAGCCGCCCCTGCCGAGGTCGGCGGAACGTTCCCGGACCCTACCCGCCGAGGCCTCACCGCACTTCGCCATAGTGCTCCCATGGCCAACACCCAACGCACCCTGCCTCTGGCAGCCACCGTCCTCACCGGCGTCCTCGCCCTCTACATCGCCCTCGTCGCCTTCGGGAACATCACCGACTTCGGCACCAACCAGCAGTTCGTGCGCCACGTCCTCGCGATGGACACGACGTTCAAGGACGACGACCTGATGTGGCGGGCGGTCACGAACGAGGGCGTGCAGGACGCCGCGTACGTCGCGATCATCGTGTGGGAGACGGTGGCCGCGCTCGTACTGGTCTACGCGACCTGGCTGTGGATACGCCGGGACCACGCGGCCGGGCGGCGCATGACCACGTACGGCGCCCTGATGCTGATGCTGCTCTTCGGAGCCGGGTTCATCGGGATCGGCGGCGAGTGGTTCTCGATGTGGCAGTCGGAGGACTGGAACGGGCTGGACGCCGCCACCCGGATATTCCTGATCAGCGGCATCGTGCTGATCGTCGCCCAGCTCACGCCCGGTGACGCGGACGCTACCCGACGACCGTGACCTTCGTGCCGGACGTCGCGAAGGCCCAGACCGCCGCGCCGTCCGCCTTGGTCAGCCGTATGCCGCCCGTCTTCGCACCGGAGGCGGGCGGAGGGGGCGAGGAGCCGTCGACGGCGTTGGAGAAGGCGACCGAGACGCCGTCCTCCAGGGCGAAGTAGACGATCTGCTCGATCCGCACGCCGTCGGAGCCGGTCGTGGCCCCCTTGCTGCGGCTGCCGACCGTGTAGGTGCCCGGGCCGGGGTCGACCGTGCCCGGCCACACCTCGAACGTCCGCCGTGCGGCGTCGCTCGCGTCGACCAGCCAGACCCGCTTCTGGTCGAGGGAGTACACGATGCGCCGGCCGGTGCCGGAGCCGTCCGGCACCGGGGCCGGTGCGGTCTCCGTCGGTGTCGGCTTCGCGTCCGCCGACGCCGACGGGCGGGGTTTCGCGGCCGCGGCGGTGGGGTGGGGGCCCTGGTCCGCCTGTACGGCCAGGACGCTCACCGCCGCGATCGCCCCCACGGTCAGACCGGAGACCCAGGCCCATGAGGGAAGTCGGGCTGGCACGGGCACGCATCTCCTCAGCTACGAGAACCCCGAACACACCGGGGGCCCGATCATCGTACTGCGCGCGTACCCGGGCCCCCGCTGCCGCTGCCCGTACGGTCGGTCAGTCCAGGACCGGCAGCAGCTCGGGCAGGTGGCCGTCGGAGGCCGTCGCCGCGCGCTGCCTCTCCTCCGGTACCGGGCCGTACAGCGTGGTGCGGGGCTTCGCGGGGCGGCCGGCCGCGTCGGCGACCGCGATCAGGTCCTTGACCGACTTGTACGAGCCGTACGACGAGCCCGCCATCCGCGAGATCGTCTCCTCCATCAGGGTCCCGCCCAGGTCGTTCGCCCCGGAGCGGAGCATCTCCGCCGCACCCTCCGTGCCCAGTTTCACCCAGCTCGTCTGGATGTTGGGGATGTGGGGGTGGAGGAGGAGGCGGGCCATCGCCGTCACCGCGCGGTTGTCCCGGAGGGTGGGTCCCGGCCGGGCGATGCCCGCCAGGTACACCGGCGCGTTGGTGTGGATGAAGGGGAGCGTGACGAACTCGGTGAAGCCGCCGGTGCGCTGCTGGATGCCGGCGAGGGTGCGCAGGTGGCCCAGCCAGTGGCGGGGCTGGTCGACGTGGCCGTACATCATCGTGGACGAGGAGCGGATGCCCAGGTCGTGGGCGGTCTCGATGACCTCGATCCAGGTGGCCGCGGGCAGCTTGCCCTTGGTCAGGATCCAGCGGACCTCGTCGTCCAGGATCTCGGCCGCCGTGCCGGGGACCGAGTCGAGGCCCGCTTCCTTCGCGGCGGTCAGCCACTCGCGGATCGACAGGCCGGTGCGGGTCGCGCCGTTGACGACCTCCATCGGCGAGAAGGCGTGCACGTGCATGCCGGGGACCCGGGCCTTGACCGCCTTCGCGATGTCGAAGTAGGCCGTGCCGGGCAGGTCGGGGTGGATGCCGCCCTGCATGCAGACCTCGACGGCGCCCACGTCCCACGCCTGCTGGGCGCGGTCGGCGACCTGGTCCAGGGAGAGGGTGTAGGCGTCGGCGTCCGTACGGCGCTGGGCGAAGGCGCAGAAGCGGCAGCCGGTGTAGCAGACGTTGGTGAAGTTGATGTTGCGGGTGACGATGTAGGTGACGTCGTCGCCGACGACCGACCTGCGCACGTCGTCGGCGACCTCGCACAGGGCGTCCAGGGCCGGGCCGTCGGCGTGCAGCAGGGCCAGGGCCTCGTCGTCGGTGAGCTTCGTCGGGTCGTCGGCCGCCGTCGTCAGCGCGGCGCGTACGTCGGTGTCGATGCGCTCCGGGGCCATGCCGGGTGCCGCGGCCTCGCGCAGGGCACCCCAGTCGCCGTACACCTCGTCGAAGTCGTCGCGGCGGTCCGAGGTACGGCCCTCGGTGTCGATGGCGGTGTGCAGGTCGGTGCGGCCGGTGGCGGTGAACACCTCGTCCGGTTCCTGCCAGGGGTGGCCCTCGACCACCGCGTCCTCGCGGGCCAGGCCGGTGGCCGGGTCGGCGAGGGCCGTCACGTGCGGGCGCAGGCGCGGGTCCAGCCAGGGTTCGCCGCGGCGGACGAACTCCGGGTAGACGCAGAGCCGTTCGCGCAGTTCGAAGCCTACGGCGCGGGACTTGGCGGCGAGTTCGTCGATCTGCGGCCAGGGGCGTTCCGGGTTGACGTGGTCGATGGTGAGCGGGGAGACGCCGCCCCAGTCGTCGATGCCGGCGCCGATCAGCCGCTCGTACTCGGCGTCCACCAGGTTGGGCGGGGCCTGGAGACAGGCGGCGGGGCCCATGATGTGCCGGGCGACGGCCACCGTGGCGACCAGTTCGTCCAGCTCCGCGTCCGGCATGCCGCGCATCGCGGTGTCGGGCTTGGCGCGGAAGTTCTGGATGATCAGTTCCTGGATGCCGTGGTAGGCGCGGGAGACCTTGCGGAGGGCGAACAGGGACTCCGCGCGCTCCTCGTAGGTCTCGCCGATGCCGATCAGCAGGCCCGAGGTGAAGGGGACGGAGGAGCGGCCGGCGTCCTCCAGCACGCGCAGGCGGACGGCGGGCTCCTTGTCCGGGGAGCCGTGGTGGGGGCCGCCGGGCTCGGACCACAGGCGGGTGGCGGTGGTCTCCAGCATCATGCCCATGGAGGGCGCGACGGGCTTGAGCCGCTGGAAGTCCGTCCAGGTCATGACGCCCGGATTGAGGTGGGGCAGCAGGCCCGTCTCCTCCAGGATGCGGATGGAGACGGCGCGGACGTAGGCGATCGTGTCGTCGTAGCCGTGCGCGTCGAGCCACTCCCTGGCCTCCGGCCAGCGGTCCTCGGGCTTGTCGCCGAGGGTGATGAGGGCTTCCTTGCAGCCGAGGGCGGCGCCCTTGCGGGCGATGTCGAGGACCTCGTCCGGCGACATGAACATCCCGTGGCCGGCGCGGCGCAGCTTGCCGGGGACGGTGACGAAGGTGCAGTAGTGGCACTTGTCCCGGCACAGACGGGTCAGCGGGACGAAGACGCTCTTCGAGTACGTGATGACGCCGGGGCGGCCGGCGGCCTGGAGGCCGGCGTCCCGGACCCGGGCGGCGGACGCGGTGAGGTCGTCCAGGTGCTCACCGCGCGCCTGGAGCAGCACGGCGGCCTCGGAGACGTCGAGGGCGACGCCGTCCCGGGCGCGTTTGAGGGCGCGACGCAGGGAGTTCTCGGTGGGGCCCGTCGAGCCGGTTCCGGGGGTCGCGGAAGTCGTCATCCTTCGAGCATACGAGCGGCATGATCGAAGCGCGGGGGCCGTCCCGCTCCCGGCCCGTACGCCCACACCCTCCGGTTTCCGGCCCGCTATGCGCGTACCCCCTTTTCTTGCCCGGGAGTTCACGGCTCAATACGAGGGTTGCACGCACCACCCCTGCACCGCCCGTGCCAGTCACTGACGACACCTTGGGAGCAGCAGCATGTGCGAGGACGACCACGCAGGAATCGGCAGGCGCGCGGTGTTCGTGACGGGAACCGCCGCCGCGCTTACGTTGGGAACCGTGAGCTTCGCATCGGCCGCACCACGTCAGCGGCGGACGAGAACGGTGCGGGGGACGCTGCCCACCGGCTCGCCCGACTTCGTGTACGTCCCCGTCGAGGTCCCTTCCGGGGTCCGGGAACTCCACGTCTCCTACACCTACGACCGGCCCGCCGTCCCCGCCGGCACCGCGGGCAACGCCCTCGACATCGGCCTCTTCGACGAGCGCGGCACCGAGCTGGGCGGCCGGGGCTTCAGGGGCTGGTCGGGCGGGGCGCGCACCGAGTTCTTCGTGCGGGCGGACGACGCGACGCCCGGGTACGTCCCGGGTCCGGTGCGGCCGGGCACGTGGAACATCGCGCTCGGTCCGTACACGGTGGCGCCGCAGGGCCTGTCGTACGAGATCACGATCACGCTGACGTACGGGGAGCAGGGCGAGACCCCGCGCCCGGTGTATCCGCCGGAACGGGCGAAGGGGCGGGGCCGCGCCTGGTACCGGGGCGACTGCCACCTGCACTCCGTGTACTCCGACGGCCGCTACACCCTCGCCGAGATCGCGGAGCTGGCGCGGGCGGCCGGGCTGGACTTCATCAACTCCTCGGAGCACAACACGCACTCGGCGCACGCGCACTGGGCGCCCCAGGCCGGGGACGACCTGCTGATCATGCTGGGCGAGGAGGTGACGACCCGCAACGGGCACGTCGTCGCCCTCGGCACCGACCCCGGCACCTTCGTCGACTGGCGCTACCGGGCCCGGGACAACCGTTTCGGGCGCTTCGCACGCCAGATCCGCCGCGCCGGGGGCCTGGTCGTCCCGGCCCACCCGCACGCCACCTGCATCGGCTGCAACTGGAAGTTCGGGTTCGGGGAGGCGGACGCGGTCGAGGTGTGGAACGGGGCCTACACGCCGGACGACGAGGTGGCGCTCGCCGACTGGGACGGCATGCTGGCCGCCGCCGTCCGGGAGGGGCGCGGCGGACGGCGCGGCGGGGACTGGATCCCGGCGATGGGCAGCAGCGACTCCCACCGCTCCCCCGACGTCATCGGACGCCCGCAGACCGTCGTCCTCGCCGACGACCTGACCCGGGAGGCGATCCAGGAGGGCATCCGGGCCGGGCGGTCGTACGTCGCCGAGTCGGCGAAGCTGTCGCTGGCCTTCACCGCCTCCGGCGGCCGGGGCGAGCACGCCGGCATGGGTGAGCGGCTGCGCGTGGACGACGAGGCGCCGGTCACCGTCCGCCTGGAGGTCACGGGCGCCCCGCGCTGCACGGTCCGGTTCGTCACCGACCAGGGCGTGCTGTTCACCAGCGCTCCGCTCCCGGTGTCCGGCGCGGACGTCGTCGAGTGGCGGACGACCGCGTCCTACGCCGCGTACGTGCGGGCGGAGCTGCGGCACGAGGCGGCGGCGGGGCCGTTGCCGGGTGCGCTGGCGGCGTTCACGAACCCGATCTTCCTGGGGCGCTGACCGTCCGGCCGTCGTCCAGGTCCACGACGACCGCCGCGTGGTCGGAGGGCCACACACCGTCCACGGGGCCGTCGCCGGCCCGGCGCACGGCGCGTACCCGGCCGAGGCCGCCCGGCCCCGGCGGTCCCACGTGGACGTAGTCGATCCGGGCGCCCGGTACCGGCGGGTCGGGGATGTACGGGTTGGCCGGGTCCCAGGTGGCGGACGGGGCCGCCGGGCCGGCGTGCTCCCAGACGTCGTGCAGCCGCCCCGCGCGCAGGAGGCGCACCTCCGGCGACTCGGGGCGGGCGTTGAGGTCCCCGGTGACGACGGGCGGGAAGCCGGTGCCGTGCCGGTGCGCGGCGACGAAGGCCGCGAGGGCGGCGGCCTGTTCGCGGCGTACGGCACCGGCGCGGGCGCCGGAGTTCAGGTGGGCGGTGAAGAACGGGACCGGGTGGCCGGGCGCGTCCAGCCGGGCGTGGAAGGCGAGCCGCCCGTCGTCCAGTTCCGTCGGCGCGGGCAGCCGCAGCGTCGCCCGCCCGGTCACCGGCCAGCGGCTGAGCACCGCGTTGCCGATGCCGACCGTGTCGTCCCCGATCCGCCGCTGCCACCGGCCGGGGGCCTCGCAGGCGGCGAAGGCGCTGTGCAGGCCGAGTTCGTCCGCCAGCCATGCGGCGAGGTTGCCGCCGTCGTCGGTGGACCAGACCTCCTGGAGGCCCACGACGTCGGGCCGCAGCTCCCGCAGCACGGCGAGGATCGCCTTCTGCCGGTCGGCCCACGGCCCGAACCGCCACCACAGATTCCAGGTCACGACCCGCACGACCGCACCACCCGCCTCCCTGCCCGCCCACGCTTCCTCCGTGAGGTTTTCCAGGGAACATGGAGGCACACGAGACGGGAGCGTGAACGAACGATGTCGATGCCGCCCAGCCCCGGGGAGCCGCCCGCCGGGCAGCCGTCCTCCGCCGAGCGCAAGTACCGGGCCGTCACGGCCGTCCAGCGCCGGCTGAACGCGGTGATGCGCCGCCTGCCCGCCCAGACCCTGCTGGAGACCACCGGCCGCGTCTCCGGCCTGCCCCGCCGCACCCCGGTGGGCGGACGGCGGGTCGGGGACTCCTTCTGGCTGGTGTCGGAGTTCGGCGAACGCTCCCAGTACGTCCGCAACATCCGCGCCGACCCGCGGGTACGGGTACGCCTGCGCGGCCGCTGGCACACGGGCACGGCCCACCTTCTCCCCGACGACGACCCGGTCGCACGCCTCAGGCGCCTCCCCCGGCTCAACAGCCTGGCGGTGCGGGCCATGGGCGTCGGTACGGGTCACCTGACGGTGCGGGTGGACCTGGAGGGAGAAAGCAGGTGAGGGACCTGTGATCGGCGTCTCCCACGGCTGACGCGGTCGGCATGAACAAGGCAAACTGGCCTGGTTGCTCAGGATGTCTAGGGGGACGGCATGGACGGTGTACCGCGGGTTCCGGAGCAGCGGCACCCGGGAACCCCGGCGGAACCCGAAGGATCGGCCGCGCTGCGCTTCGGCGTGCTCGGCCCGGTACGCGCCTGGCGCGGCGAGGAACCGCTGGCCACCGGCTCGCCCCAGCAACGGGCGCTGCTGGCCGCCCTGTTGCTCCGTGAGGGCCGGACGGCCACCGCCGCCGAGCTGATCGACGCCCTGTGGGGCGAGGAACCGCCGTCGCAGGCACTGGCGGCGGTGCGGACGTACGCGTCCCGGCTGCGCAAGGTTCTGGACCCCGGCGTGCTGGTGAGCGAGTCGGGCGGGTACGCGGTGCGCCTGCCGGGCGAGGGCGCCCTGGACCTGGGGACGGCCCAGGACCTCGCCGCCGAGGCCGAGAAGGCCCGGGGCGCCGGAGACCTGTGCCACGCCCGTGACGTGCTGCGCCGGGCGCTGGCGCTGTGGGACGGCGAGGTGCTGGCGGGCGTTCCGGGCCCGTACGCGGAGCAGCAGCGCGTACGCCTGGAGGAATGGCGGCTCCAACTCCTCGAGACCTGCCTCGACATGGATCTGGAGCAGGGCTGCCACGCCGAGGCGGTCTCCGAACTGACGGCACTCACCGCGGCCCACCCGCTGCGCGAACGCCTGCGCGAGCTGCTGATGCTGGCCCTGTACCGCAGCGGACGCCAGGCGGAGGCGCTGGCCGTCTACGCGGACACGCGCCGCCTGCTGGCCGACGAACTCGGCGTCGACCCCCGCCCCGGCCTCCAGGAACTCCAGCAGCGCATCCTCCGGGCGGACCCGGGTCTCGCCGAACCGCCGGCGCCGGTGGCGGAGACGGCGACCGCTCCGGTGCGCCCGGCCCAGCTCCCCGCCACGGTGCCCGACTTCACCGGCCGGGCGGCCTTCGTCCGCGAGCTGAGCGACGTACTGGCCTCGGCGTCCGGGGACGGTCCGTCGGGCCGTGTCATGGCGGTCTCCGCGCTGGCCGGCATCGGCGGCGTCGGCAAGACGACCCTCGCGGTGCACGTCGCCCACCTGGCGCGGGCCGCCTTCCCCGACGGGCAGCTCTACGTCGACCTGCAGGGCGCCGGCGCGCGGGCGGCGGAACCGGAGACGGTGCTGGGCTCCTTCCTCCGCGCGCTCGGCACAGCCGACTCGGCCGTCCCCGACTCCTTGGAGGACCGGGCCGCCCTCTACCGCTCCGTCCTGGACGGCCGCCGCGTCCTGGTCCTCCTCGACAACGCCCGTGACGCCGCCCAGGTGCGTCCGCTGCTCCCCGGCACGGACGGGTGCGCGGCGCTCGTCACGTCCCGGGTGCGGATGGTGGACCTCGCCGGGGCGCACCTGGTGGACCTGGACGTGATGTCCCCGGAGGAGGCGCTGGCACTCTTCACGAGGATCGTGGGCGAGGAGCGGGTGGCCTCGGAACGGGAAGCGGCGCTCGACGTCGTCGGCGCGTGCGGCTTCCTGCCCCTCGCCATCCGCGTCGCCGCGTCCCGGCTGGCGGCCCGCCGCACCTGGACCGTCTCGGTCCTCGCCGCGAAGCTGGCGGACGAGCGGCGCCGCCTGGACGAGCTGCGGGCCGGCGACCTGGCGGTCAAGGCCACCTTCGAGCTGGGCTACGGCCAGCTCGAACCGGCCCAGGCCCGCGCCTTCCGGCTGCTGGGGCTGGCGGACGGCCCGGACATCTCCCTGGCGGCCGCGGCGGCGGTGCTGGACCTTCCCGCGGAGGACACGGAGGAGCTGCTGGAGTCCCTGGTCGACACGTCCCTGCTGGAGTCGGCGGCGCCCGGCCGCTACCGGTTCCACGACCTGGTACGCCTCTACGCGCGTGCGTGCGCGGAACGGGACGAGCACCCGCCGAGCGAGCGGGGTGCGGCGCTGTCGCGGCTGCTGGACTTCTACCTGGCGACGGCGGCGGGGATCTACGCGATGGAGCGTCCCGGGGACCGCCTGGTGGACCACCTGGAACCGACCCGGCACCAGGGACTGCGCTTCACCGAGGGCACCACTGCCCTGGACTGGCTCTACACCGAAGGGGCGTCGCTCCTCGCCTGTGTGCGGCAGTCGGTGCACACGGACCGGCTGCGGCGCGCGGTGGACCTCCTGTGGGCCGCGAAGGACCTGGCCGAGTCGGGTGCCAACTCGCGTCAGTACGAGGCCACGGCCGGCGCGGCCTGCGAGGCCGCCCGCGCCCTCGGCGACCACCGCACGGAGGGGCGGGCACGGGCGACCCTCACCAACGTCCTGCTGGTGTCCGGCCGCATCCGTCAGGCGGAGGAGGAGGCCAGGCTCGCCATGGAACGGGCCGCCTCCGCGCAGGACCTGGCCGCGGGCAGCTGGGCCGCCAACGACCGCGGGCTCATCGCGCTGCACCAGCGGCGGTACGCCGACGGCAAGGTCTTCTTCGACCAGGCCATCCGGGGCTTCAGCGAAGCCGGCAACCGCGCCGGCGAGGCGACGACGTCGTTCAACCTGTCCCGCGCCCACCTGGCCATGGGCAACATCGGCAAGGCCGTCGACATCGCCCGGGACGGGCTCGCCCTGCTGGCGGAGCTGGGACGGACGATGCGCCTCGCCAACGGTCACTACGCACTCGGGATGGCCCTCACCCAGGCGGGGAGGCACACCGAGGCGCTCGGCCAGTTCAACGACGCCCTGGCCGTTTTCGTGGGTCACCGCCAGCGTCTGTGGGAGGGCACCACCCACTTCCGGATCGCCGAGACGCACCTGGCCGCGCACCGCCCCGCCCAAGCGGCCCGGCACGCCGAACAGGCCCTCGCCGTCGGCTGCATCGGCGGCGAGCGCATGCGCGGCAACGTCCTCACGCTCCTCGGGCGGGCGCTGTCCACGCTGGGGCAGCTGGACCGGGCGCGAGCCTGCTGGCTCGAGGCGCTCAAGCTGTACGAGGAGAACGACGCACCCGAGGCCGACGACGTGCGCGGTCTGCTGACTCCGGTCGACGCCGCCTGAGCGGGCCGGCACCACGGCGGACAGCGGCGTTCAGCGTTCGTTTATCGCCCTCGGACATGCTTCAGATCGCCAGACCGTCGCGTCGGGGGGCAGACGGTCTCTTGGGGAGCCGACCCGGTTAGTGTTCGGCTCCGAACGCCCGTCCGGCGGCCCTCGGGGGAGCTTCCGGACGGGCGTTCCGCACCCGGACTTCGTCATTGCAGAGGAGCACAAACCGATGAGCGAGCAGAAGGCCACGCCCGCCAAGCCGCTGGACAACCAGATGCCCACCCCGCCGGCGGAGGGCGAGGCCGTCACCACGCTGGACAACCAGATGCCCACCCCGCCGGCGAAGGGTGACGCCGTCACCACGCTGGACAACCAGATGCCGGCCCCGCCCGCCCTGGACCTGGACGGCGACGGCAAGTAGACCTTCCTCCACACGGGGATCGGCCGCGGCGGCGCGGAGGGGAGCCGCCGCGGCCGACGTGTGTCCGGGCGCCGGCGACGATGCCGCCGGCGCCCGGACTCATGTCGTGCGGGCCGTCCCCGTGCCCTTCTCCGCATCCAGCGCGTACACGCAGCGGTCCTTGCTGCACGCGTACACGATGCCGTCCCGCACCACCGGCGAACCGGTGATCTCGCCGCCGGTGGCGAGCTTCCAGCGCAGGCGGCCGTCGTCGGACTTGAGGGTGTAGAGGAGGTGGTCCGTGGAGCCGAAGTGGATGCGGCCCTCGGCGACCGCGGGAGCGCCCACGATGTCGCCGCCCGCCTGGAAGCGCCACTTGGGCGTGCCGGTGACCGCGTCCAGGGTGTAGAGGCCCTTGCCGCTGCCGACGTGGACGTGGCCGGCGGCGACCAGGACCGGGTCGGTGGAGGAGCGGGCCTCGGTGGCGATGCGCCAGCGGTCGCGGCCGTCGGTGGCGTCGAGGGCGTAGACGGTGCCGAGGTAGTCGGCGAGGTAGACACCGCCGCCGGTCACCGCGGGGCCCGGGACGAAGGCGGGCGGGGCGAGGAAGACCGCCGGGGCCTCGAAGTGCCAGCGGACGTGGCCGGAGGCGACCTCCAGGGCGAGGACCCGGGTGCCGGCCGAGACGTAGACGTAGCCGTCGGGGGCGGGGGCGACGCGGACCGGGACCCCGCCGCAGGAGGCGGCGTCGCCGATCGGGTAGGACCAGCGCTCGTCGCCGGTGCGGGCGTCCAGGGCGCGCAGCCGGGCGTCGTGCCAGACGTACACCGTCCCGTCGTGGAGCGCGGCGCCCGCCTCCGGGGACTCGAAGTCGGTCTGGCAGCCGGTGATCTCCCACAGCTTCTGGCCGCCCGAGGCCTCCCAGCCCTGCACGCCGCCGCCCCGGGTGGCGGTGACGAGGGTGCCCCGCTCGGCCTGGAGCGAGTACACCCAGGCGTCGGTCTGGACGCGCCACAGGTCGGTGCCCTCGCGGGCGTCGAGGGCGAAGAGGGTCGGGCCGTCGGAGGCGTGGACACGTCCGTCGGCGACCGCCATCGACCAGGCGACGTCCCGGGTCTTGAAGCGGCGACGGCCGGTGGCGACGTCCAGGGCGTGCACCTCGAAGGAGGTGACGTAGACCAGGTCCTCGGCGACGGCGGGGGTGCCCCACACGTCGTTGGACATGCGGAAGCGCCAGGGCCGCCAGCCCGCCGGCGACGCCTCCGGGGGCGCGGCGGGGGCGGGCGGCGCGGCCGGTGCGGCGGGTTCGGCGCCGTTGACGCCGGGGCGCGGGCGGGACCAGGACGCGGCGAGGGCGGACTCCGGCGGGGGCGCGGCGACGGCGGCGGCGCGCATGTCGGCGACGCGCGGCCCGGGGCCGATGGGCACGGAGACCCCGGCCAGCCGGACCGGGCCGGAGTCGGGGGCCCCGACGGGCGCGGGCACCGGCGGCGCGTGCCCGGGCGGTGCCGGTACGACGGGGTCGTGGGAGGGCGGGGGCGGGAGCGGGGGCGCGGGTACGGCGGGGGCGGGGCCCGCGGAGCCGCCGTGCGCTCCTCCTCCGGCACCGCCCCGGCCGCCGGCGGTCGTGGCGAGCTTGGGCGCGGGGCGGCCGCCCCGGCGGCTCTCGATCAGGCCCACCGCCCGCTCCGGCAGCCACGCCGACGCCGTACCGCTGTCGTCCGAGCCCGAGCCGAACAGGTGCGGGGCGAGCTGGGCCTGGAGATCGGCCGGGTTGGGGCGGGCCGTGGCCTCCATCTGCATGCAGGACTCGATGAGCGGGCGCAGCTCGTCGGGGAGGCCTTCGAGGTCGGGGCCCTCGCGCAGCAGCATGAAGACCGTCTCGACCGGGTTGGCACCGTGGAAGGGCGGGTGCCCGGTGGCGGCGAAGACCAGCATCGAGCCGAGCGAGAAGACGTCGCTGGCGCCGGTGACGCTGCGGGAGTCCTTGGCCTGTTCCGGGGACATGTAGGCGGGCGTGCCGACGGCGACGTTGGTCATGGTCAGCCGGGTGTTCGAGACGCCGGACGCGATGCCGAAGTCGATCACCCGGGGGCCGTCCTCGACGACGAGGACGTTGGACGGCTTCAGGTCGCGGTGGACCAGGCCCGCGCCGTGGATCGAATGGAGCGCCTCCGCGACGCCCGCCGCCAGCCAGCGCACCGCCTGCGCCGGGAGGGGCCCGCACTCGTTCACTATCTCCTCGAGGGAGGGAGCGGGCACGTAGGCCGTGGCCAGCCACGGCACCGCGGCGCGCGGGTCGGCGTCGACCACGGCGGCGGTGTAGAAACCGGAGACCGCGCGGGCGGCCTCCACCTCCCGCGTGAAGCGGACGCGGAACAGCTGGTCCTCCGCGAGCTCCGTGCGGACCGTCTTGATCGCCACGCGCCGCCCGGACGCCGAGCGCGCGAGATAGACCAGCCCCATGCCGCCGGCGCCGAGCCGCCCCAGCACCTCGAACGGCCCGATCCGCCGCGGATCGTGCTGCGTCAGCTGATCCACCACTTGCCTGCCACCTCCCCGTACGAGCCGCGCCACCCACTTATGCACGCGACCGAAGTGCAGCGTCTCACCACCGCACCCGAGTGGCGGCACGCACCCCGATTCTTCCTGCCCGAGGCGCTGGTGGCGAACCTGGGGACAATCGGGGTGTGTCATCCCGATCACGGACAAAAACTCCCGGGTGAAGGTCTCCGGGCGAAGGTTCGCGCCCCTCTCCCCGCTCAGCGCTGGAGCAGCGCGAACGACGCTCCCTGGTCGTCGGAGACCACGGCCACCCCTCCGTACGACGTCTCGAACGGAGGCACCCGCACCCGTCCGCCGAGCGCGGCCACCCTGCCGAGCGCGGCCTCGACGTCACCGGTCAGGAAGTGCACGAGGAAGTGCGGCGGCATCTCGGCCGGGAAGACGGAGGAGACCGGGGCGCGGCCGAAGTCGGGAGCGGCGTCCGACCCGAAGAGGGCGTCGTGGAACAGGTCGCCGTAGAAGGCGTTGGCGGCCTCGGTGTCCCGGGTGTACAACTCGGCCCAGGTGAAGGTGCCCGGCTCGTGCCGGCGTCCGAAGCCGCGGTGGCGGTCCGGCTGCCAGAGGGCGAAGACGGCGCCGTCCGGGTCGGCGGCGAGCGCGGTCGTGCCCTGGTCGCCGACCGGGTGGGGCGGGGTGACGATCTGGCCGCCGCCCGCGCGGATGCGCCCGGCCAGCGCGGCGGCGTCCGGGGTGTGGAAGTACACGGACCACACGGTGGGCATCCGGCCGTCCGTCTTGCGGACCAGTGCGGCGACGGGCTCGCCGTCCAGCCGCGCCCGTACGGTCTCCTCCTCCGGGGCGTCGAAGGTCCACCCGAAGAGCTCGCCGTAGAAGCGCTTGCCGGCCTCCACGTCCGGCAGCTGGGCGTCGACCCAGCAGGGTGCGCCCTGAGGGAGTTCCGGACGAGCGGACGTCGTCTTCTGTGATGCCCCGTTTTCGGCCATGCCGTCAAAGTAACCGCGCCGCCCGCACCGCGCAGACCAGGCACACCAGCCTCCTGGCGCCCGCGCACCCCATTTGCAGTCGGCCGAATCGCGCCGGGATCACCCGTCGGTAAGCT
This sequence comes from Streptomyces sp. NPDC058796, assembly GCF_042745235.1. Classification (NCBI taxonomy): domain Bacteria; kingdom Bacillati; phylum Actinomycetota; class Actinomycetes; order Kitasatosporales; family Streptomycetaceae; genus Streptomyces; species Streptomyces sp. NPDC058796. The sequence continues at coordinate 251,101 of NZ_JBHYOP010000004.1, forward strand.
GACGGCATGACAGGACAAGTGCGTACCGTCGACGGCCGCGTGGCCGGTCGACGTGGGCAGGCGACCCGGCAGAAACTGCTCGACTGCCTCAGCGACATGCTCAGCTCCTCCCCCTATCGCGATGTCAAGGTCATCGATGTCGCCCGCAAGGCCGGCACCTCGCCCGCGACCTTCTACCAGTACTTTCCGGACGTCGAGGGCGCCGTCCTGGAGCTCGCCGACCACATGGCCGCCGAGAGCTCCGGACTGGCCGAACTGACGGCGGGCCGCTCGTGGACCGGCAAGGCGGGCTGGCAGACGGCGCAGGAACTGGTCGACGGGTTCCTGGACTTCTGGCGGAAGAACGACGCGATCCTGCGGGTCGTCGACCTGGGTGCGGCCGAGGGGGACAAACGGTTCTCCAAGATCCGCATGAAGGTCCTGAACTCGGTGAACTCCTCCCTCACGGACTCCGTCGCCGAGCTGCAGGCCAAGGGCAAGGTCGACAAGGACGTGAACCCCGCGGCGATCGCCGGTTCCCTGGTCGTCATGCTGGCCGCCGCCGCGTCGCACCAGAAGGGCTTCTCCTCCTGGGGCGTCAAGCAGGCCGAACTCAAGCCCACGCTCTCGCTGTTGATGTACCTCGGCGTCACCGGCAAGAAGCCGGCCAAGTAGCCACCGCGCAGCCCGCCGAGCACAGCCGGCCCGCCCGGCGCCGGAAGCGGCAGCCTGTCATCTCCGCCGCGCCCGCGCTACGCCGGCAGCGGCCGGTCCCGCACCACGTGCTTCATCACCAGCGTCGACGTCAGCCGCAGCACCCCGGGCAGGGTGGCGAGCCGCTCGTCGTAGAGCCGCTGGTAGGCCGCCAGGTCGGCGGCGACCACCCGCAGCAGGTAGTCCGGCTCCCCGAACAGCCGCTGCGCGTCCACCACCTCCCCCACCTCGCTGACCGCCCGCTCGAACTCGGCGACCGTCTCCCGGTCCTCCTGCCGCATCGACACGAAGACCAGCGCCTCGAAGTTCAGGCCCACCGCGGCCGGGTCCACCACCGCCCGGTAGCCGCCGATCGCCCCCGACCGCTCCAGCTCGCGCAGCCGCCGGTGACACGGCGAGACACTCAGCCGCACGCGCGCGGCCAGTTCGGTCACGGTCAGCCGCCCGTCCTGCTGCAGCTCGGCAAGAATCTTCCGGTCCATGTCGTCCATGGAGGACATCCTTCCATTCTTGCGGGCGAGCACGGAAAACTTCGGGAACACTTTCGGGGCATCTGCTCCTAATCTTCCCGGCATGGACTCGGCACTGCTTCTCTCCTTCCTCGCCCTGGACCTGCTGCTGGTGTGCGTGCCGGGCGCGGACTGGGCGTACGCCATCGCGGCGGGACTGCGCGAACGGTCGGTGACGTGGGCGGTGGGCGGCCTGGTCGCCGGGTACGCGCTGCACACGCTGCTGGCGGCGGCGGGGCTGGCGGTCCTGGTCGCCGGGTCGCCGGGGCTGCTCACGGCGCTGACGGTGGCGGGCGCGGCGTACCTGGTGTGGCTGGGGTGGGGGGTGCTGCGGCGGCCGGGCACTCCCGGTGCCGCGCGGGAGGAGGGCCCGGCCGGCGCGGAGGGCCCGGCCGCCGTGGAGGGCGGTTCCCGCGCCCGGGTCTTCCTGCGCGGTGCGACGATCAGCGGCCTCAATCCCAAGGGCCTGCTGCTCTACCTCTCCGTGCTGCCGCAGTTCCTGGTCACCCGGGGTGCGCACCTGCCGGTGCCCGTGCAGACTGTCGTCCTGGGGCTGCTGCACATGGCGTGCTGTGCCGCCGTGTACCTGACGGTGGGCCTCGCCGCCCGTGCCGTCCTGGGCGCCCGGCCGGCCGCCGCACGTGCGGTCACCCGTACGTCGGGCGCCGCGATGCTGGGCATCGGCGCGTTCCTGCTGGTGCAGCGCCTGGCACTGTCCTGATCCCGTCGGCCGCCCGGCGCAGGGGGAACAGCCGCCGCCCCGACGGGCGTTGAGGCGGTACCGAGGAAGCGACCGATTCCCTACCCGCTGGATGGAGACCGGAATGGCCCTGACCCGCGAAGAGCGTGAGAAGTTCCTGGCCGAGCCCCACATCGCCGCGCTCGCGGTGGACGCGGGAGCGGGCCGCGCACCGCTGACCGTGCCGATCTGGTACCAGTACGAGCCCGGCGGCGACGTCTGGATCATGACCGGGCTGGACAGCCGCAAGAACGAACTGATCAAGGCGGCCGGACGGTTCTCGCTGATGGTCGACCGGCTGGAGCCCACCATCCGGTACGTGTCGGTGGAGGGGCCGGTCGTCGAGACGGTCACCGCCACGGAGGAGGACCTGCGGGAGATCTCCGCCCGCTACCTTCCGGCCGACAAGGTCGACGGCTACGTCGCCTTCGCCTCCGCCAACCACGGCGAACAGGTCATCGTCCGGATGCGTCCCGAGCGCTGGGTGTCCTCGGACCTCGGCTCGGTGTGAGCGCACGTGACAATCGGGGCATGGAAACCGAGCCGACCGAACTTCACGGGCTGCTGAGGTCGCTGCGGGTGTGGGACCCCGCGGTCACCGAACTGCCGCCCTTCGACCCGGCCGACGCGCCCGGCGACCCGCTGGACCTGTTCACGGGGTGGTTCGCCGAGGCGGTGGCGGCCGGGCAGCGCGAACCGCACACGGTGTCGCTGGCGACCGCGGACGCGGAGGGGCTGCCGGACGTACGGGTCGTCATGCTGCACGGGGCCGACGAGGACGGCTGGTCCTTCGCCACGCACGCCGGCAGCCGCAAGGGCCGGCACCTCGCGGCCCGCCCGTACGCCGCGCTCGTCTTCCACTGGCCGGTCCTGGGCCGCCAGGTCCGGGTGCGCGGCCCGGTCACCGTCGCCCCGGCCGAGGAGGCGCGGGCCGACCTGCACGCGCGGTCGACCGGCGCCCTGGCCGCGGCACTCACCGGGCGGCAGAGCGAGGACCTGGGATCGCTGGAGGAACTGGCCCGCGCCTCCGAGGCGGCCTGGGAACGGGCCGGCCGGGAACCGGACGCCCCGGCCCCGTCCTGGACGCTGTACCGGCTGCTCCCCGACGAGGTGGAGTTCTTCCAGGGCGACCCCCACCGCCGCCACGTACGGCTCGTCTACCGGCGGACGGAAGACGCCGGGGGCGCCTGGCACACCGGCCTGCTGTGGCCCTGACCGGCGGCCACCGGGTGCCGGGGACGCCCGTCGGCCACGGCAGGCACGCTCAGGAAGAGCGGGTCAGGAACGGCGCGGCACCCCGCCGTCCACCGCAGTCAACGTGTACCGGGCGAGGCGGACCGGCCTCCCCCGGCGGCCGCGCATCCGCGCGCGGCACTCAGCACCGCCCGCGCGGCGGGGCCGGCTCCTCGTCCGTCGCCAGCCGGGCGTGCAGGTGGGCGTCCCGGAACACGTCGTGCCGGCCGGTCTCGAACATCGCGCCGCGCATCGTGCCCTCATGGGCGTACCCGCATCGTTCGGCGACGCGGCAGGAGGCACCGTGGCCCAGCGCGTGGCCCAGTTCCAGGCGGTGCAGGCCGAGTTCCGCGAAGGCCCAGCGCGAGGCGAGGAGCAGGGCGCGGGTGGCGACGCCCCGGCCGCGGGCCTCGGGAAGCACCCAGTAGCCGACCCGCGCCACCTTCAGCGGCAGGTTGATCTCGTTGACGCCGATGTGGCCCAGCGTCGTACCGCCCTCCCCGTCCGTGATCCGGAACGACGCGGCCCTGCCCTCCCCGGCCTCCTGGGCCCGTGCGCGCAGCGACTCGCGGGCGCCGGCGAGGTCGGTCCACAGCTTGAGCGGGGTGTTCCAGCGCTGGAACTCGGGATCCAGACAACCGCGCAGCCAGCTCTCCGCGTCGGCGTCGGACCCGGCGTCCCAGGGGCGCAAGTGCAGGCCGTGGCCGCGGGGTTGGGGCAGGGAGGGGAACAGGGTGGGCATGCGTGTGGAGGCCATCGGCCCATTGAAGCCGACCTGCCGCGGGCACGGCGACGGCCGGTCCCGACGGTCGTGACCGTTCCGCAACCGATTCCGGTCTTGACCGAGACCCATCAAGCCGAGCCTTGATTACGCTCGCGGCATGGCCGACTCCACAGCGTCCGCTCAGCCGCAGCCCGCCCACCCCGCGGAGCGCCCCGTGTACGTCATCGGCGCCGGCCCCGGCGGCCTCGCCGTCGCCCACGCGCTGCGCGCCCGCGGCATACGGGCCGTCGTCCTGGAGCGCGCCGACCACGTCGGTGCCTCCTGGCGGCGCCACTACGACCGGCTGCGCCTGCACACCACCCGCCGCCTGTCGGCGCTGCCCGGCCTGCCGATGCCGCGCCGCTTCGGACGGTGGGTCGCCCGGGACGACGTGGTGCGGTACCTGGAGAAGTACGCCGAGGTCCACCAGCTGGAGATCGTCACCGGCGTCGAGGTCTTCCGCGTCGCGCGCGCGTCCGACGGCGCCGGCTGGACACTGCACGCCTCAGGGGGCCGTGAGCTGACCGGCGCCGCGGTCGTGGTCGCCACCGGCTACAACCACACCCCGCGCGTACCGGACTGGCCGGGGCGCGAGACGTACACCGGCGAGTTCCGGCACGCCGCCGAGTACCGGAACGCGGCCCCTTACGCGGGCCTCGACGTCCTGGTCGTCGGTGCCGGCAACACCGGCGCCGAGATCGCCGTGGACCTGGTGGAGGGCGGGGCCTCCCGGGTGCGGCTGTCGGTGCGCACCGCGCCGCACATCGTCCGCCGCTCCACCGCGGGCTGGCCCGCGCAGTACAACGGTGTCCTGGCCCGGCGCCTGCCCGCCGGCCTCGTGGACCGGCTCGCCCGGCCGCTGGCCCGGATCAGCACGCCCGACCTGTCGGCGCACGGGCTGCCCCGCCCGGAGACCGGCCTGCTCACCCGGGTCGCCGAGGGCGCGATACCGGTCCAGGACGTCGGCCTGATCGACGCGGTGCGCAAGGGGCGGGTGGAGGTCGTGGCCGCCGTGGACGGCTTCGAGGACGGCAAGGTGGTCCTCGCCGACGGCACCCGCACCGCCCCGGACGCGGTGCTCGCCGCCACCGGCTACCGCCGGGGACTGGAGGGCCTGGTCGGCCACCTGGGCGTACTCGACGCGCACGGCAGGCCGTCCGCCCGGGGCGCCCACACCCCGCCGGACGCCCCCGGCCTGTACTTCACCGGCTTCACCAACCCGATCAGCGGCATGCTCCGCGAGCTGGCGATCGACGCGGAGCGGATCGCCAGGGCGGTGGCGAAGAAGGAGGCTGGGCGGGTGTCGCGGCTGCCGGGCAGGGCCTAGGCGGTGCCGCCGGGCACCGCAGCCGGACGCCGCCGGATCACCAGGGCCATCAGGGCCGCCGCCGCGCACAGGGCGCCGCTGGCGACCCAGACGACGTCGTAGGAGCCGAGCCTGTCGCGGGCGACGCCGCCGAGGAAGGCGACGAGGGCGGCGCCGACCTGGTGGGAGGCGAGGACCCAGCCGAAGACGATGGCGCTGTCCTCGCCGTACTGCTCGCGGCACAGGGCGAGGGTGGGCGGGACGGTGGCGACCCAGTCGAGGCCGTAGAAGACGATGAAGAAGACCATCGGGGGGTGGACGCTGGGCGCGAGCAGGAGGGGGAGGAAGAGGAGGGAGATGCCGCGCAGGGCGTAGTAGACGGCGAGCAGGCGGCGCGGTTCGAAGCGGTCGGTGAACCAGCCGGAGGCGATCGTGCCGACCACGTCGAAGATCCCGATGACGGCGAGCAGCGCGGAGGCGGTCGTCAGCGGCATGTGGTGGTCGTGGGCGGCGGGGATGAAGTGGGTCTGGATCAGGCCGTTGGTGGAGGCGCCGCAGATCGCGAAGGTGCCGGCGAGCAGCCAGAAGGGGCCGGTCCGGGCGGCGGAGAAGAGGACCGTGAGGGCGCGGCGGGCGGCACCCGGCACGGGGGCGGGCTTGGGAACGAACTCGTCGGAGCCGTACGGCTTGAGACCCACGTCGGCGGGGTGGTCGTGCAGGAGGAGCCAGACGAAGGGGACGACGGCGAGGGCGGCCAGGGCGACGGTGACGGCCGCGGGGCGCCAGTCGTACGTCTCGACGATCCAGGACAGCAGCGGCAGGAAGATCAGCTGCCCGGAGGCGGAGGCGGCGGTGAGGACGCCGGTGACCAGGCCCCGGCGTTCGGTGAACCAGCGGTTGGTGACGGTGGCGGCGAAGGCCAGCGCCATGGAGCCGGAGCCGAGGCCCACCAGCAGGCCCCAGCAGAGGATCAGCTGCCACGCCGACTCCATCCAGACCGTCGCGCCCGAGCCGAGCGCGATCACGGTCAGGGCGACGGCGACCACGCGGCGGATGCCGAAGCGGTCCATGAGCGCCGCGGCGAAGGGCGCGGTCAGCCCGTAGAGCGCGAGGTTGACGGAGACGGCGGCGCCGATCGTGCCGCGCGACCAGCCGAAGTCCTGGTGGAGCGGGTCGATGAGGATGCCGGGCAGGGAACGGAAGGCCGCCGCGCCGACGATCGTCACGAAGGTGACGGCGGCGACCCACCAGGCGCGGTGCACACGGGGGCGGCGGCGCGGGCGGCCGGGCTCCGGCTCGTGTACGGCTGCTGCGCCGGCGTCGGTTGTCTGGTTCACGTCACTGAGCTTCGGGGACGGGCCCCGGCTGATCGAGTGGCCCGAAGGACAGCATTCGCTAGGATCGGGCCATGGCGTCCGACCGTACGTCCCCGCCCCTCCCCGCCCCCCGGCCGCACCGCGTCGTCGTGCTCGCCCTCGACGGCCTGCTCCCCTTCGAACTGGGCATCCCGCAGCGGATCTTCAGACTCGCGCGCGACGAGCGGCGGCGCCGCCTGTACGAGGTCGTCACCTGCTCCGTCCGCCCGCCGGGCCCCGTGGAGACCGACGCGGACTTCGCGATCATGGTGGAGAACGGCCCCGAGGCCCTGGCCACCGCCGACACGGTCGTCGTCCCGGCCTCCTACGAGCTCGGCCCGGTCCACGACGAGGGCGTGCTGACGGAGGAGTTGGCCGCCGCGCTCGCCCATGTCCGGCCCGGCACCCGGCTCGTGGCGATCTGCACGGGCGGGTACGTCCTGGCCGCCGCCGGCTTCCTCGACGGGCGGCCGGCGACCACGCACTGGGCCTCTGCCGAGCACTTCCAGCGGCTCTTCCCCAAGGTGCGGGTGGACGCCGACGTGCTGTTCGTCGACGACGGCGACGTCCTCACCTCGGCCGGTGTCGCGGCCGGCATCGACCTGTGCGTGCACATCGTGCGCCGGGACCACGGCACGGCGGTCGCCAACGAGGTGGCCCGCCGCACGGTCGTACCGCCGCACCGCGACGGCGGGCAGGCGCAGTACATCGAGCGGCCGGTGCCCGATCCGCAGCAGTCCTCCACGGCCAACGCCCGCGCCTGGGCACTCGCCCGCCTCCAGGAACCGATCCAGCTGCGGGACATGGCCGCGCGGGAGTCGATGTCGGTGCGCACCTTCACCCGTCGCTTCCGCGAGGAGGTCGGTGTCAGTCCGGGCCAGTGGCTCACCGGGCAGCGCGTCGAACGGGCCCGGCACCTGCTGGAGTCCACCGCCCTCTCCGTCGACCAGGTGGCCCACGACGCGGGCTTCGGTACGGCCCAGTCGATGCGGCAGCATCTGCAGGCGGCGCTCGGGGTCACCCCGACCGCGTACCGGCGGACCTTCCGGCCCGACTTGTCCACAGCCTGTGGAGAATGAGGGGTGGCGGACCGGAACTCGTCGGCCGGCGGCGCGGCGCCGACCGCCCCGAGCATGGCACCGGGCGCCGCCACCCGACTCCGGCGCTCCCGCCCGGCTCCCGTCGCCCCCGAGGGAACCGCCGCCGAAACACGACCCACACTCGTCGAGGGCCCCGTCACCGAGCCCTCGTCGTCCCCTCGCGGCGAATCGTCGCCTACAAGCGTGAGGAAACAGTCACGATCCGTCAACCCGCAAAGGGCCGTTCATCACTTACACCCCGTTTGTGCGGGACGCGCACGGAAGCACGCCCCGGCGCACTGCCGCGCCGGCCGCTACACCACTTCGTACGCGTACCCCTCGTACGCGACCGTGCCGTCACCGCTGCCGCAGACCGGCCCGCCGTCCTCCCGCCCGGCGCAGCGGTCCAGTTCGCACCAGATGCGCTTGCCCGTGCCCTCCCGGCTCCAGCCCCAGCGGTCGGCGAGGCCGTCGACCAGGGCGAGGCCCCTGCCGCCCGTCTCCTCGCCGTCCACGCAGCGGGGCACCGGGGCCCGATCGCTCGCGTCGTCCACCTCGAGGCGGACGGTGGCCTCCCCGGCCTCCTCCGTCACCGCCCCCGGGAGCACCAGCCGCAGTACGGCCGAACGGCCGGTGTGCACCACGGCGTTGGTGACGAGCTCGGAGACGAGGAGCACCAGCGTCTCGGCGATTGGTTCGTCGGCCTGTATCCCGGACCCGGCGAGCCGTGAGCGCGCCCACCGCCGGGCCCGCCCCACTTCCGAGGGGTCGGGCCGGACCTCCAGCTGCACTTGAAGCACCTGCACCGCTCACACCATCCGAACCGGCGGACACAAAGGCTCGCGCCTCATGAGGGCCACGATCGTAGCCATTCTCTGCATGGCCAGAACAACGGCCGGGGCAGGGATCACGGAACGTGAATCCCTTGCGGGACAGCATGGTTGACGTACAGTCACGCCAACAAGCGCTTCGGGCATATTCCAGCGCGAAGGAGTACCCCTGCGGCATACTGTGCGACGCCCGCTCCGGGGAGTCGAACAGGCGGCGGCCGAGGGCCGTTCCGCCCTGCGAGGCAAGGCACACATTCCCGGTTCCGGACCCGCCCCAGGGGCAACTCCGACACGGCCGGCGCTCAGGACCACTCGCATCCCACACAAGGTACCGGAGTGTGGCGCCGACTCCGGTCCGTGACGGGTCACCCGGCGGACACGACCAGATATCGACGCTCCGTGACGCCACCGTGCCACGATCCGCGACATCCCGCGCGGGGACGTGTGGAGACAGGCGGAGAGGGGCGGAGACAGAGGCGTGTGGCGCGCTACTCCGGGACGGTGAAGTAGCGGGCGAAGGCCGGGACGACCTCCGCCTCCCCCACCTTGCCGTCGCCGTCCGCGTCGAGGGCGGCGGCGACCGACCGCGCCGTCTCCTCCGGCACGCCGAGCACGGTGAGGACCCGCGCGACGTCCTCGACGCCGGCCGCTCCGTCGCCGTCGGTGTCGGCCACGTCCAGCACCGCGTGCAGGAAGGGGCGGGCGATCTCGGCGAACCGGTCCGGATTGTCCCGCAGCCGCTTGACCGCCGCGGTGACGAACTCCTCACGGGTGATGCGCTGGTCGCCGTCCCGGTCGGCGATGCCCGCCATGCCCTGCCAGAGCGCCTCCGCGCCGCCGTACAGGGCCTGTCCCTTCTCGGAACGGGCGGCGTTGCCGAACTCGGCGAGCAGGGCCTTGGCCGCCGCGTTGAAGTCCGCACGGTCGATGTAACCGTTGCCGTCCTGGTCGAAGGTGGCGAAGCGTGCGGCGATCCTGCACTCGTACTCGCTGTTGACCATGGTTCTCTCCGGCCGCCTCACGTCGGTGTCGGTGGTCTGTGTCCCGCTCGGAGAGTACGACGCCGGCCGCGGCCGCGGGCGGCATACGGGCGGACGGGCCGGGCGGGAGCGCGGTTCAGGCGGACAGCGGGCGGGGCCTGTCGCCGGTCGCGGAGGCGAGGTCGGGGTGGACGTCGAAGAGGCGGCGCACCCCGAGTGCGCCGAGGACGCGGTTGACGTGGGAACCGTCGACGGCTCCCTGGGCGGGCAGTATCAGGCGCAGCCGGCCCTGGCAGGAGCGGATGAGCCGCCGGGAGGCGATGAGCACGCCGACCCCGCTGGAATCGCAGAACAGGACCTCCGAGAGGTCCAGGACGAGGCTGTGCCGCCCCTCGGCCACCTCGTCGTGCACCCGCTGCCGCAGCACCGGTGACGTCACCAGGTCCAGCTCACCCGACACCTGGAGCACGGCCCATTCGCCCTGCTCGCCGCCGGTCACATTGAACGTCACCACCATGCCCTTCAGTCGCCGGTTCATCGGACGTCCGGAATCACCCGAAATTCACCCGAAACGGAAGCCATGCTTACGCTTCTTGGGCGCGCGCCTGCCCACCGGCCGTTCCCGCAAACGCCGCCCCGGAAACGGGGAACGATCGGAAAAGGCTTGTTTCAGACGGTTTCGATCCTGTTCGATCGGTTCCGGTCGCACGATAGAGGGTAGGGGAGGCGCTTAGCACGTGCGGGCCACCGGGGGCGCGCATTGACACAAAGGGGCGTGCGGTGTCGGACGTGCCGACTACATTCGGGGAGACGTCGGCCGCAGGCTGGAGTGCGACGTACGGGTACGCACAGGTACAGGGGGTGAAGAGGCCGCATGGCGAAGAGCGACGCACCGCCGCGCTGGGACCGGAAGATGCAGCAGCGGCTGGCACGCGGCGAGGCCGCCGCCCTGGGTGAGCTGTACGACCGGTTCGCCTCGCTGGTGCACGGTCTGGCGCACCGCGTGCTCGACGACGAGCGCGCCGCCGACCACCTCACGCGCGACGTCTTCGCGCACGTCTGGGAGCATCCGGACGCCTACGACCCCCGGCAGGGCCCGCTGCGCACCTGGATCGCCGCGCTGACCCACCGACTGGCCGTGCAGCGGCTGCGGGCCACGGAGACGGCCGCCCTGGCCCGCGGCGGCTCCGGGAGCGTGGAGGAGCTGGAGACCAAGGTGCGGCACGCCTCGGTCGCCGCGCGCGCCGACTACATCGTCCAGTCCATGCCGGCCCCGCTGCGCGCCGCCCTGGAGCTGGCCTACTTCCAGCGCCGCGACTACCGCCAGACCGCCGCCGACCTGGGCGTCACGGAGGACGAGGCCCGCCGCCGCCTGCGCCTGGGCCTCCAGCTCCTGTCCACGGCCCGCGACGCCGGCTCCCCGGGAGCCCCGCCGGGATACGGGGGTGCGGCGTGAAGGGGGCCCACGACGAGGACGGGGGCGCGGGCGCTCGGGAGAGCGGAGGCCCCGGGGACGACGGCCCGCAGCCGCGGGGCGGCCACGACGCACCGGCCGGGCCGGACCGCCCGGCCGACCCCGGCGCGCCCGGCGCACCCGCGGCCGACGGCACCACCACCGCCTCGCCGGGTCCCCCCGGCGTTCCCTCCGGCGCGCCCCGGGGCCCGCTGCGCGACGCACCACCGGGCGGACCGGACGGACCGACGGAGTACGGCGAACCGGGCGCGGCCCGCGGCCCGGGAGGGGACTACGAGCGAGGCACCCCTCACGGGCCGGCAGGGGACGACGGGCGTGGCGCGCCCCACAGGGCGGCAGGCAGCGAGCGGCCGAGCTCACCCCGTGGGCCATCAGGCCCCCACCGGCCGGGCGGGCCGGCGCGCGACGGCGAGCCTCGCGGTCAAGGCGGCCAGGCGCGCGACGACGAGCCGGGCGGCCCCGCCCCGCGGATACCGCTCCCCCGCGTCTCCGTCGAAGACACCGGGCGGGTGTTGCCCGACGTGGCGCCGGGCGGGCCGGCCGTGCTGGAGCACCACGTGCTGACGTCGCTCCTCGGGGCGTGGGCGCTGGCCGCCTGCTCGGCCGAGGAGGAGGCGGCGGTCGAGGAGCACATCGGCGCGTGCGCCCCCTGTGCCGACGAAGCTCTGCGGCTACGGGACGCCGTCACCCTGCTCCAGCGGCCGGAGAGCCTCGACCTGGACCCGGCGCTGCGCACCCGCGTCCTGGAGGGGTGCCTGGAGCGGCGCCCGCCGCGCATCCCCGTGCCCGAGTGGGCGACGCCGTACGACGCCGAGACCGCCAGGCTGGACGCGCTGCTGCAGGACATCGGGGACGCCGAGTGGCACGCCCCGGTCCGGCTGCGCTGGTTCGAGGCCGACGGTGCCGCGAGCCGCCGTACGACCGTCGCCGGGGTCATCGCGCACCTGCTGACGGTCGACGGACTGGTCGCGGTCGCCCTGGGCCTCGCCGATCCGCTGGGGGACATCGCCGCGCCCGCCTCGGCGCCGGGCAGCCGCACGGAGGCGTACTGGCGTGCCTCGCACTACCCGCCCACCCGTGCGGTGCGGGCGCCCTGGCGCGAGCAGAGCCACGGCATCGTGCGGACCGTGTCGTTCACCGGCGACACGGGCGGGATGCCCGTGTCGTACGGCGACTTCGAGCTGCCGCTGCACGACGCCATGCTGGACCGGGCGTTCGAATGCTGGGTGCACGCCGAGGACATCGCGGAGGCGGTGGACTACCCGTACGAGCCGCCCTCCGCCCGCCATCTGAACCGCATGATCGACCTCGCGGCCCGGATGCTGCCGGGCGTCCTGGCCCAGCGCCGCCGGGCCGGGCTGGCCGCGCCGGGCACCCGCCCGCACCTGGTGACCGCGGGTGAGCCGGGGCGCAGCCTGCGTCTGGAGATCGAGGGCTCGGGCGGCGGCGAGTGGCTGATCCCGCTCGATTCGCCGGGCGCCAAGGGTTCCGCCGACCACGAGGTGGCCCATGTCGCCCTGGACGGCGTGGAGTTCTGCCGGCTCGCCGCGGGTCACGTGCCTCCGGCGGAGGCGGCGGCCGGACAGGTGGGCGACCGCGAGGCGATCAGGGACGTCCTGTTCGCGGCGGCCAGCCTGAGCCGGATGTAGGGCGGATTCCGGCCACCGAGCCCGGCCGGGTCCGTCCCGGGTTCACCCGGCGCCGTCCGGGGGCGTGGCGGGTGCCGTGTGGAGGACCTCGCGGGCCTGGTCCGCGGCGCGGACGATGCTCTCGGAGATGAAGTCCAGGAAGCGGGCCATGTTCTCCAGGCGTGCGGCGGCCGGGGTGCCGGAGCCGAGGACGCCGACGCCCTGGCGCGCGGTTTCGGCGATCTGCAGGGTGCCGCGGGCGCTGGCGACCATGGACTGGTACCAGACGTCGTCGTCGATGACGTAGCGCTCGCGGCGGGACTCGTCGCGTTCCCGGCGGACGAGGCCCTGCTCGTCGAGGAACGCGACCGCCTTGGAGACGGACGCCGGACTGACCTGGAGACGCCGGACGAGTTCGGACGCGGTGAGGCTGCCCGTGTCGCTGACGAAGAGACAGGCCATCACCCTGGCCATCATCTTCGGCGTGCCCGACTGCATGAAGACGGTGGTCAGCGTCTCCTCGTACTCGCGCACCGCCTCGGCGTCGCGCCCGTGGGCCTGCGGGAGCGCCTGGGGTCCCCGGGGCACGGCCTGCCTGCGCCGGTGGGCGCGGCGCTCGGTGGCCCGGTGGGCGAGGTCGGCCCGGTACGCGGTGGGGCCGCCGTTGCGCATCACCTCGCGCGTGATCGTCGAGGTGGGGCGGTCGAGGCGTCTGGCGATCTCCGCGTAGGCGAGGCCGTCGGCCAGCCCCAGGGCGATCTGCTGACGTTCCTGCTGGGTGAGCCTGCCTCCCGGCACCGTGGTCTCCTTCGCGCGCTCCCTTGGTGCCGCCACTATAGCGTTCACCCTCACTTCATTGCAACGAATGAACGGTTGACGTTGCATTACCTCGCAGATCCGTTGCAACGAAATAGCGCAGTTGACCTGCAAATTGAGCTTCTACGTGCAACAACATTATTGATGGAAACGTGAAGGCAACGTAGCGTTTCTCCTGTAAGAAAGAACGACGAGCACAGGAGACCAGCATGCAGACCTTCGACACCCCCACCCCGATCGCCGCCGTCCTCGCCATCCCCGCCGGACGCATCCAGTTCATCGCCGCCGACCGGACCGACACCACGGTCGAGGTCCTGCCCGCGAACGCCTCGAAGGGCCGCGACGTGCGGGTGGCCGAGCAGACCAGGGTCGAGTTCGGCGACGGCGTCCTGCGGATCGAGGCGCCGGAGAAGAGCCAGATCATGGGAGCCTCCGGATCCGTCGAGGTGACGGTCCGGCTGCCGGCCGGCTCCCGCGTCGAGGCCAGGACGGCCGCCACCGAGTTCCGGGGCGTCGGACGGCTCGGCGACGTCGAGTTCGAGGGCGCGCACGGCCCGGTCAAGCTCGACGAGGCCGCGAGCGTCCGGCTCACCACCGCCGCCGGCGACGTCACGGTCGGCCGCCTGGGCGGGTCCGCCGAGATCAGCACCCAGAAGGGCGGCATCCGGATCGCCGAGGCCGCGCGCGGCGCGCTCGTGCTGCGCACCCAGTCCGGCGACGTCTCGGTCGGCGCCGCCACCGGGGTCTCCGCCTCCCTCGACGCCGGCACCTCCTACGGCCGTATCGACAACGCGCTCAGGAACACCGGCGGCACCCCCGCCCTGACCATCCGCGCGACCACCGCCCACGGCGACATCACCGCCCGCAGCCTCTGAGGAGCAACAGCCATGACCGACCTGGCCATCGCGGCGAACGGACTGCGCAAGTCCTACGGCGACAAGACCGTCCTCGACGGTGTCGACCTGGCCGTCCCCGAAGGAACGATCTTCTCCCTGCTCGGCCCGAACGGCGCCGGCAAGACCACCGCCGTCAAGATCCTCTCCACCCTCGTGACCGCCGACGCCGGCAGCCTCCGCGTCGGCGGGCACGACCTCGCCACCGCCCCGCAGGCCGTACGGGCCGCGATCGGCGTCACCGGCCAGTTCTCCGCCGTCGACGGACTGATCACCGGCGAGGAGAACATGCTCCTCATGGCAGACCTGCACCATCTCCCCCGCCCCGAGGGCCGGCGGGTCGCCGCCGAGCTGCTGGAGCGCTTCGACCTCACCGAGGCCGCGAAGAAGCCCGCCTCCACCTACTCCGGCGGCATGAAGCGCCGCCTGGACATCGCCATGACCCTGGTCGGCACCCCGCGGATCATCTTCCTCGACGAACCGACCACCGGCCTCGACCCGCGCTCCCGCCACAACATGTGGCAGATCATCCGCGAACTGGTCTCCGACGGCGTCACCGTCTTCCTCACCACCCAGTACCTGGAGGAGGCCGACGAACTCGCCGACCGCATCGCCGTGCTCAACGGCGGCCGGATCGCCGCCGAGGGCACGGCGGAGGAGCTGAAGCGGATGATCCCCGGCGGCCACGTCCGCCTCCGCTTCACCGACCCCGCCGCCTACCGGTCCGCGGCCTCCGCCCTGCGCGAGGTCACCGGGGACGACGACTCACTGACCCTGCAGATCCCCAGTGACGGCAGCCAGCGCGCACTGCGCACGGTCCTGGACCGGCTGGACTCGGCCGGCATCGAGGCCGACGAGCTGACCGTCCACACCCCCGACCTCGACGACGTCTTCTTCGCCCTCACCGGCGCCGCCGCCGTCCCCGTCCAGACCGACCAGCCGAAGGAGACCGTCCGATGAGCAACCTCGCCCTCGCCGTGCGCGACTCGTCCACGATGCTGCGCCGCAACCTCCTGCACGCCCGGCGCTACCCCTCGCTCACCCTGAACCTGCTGCTCACGCCGGTCATGCTGCTGCTGCTCTTCGTCTACGTCTTCGGTGACGCGATGAGCGCCGGCACCGGCGGCGGCGACCGCTCCGACTACATCGCCTACATCGTGCCGGGCCTGCTCCTGATGACCATCGGGTCCACCACGATCGGCACCGCGGTCTCCGTCTCCAACGACATGACCGAGGGCATCATCGCCCGCTTCAGGACCATGGCCATCCACCGCGGCTCCGTACTCGTCGGGCACGTCATCGGCAGCGTGGTCCAGTCGGTCATGAGCGTGGTCCTCGTCGGCGCCGTCGGCGTCGCCATCGGCTTCCGCCCGGCGGGCGCCACCGCCCTGGAGTGGCTGGCGGCCTTCGGACTCCTCGTGCTCTTCACACTGGCGCTGACCTGGATCGCCGTCGGGATGGGCCTGGTCAGCCCGAACGCCGAGGCCGCCAGCAACAACGCGATGCCGCTGATCTTCCTCCCGCTGATCTCCAGCGCCTTCGTCCCGGTCGGCTCCATGCCCGGCTGGTTCCAGCCCGTCGCCGAGTACCAGCCGTTCACGCCCGCCATCGAGACCCTGCGCGGCCTGCTCCTCGGCACCGAGATCGGCCACAACGGGTGGCTCGCCCTCGTCTGGAGCGTCGCCCTCACCGCACTCGGCTACTCCTGGGCGACCGCCAAGTTCAACAACGACCCGAAGTGAGGTGCACGACCGGGACGACCGTCGTCCTCGCCCAGGGCCTGCCCGACAGCCCCTAGGCGAAGACGACGGTCCGTCGGCCGTTCAGCAGGATCCGGTGCTCCGCGTGCCACTTGACCGCCCGCGCCAGTGCCTGGCACTCGACGTCCCGTCCGACGGCGACCAGCTGGTCCGGCGTGACGTCGTGGCCGACCCGCTCGACCTCCTGCTCGATGATCGGGCCCTCGTCGAGGTCCGCGGTCACGTAGTGAGCGGTCGCGCCGATCAGCTTCACGCCCCGCGCGTGCGCCTGGTGGTAGGGCTTGGCGCCCTTGAAACTCGGCAGGAACGAGTGGTGGATGTTGATGATCCGGCCGCTCAGCCGCTTGCACAGGTCGTCCGAGAGGACCTGCATGTAGCGGGCGAGGACGACGAGTTCGACGTTCTCCTCGCGCACGATCTCCAGCAGCCGCGCCTCGGCGTCCGCCTTCGTGTCCCTCGTCACGGGGATGTGGTGGAAGGGGATGTCGTACGACCCCACCAGCTCGGCGAAGTCCGTGTGGTTGGACACCACGGCCGCGATCTCCACCGGCAGCGCGCCGATCCGGGCCCGGAAGAGCAGGTCGTTCAGGCAGTGCCCGAACCTGCTGACCATGAGCACGATGCGCATCCTCCGGTCGGCCCGGTCGATCTGCCAGTCCATCTGGAAGGCGTCACCGATCGCCGCGAAGCTGGCCCGCAGCTTGTCCACGGTCACCGGATCGTCGGCCGAGAAGTGGACCCGCATGAAGAACAGTCCCGTGTCGTGGTCGCCGAACTGCTGGCTGTCCTCGATGTTGCAGCCGGTCATGAACAGGTAGCTCGACACGGCGTGCACGATGCCCTGCTTGTCCGGGCAGGAGAGGGTGAGGACGTACTGGTCGGCCTGGGCGGCGGCCGGCGGGACGGCGGCGGAGGACTGCTCGTTCATGCAGGACAGGGTCCCATATCCGGGCCCGCCGCCCGAGCGCCGTCCCGTCAGGCGGACCGGGTCAGGATCTGCAGCAGCTCGAGCGTGCGCGGCGCCGCCTCCGGGTCCTCGCCGTCACTGGTGGCCAGCCGCACGTGCGCGTCGCGCGCCGCCCGCACCGCGTCCGGCCAGTCCGGGTGGTCGAGGTACGCGGTCACCGGCGCGTCCGGCCCCACCTGGTGCATGATCCTCAGTACGCGCAGCACGGCGGTGTCGACGAGCGCCGCCTCCTGCGAGTCCCTGAAGACCGTGCCCACGTACTTCTCCGCGGACCAGTGGTCCAGCCAGGTGTCCTCCACCAGCCGGTACACCGCGTCGGTGACGTCGCCGTAGCCGTCGACGCCGGCCAGCCAGACGTCCCGCTGGAAGGCGGGGGCGGAGAGCATGTGCAGCGCGGAGCGCACATTGGTGCGCCAGCGCCACCACGGCATGTCGTTGAGGGGCATGCCGCCCATGGTGGAGGAGCGACGGCCGCGACGGGAAGAGTTCTCCGAACCTTGCACGGTCATCGATCGTACGTTCCCCTCCCGACACTCCTCACCGGCCCCCGTAATTCACCTCCGTGTCACCGCGCATTGACCACAGGTCACCTCCGGGTTGGCCGTGTGACGGAATCGTGCGGGCACATGACCGGCAGGCGACCCATCCGCAGCAGCTTCCTCCGCCGCCCGAGCGGCCGCTCCCGGGCCACCCGCACCGGCGCACTGTCGGCGGGCGCGCTGGTGGCGTGCGTGTCGCTCGCCGTCGGCTGCGGCGTCGTCCCCGGTACCACGGGGGGTTCCGGGGACGACCCGATCACCGTCATGACCTGGGCGCCGCAGGAGACGGGCGCGACCAACAAGCCGGGCATGCCCGCCTTCGCGCAGGCCTACGCCCGCTGGGTCAACGCGAACGGCGGCATCGGCGGCCGCGAACTCAACGTGCTGACCTGCAACGACCACAACGACAGCGTGGCCGCGGCCAAGTGCGCCCGCCGCGCCGTCAACGAGAAGGCGGTCGCGGTCGTCGGCTCCTACAGTCAGCACGCGGACTCCTTCTTCCCCGTGCTGGAGGGCGCCGGAATCCCCTACATCGGCGGCTACGGCATCACCAACGCCGAGTTCACCAGCCCCCTGTCCTACCCGGTCAACGGAGGCCAGCCCGCGCTGCTCGCCGGCCTCGGCAGCGCGCTCGCCGACTCCTGCGGACCCGTCGCCCTCGTCCGTCCCGACACCATCGCGGGCGACCAGCTCCCCGTCCTGCTCGACTCGGGGCTCACCTCGGGCGGGCACGAGCGCGCCGAGGACCAGCGGGCGGCGGAGGACGCCACCGAATACAGCGGCCGGGCCGAGCGGGCCCTGGAGAGCACGACCGGCGACACGGCGGACCCGGGATGCGTGGTGCCCGTCCTCGGCGACCGCACCGGCACCTTCATGGACTCCTTCCGCCGGGCCCGCGAGGACTATCCCGGCGTACGGACCGCGACCGTGCTCGGCAGCGTCGACCAGACCACGGTCAACGCCAGCGGCGGGGCGTCCGGGCCCTACGAGGGGGCGTACGTCACCGGCTGGTACCCGGAGGTGGACGACCCGGCCTGGAACGGGATGAAGAAGGTGATCGAGAAGGAGGCGTTCGGCGACAACGACATCGACGCGGCGGACGCCGGGGTGCAGACCACCTGGATCGCCTACACGGTCTTCAAGAAGGTCGTCGAGTCGCTCGGCGACGGCGAGGTGAGCGCCGGCACGGTACGGCGGGCCCTGGACGGCGGCCTGGAGGTCGGCACGGGCGGACTCACCCCCACCCTCCGGTGGACGTTCGCCGCCGAGCTGGCCTCGGTCGGCTTCCCGCGCCTGGTCAACACCGAGGTCACCCTCCAGGTCGTCCGGCAGGGCCGGCTGGTCTCCGCCCACCAGGGCACCATGGACACCACCCGCCTCCTGCGGAACGCCCACGCGGCCTGAGCGGACCCCGGCCGGGCCGGGGCCGTCGGCCCCCCTCTCAGAGCTGGGTGGGCCGGCGCTCCGTGAGGCCGTACTGCTTGGCGATGGCGTTCCAGAGGGCGGCGGCCTTGGTCTTCTCCTTGCTCGCCGTGCCGCTCGCCCGGTTGGCCTCCTTGGGCTGGGTGGCGGCCTTGCCCTTCTTGCAGCCCTTCTTCCCGGCCGTGCGGTCGGCCCAGGCCGCGTAGTGGTTGTCGGCCGACGCGGAGGCCTGCCACGCCTTGGTGAGGGCGGTGGTCAGCTCGGCGTGCCGCGGCAGCTTGTCCACGGACAGCTGCGAGAGGCTGGTGACCAGCCCGGTGCGCTGCTTGGCGGCCTCGCGCAGGTCCTTGGCCGCCTGGGGCAGGTTGTCGCAGGACTTCACGTCGGCCACGGCGTTGATCACGGTGGTGCGGCTGGTGCCGCTCTCGGCCAGCAGCTTGTCCAGCTCGACGGCCTGCTGGCGGACCGGGTCGACCGACGGCGACGGTGACGCGGACGCCGACGCGGACTCGGAGACGGGGGCGGTCGCGGACACGGGCTGGTTGCCGCCCTTGTCCTCCTCGCCACCACCGCCCCCGGCCAGCATCGCGCCCGCGCCGATGCCGACGACGGCGATGCCGACGCCCACGGCCGCGAGCATCGGCACCCGCGAACCGGTGCGCCCGCCGCCGGCCCGGCCGCCGCCGTCGTGGCCGCCGCGCCGCCGGCCGCCACCGGCGTAGGCGGAGGGGCCGCCGCGGTGGGCGGCCTGCGGCTCGTCGAAGGCGGGCAGCTGCTGGGTCGCCGAGGCCGGGCCGTCGGCGCCCGGGGCGCTGCGGAAGAGGTTGTCGAATTCGGCGGGGGGCTGCCGTCCCTCGTCACCGCCGGGCGCCCCGCCGTACGGGGCCGGGGCGGCGGGGCCGCCGGGCACGGGCGCGATGAACTGCGTGGCCTCGGCGTCGGGGCCGGGCGCGGAGTACTGCGGTGCCGCCGTGCCGAGGAACTGCGTCGACTCGGCGTGCGGCTGGGCGGGTCTCTCCGGGGGCAGGGCACCCGGAGAGACCGGGGGTATGTACTGCGTGGCGCCCTCGTCGGCGGGGTTCCCGGCCGGGGGCACCGGGGGCAGGTACTGCGTCGCCCCCTCGTCGGCGGGCGACGCGACGGGCGGCAGGTACTGCGTGGCGCCGTCGTCGGCCGCGGGGAGCGGCGCGGGCGCCTGGCCGTGGAGGCCCTGCTGGCCGAACTGACCAGGCTGCCCCTGCGGACCGGCCTGACCGTGCTGACCGGACTGACCGGACTGCTGGCCGTACGGACCCGGCTGACCGTAGTGGCCGGGCTGCCCCGACTGACCGTGCTGACCCTGCGGCCCCGGCTGCCCGTACGACGGCCCCGAGCCGTACGCCTGGCCACCGGCCGGTCCGCCGTAGGTCTGCGCGTCGGCCGAACCGCCGTACGCCTGCCCGTGGGACGACGCTCCGTACGCCTGCCCGCCGTACCCGGCGGTCGCCTGCGCGCCCTCCGGAGGCAGTGGGCCGGGGCCCGCCTGGGGCGGCAGGGCTCCGGGCGGCTGGGCGGGGCCGCTCTGCGCCGGCCAGGCGGGCGCGGCGGACGGCTGGACGCCGGGCTCCGGGGAGCCCCAGGGCTGGGCGGCGGGAGGAGTGGACCAGCCCTGCTCGGGGGCCGGGCTCTGCTGCTCGGGCCCCCACGGCCGGTCCCAGGCCTGGCCGCCGGGTGGCGCCGAGGCGGGCGCGGGTGCGGGACCGGCCGGCGCGCCCGCGCCGGTCAGGCCCGGTACCAGCGGCTCGCCACCGTCCGAGGGCAGCACGATGCCTTCGCGCGCTTGCCGCGGCGAGGGCTCCTCGCCCTGTCCACTCTGCGTCACCGGGACTCCTGTGAATGGGGGACCTTCGGAATCGTCGGCTCACGCTACCGGGTCCCCGGAGCCCGCTGCCACGCCGCATGGGGCGTGAACTCCTTCCCTGTGACTGCGGTAACAAAACCGCGCCGCCCCACGCTGTTCATGGCACTTGGCTCACACCGCACCGGCGTTCACGCGGCGGCCCGCAGGTCCAGCCGCGCCCCGAACTCCCTCACCACCGCCTCCTCCCGGTACGGTTCCAGCCGCGCCTGGAAGTCCTCCAGGTACTCGGCGCCCCGGTTCGACCGCAGCGTCCCGAGGAGTTCCACGGCCTTCGTCGCCGTCGTGCAGGCCTGTTCGATCTCGCGCTGCTGCACCTGGGCCGTGGCCAGCAGCACATGGCCGATGGCCCGCCTGCGCGCCCGCGACTCGGGGTGCCCGTCCAGCGACTGCCGGGCGCACCGCGCCGCCGCGTCGGACTCCCCCAGGTCCCGGTGGCAGTGCGCCAACTCGTCGGCCAGGTAGGCCTCGTCGAAGTGCGCGATCCACACCGGGTCGTCCCCGGCCGCCGGTTCGGCCGCCTCCATCGCGGTGACCGCCCGCCCGGCCGCCGTGTGGGCCGCCCGTACGTCGCCCAGCAGCGCGTGCCCGCGGGCCTCCGCCGCGTGGAACATCGCCTCCGCTCGCGGCGTCACCCGCCCGCGCGCCCCCTCCTGCGCCGCGCGCGCCAACTGCGCGATCTCCCGGGGGTTTCCGAGCTGCGCGGCGAGGTGGCTCATGGAGGCGGCGAGCACGTACCCGCCGTAGCCGCGGTCACCGGCCGCCTGCGCGAGCCTCAGCGACTGGATGTAGTACCGCTGGGCGAGTCCGGGCTGGCCGGTGTCGACGGCCATGTACCCGGCGAGCTCGGTCAGCCGGGCCACCGTGGCGAACAACTCCCGTCCCACCGCCTCCCGGTAGGAGCCCGCGAGCAGTCCGGAGACGACGCTGTTCAGGTAGTGCACGACCACCGGGCGCACGTGCCCGCTGCCGTACTGGTGGTCCAGGTCCACCAGGGCCTGCGTCATCGCCCGCACCGCCGCCACGTCGGAGGGCCCCACCCGGGGCCCGGCCGAGCGGGACACCTGTGAGTCGGGGGCGGAAATCAGCCAGTCCCGGCTGGGTTCGACGAGCGCCGAGGCGGCGACGGACGACCCGGACAGGAAGTCCCGCCGCCCGACGTCACTGCGCCACAGCTCGCAGACCTGCTCGATGGCTCCCAGCACCGTCGGCGAGAACTGGAGGCCGACACCCGAGGCGAGGTTCTTGCCGTTGGCCATGCCGATCTCGTCGATCGTGACCGTGCGGCCGAGCTTGCGTCCGAGCGCCTCGGCGATGATCGCCGGTGCCCGGCCGCGCGGTTGCTGCCCGCGCAGCCAGCGGGCCACCGAGGTCTTGTCGTACCGCAGGTCGAGTCCGTGCTCGACCCCGCACACGTTGACCCGGCGGGCGAGGCCCGCGTTCGAGCAGCCCGCTTCCTGAATGAGCGCCTGCAGTCGTTCGTTCGGCTGCCGCGCGACGAGAGGCCTTGCGGCCATGGCGTAACCCCCATGCGGTCTCATGCGGTCTCATACGGTCTCGATGCTGTCCCGGCGGACGAAAAGATCCGGCCGTGAAGATCAATGCCCAGTCGATGTGCCGACAATGCGAGACTTGCGAAGCTTGCGAGGATTGCCGGGATGACAGCCGACGCCGGCCGGCGTCGGCCCCACACGTGGCTACCCGGCTCCGGCGGCGAATCCTCCCGCGCGCCCCCGTACATGCACCCATGCGCCCCGGATGCGGAATCGATGCTCCTCCCCCGCGCGCGCAACCGCCGTAACCCCCGGTGAGCCCGGGAGTTGAGTTCCACGTGACAGAGACCATCCCCGGCACCGAAGCCATCCAGATCCCGCAGCAGCGCGGCGCGTCGCTGCTGGAGACCGCCGTACGCTACGCCGAGGAGCGCCACTGGGACGTGTTCCCCGGCACCTGGCTGGAAGCAGCCGACGGGGAGCAGCGCTGTTCCTGCGGGGACCCGGCGTGCGCCGCCCCGGGCGCGCACCCGGCGCGCGAGGACTGGGCGACGCAGGCGACGGGCAGCGCGACCGTCGCCCGCAGGATGTGGCAGAAGCAGCCGATGGCCTCGATCCTGCTGCCCACGGGGCGTACGTTCGACGCGATCGACGTGCCGGAGACCGCGGGGTTCCTGGCGCTGGCGCGGATGGAGCGGATGGAGCTGACACTCGGCCCGGTGACGCTGACGCCGGACCGGCGGATGCGGTTCTTCGTCCTTCCGGGGGCCGCCGCGAAGGTGCCGGAGCTGGTGCGGAAGCTGGGCTGGGCACCGCGGTTGCTCGACCTCACGGCGCTCGGGGAGGGGGCGTATGTGGCCGCGCCGCCGACGCGGTACGGGACTCGGGGGGCCGTGCAGTGGGCCTGTCGGCCGACGCCGGCGAATCGGTGGCTGCCGGATGTGGAGGAGTTGGTGTCGCCGTTGGCGTATGCGTGCGGCAGGGATCGTTAGGGGACGCCTTCTCGTCTGCCGGGTTGCCGTATTCCGGCGAGTGCGGCTTGTCCCGGGCTGGTCGCGCCCGCGCGGCGGAGCCGCATATCGACACAGTCCCGCGCCCCTTCAGGGCGCTTCTCCCCCGTAGGGTGCGAAGTTGGCGGAGGGAGACGTCGTGGGTGCGAGTGCCGTACGCGTACAAGGGCTCTGGAAGCGGTTCGGGCAGCAGGTCGCCGTGGGCGGGATCGATCTGGAGCTGCCCGCGGGCAAGTTCATCGGGCTCGTCGGGCCGAACGGTGCCGGGAAGACCACGACCCTCTCCATGGTGACCGGGCTGCTGCGGCCGGATCAGGGGACGGTCGAGGTCGTCGGGCACGACGTGTGGCGCGACCCGGTGGAGGTGAAGGCGCGGATCGGGGTGCTGCCGGAGGGACTGCGGCTGTTCGAGCGGCTGTCCGGGCGGGAACTGCTCGGCTACACGGGGCGGTTGCGGGGCCTGCCCGGTGACGAGGTGGACCGGCGGGCGGCCCAGCTGCTGGACGTACTGGACCTGGCCGGGGCCCAGCACAAGCTGGTCGTCGACTACTCGACCGGCATGCGGAAGAAGATCGGGCTGGCCACCGCCCTGCTGCACAACCCCGAAGTGCTCTTCCTGGACGAGCCGTTCGAGGGCGTCGACCCGGTGTCGGCGCAGACGATCCGGGGCGTCCTGGAGCGTTACACCGCCTCCGGCGCCACCGTCGTCTTCTCCTCCCACGTCATGGAGCTGGTGGAGTCCCTGTGCGACTGGGTGGCCGTCATGGCCGCGGGCCGCATCCGCGCCACCGGCGCGCTCGCCGAGGTGCGCGGGGACGCGGCCTCCCTCCAGCAGGCGTTCCTCGAACTCGTCGGCGCCGGCGGCCTGGACGCCGGGTCGGACCTGGACTGGCTGGGCGGCGGGTCCCGGTGAACGCGTCGGTCACCTCCGTCTTCGTACGGCTGAAACTGTCGCTCCTGCGCAACGGGCTGCGGCAGTCCGGCGGGCGGCGGGCCGCCTACATCGCCTCCGCCGTCGCCGTGCTGCTCTTCGCCGCGCTCCAGCTGATCGGCCTGATCGCCCTGCGCGGGTACGGCCACGTGGACTCGCTGGTCGTCCTGCTGGCGGGGGTGCTGGGGCTCGGCTGGGCGGTGATGCCGCTGTTCTTCCCCGGCGGTGACGAGACGCTGGACGCGACCCGGCTGGTGATGCTGCCGCTGCGGCCCCGCCCGCTGGTCCGGGCCCTGCTCACGGCGTCGCTGGTGGGCATCGGGCCGCTGTTCACCCTGTGCCTGTTCGCCGGCTCGGTGGTCGCGGTCGCGCACGGCGGGGCGGCGTACGTCGTCGGCATCGTCGGCGGTGTCCTCGCGCTGCTGGTGTGCGTGACCCTCGCGCGGGCCGTCGCCGCCGCCAACGTACGACTGCTGACCAGCCGCAAGGGCCGCGACCTGGCGGTGCTGAGCGGGCTGGTCGTCGCGGTCGGGGCACAGGTCGTCAACTTCGGGGCGCAGCGGCTGGGTTCGTCCGGGCTGGAGCAGCTCGACCCGGCGGCCGACGTGCTGCGCTGGGTGCCGCCCGCCTCGGCGGTCGGCGCGATGGGCTCGGCGAGCGACGGGGCCTACGGCACCGCGCTGGCGCAGCTGGCACTGACGGCGGCGGCGCTGGTGCTCCTGCTGCGGGTGTGGGAGCGGCACCTGACGCGGCTGATGACCGCGCCGGACGGGTCCACCCTCCCGGGCGACACGCGTCCGGTCCGCGAGCGCGGCGCCTCGGGCCTCGCCCGGCTGCTGCCCGCCGGCCGCACCGGTACGACGATGGAGCGCACCCTGCGCTACGTGTGGCGCGACCCGAAGACGAAGGCGGCGTGGGTGACCTCGCTGGCCATCGGCCTGATCGTGCCGGTCTTCAACGCCTGGCAGGGCACCGGCTCGGTGTACTTCGCCTGTTTCGCCGCCGGGATGCTCGGCATCCAGATGTACAACCAGTTCGGGCAGGACACGTCCGCCTTCTGGATGGTGGCGCTGACCATTTCCTCGACCAGGGACGCCTACGTGGAGCTGCGCGCCCGCGCGCTGGCCCTGCTGCTGATCACCCTGCCGTACGCCACCCTGGTCACCGTCCTGACCACGGCGATGCTCGACGACTGGCGGACCCTGCCCGAGGCACTGGGTCTGTCCTTCGCGCTGCTCGGCGCGATGCTGGCGACCGGCGCGTGGACCTCGGCCCGCTTCCCGTACTCCATCCCGCAGGAGGGCTACAAGAACGTCGCCCCCGGTCAGGTCGGGCTGGCCTGGATCTCCGTCTTCGGCGGCATGGTCGGCGCGGCCCTGCTGTGCGCACCCGTGATCGCGCTGACGATCTGGCTGAACGTACGCGGTGACGGGAGTCCGCTGCTGCTTCCCGTGGGCGCGGTGTACGGCGCGGTCCTGACGCTGGCCGGTCTGCGGCTGGCCGCGCCGCGCACGGCCGGGCGGCTGCCGGAGATCCTCACGGCGGTCAGCAAGGGCTGACGGCACCCGGCCCGGTCAGCCGTCGCGGAGGCCGTCGAGGAACGGCTCGATGGCCGCTCGCCACGCCTCCGGCTGGTCGTAGTGAACGAGGTGGCCGGCGTCGGCGACCTCCGCGTACTGGCCGTGCGGCAGGACGCGGACCATCTCCTGGGCCTCGGCGCGGCCCAGTTCGCCGTCGAGGCCGCGGACGACCAGGGTGGGGCAGCGGACCTGGGCCAGCTCCTCCCAGTGGGCGTCGTAGACCCAGGTCTCGCGGGAGCGCAGCATCTGCTCCGGGTCGAAGACCGGCCGCCAGCCGTCCGGGGACTCGGCCATCACCTCGGCGTAGAACTCGCCCCGGGCCGGATTCGGGCGCTCCACCCATGGATCGTCCTCGCCGAACCACTTGCGTACGTCGGCGAGGGTGGCGAAGGGGACCGGCCAGGCGCGGAACCACTCGGTCCAGGTGTGCTGGGACGCGGCGCCGAGGGCGGAGGCCCGCATGTCGCAGACGACCAGACCGCGGACCAGGTCGGGACGTTTGGCAGCGAGCTGCCAGGCGGTCAGCGCGCCCATGGCGTGGCCGATCAGGACGGCCGGGCCGAGACCGAGCTGCTCCAGGGCGGCCTCGACGTCCTCCACGTAGGCCTCCCGGGTGTACGCGCCCCCCGGCGGCTTGTCGCTGCGGCCGTGGCCGCGCTGGTCGAGGGCGACGGCCCGGTGACGGGCGGCGAGCCAGCGGGCGGTGGGGGCCCAGTGGGAGGCGCGGCCCATCAGCCCGTGCAGTAACAGCACACCCGGCAGCCCACCGGCCGGGCCGGCGGAGTGGCCACTGCGGTCCACGGGGGCCGTGTGGTCGGTCCGGTCCGTCTTGGGAGGGTCGCCGAACTCCCAGGCCGCGAGGCGTACGCCGCCCGCGCCGGTCACGTCGATCCGTCGCGCCATGGTCCTGGCACCCCCAAGCTCCGCTCGGA
This sequence comes from Streptomyces sp. NPDC058796, assembly GCF_042745235.1. Taxonomy (NCBI): domain Bacteria; kingdom Bacillati; phylum Actinomycetota; class Actinomycetes; order Kitasatosporales; family Streptomycetaceae; genus Streptomyces; species Streptomyces sp. NPDC058796. The sequence continues at coordinate 277,930 of NZ_JBHYOP010000004.1, forward strand.
CCGCCCGCCCCGCCGGGCCGGCCGGTCCTGTGAACCGTGTCCTGCCTGCCGTGCCTGTCGTTCTCGCCGTGACGGGCCGCCGCCTCTCACGGCCGTCCGACGCTCGCAGAGTATCGAATGCTTATTCGAAAGTGCTCTTCCGGCCAGCAACACCCCTCGTTCGAGTGACCCCCCTCAGGGATTGATCGCCGTCGCCGAGGGGAGATCTTCAACGGGAGGCGGGCCGCTCGGGGAAAACGGTCCGAGGGGATTGACCCTGAGAGCTCGGGGCTCCGGGTCAGCACAGGGGAGGACAGGCCCCGGCGCCGCACGGCGCCGGGGCCCTCTCCGTCTCAGCAACACGCCCCTCCCCCTCTCCGGCCGGGACGACATCGCTGTCACACCACGGCCCAGAGACCTCACGTCATACGCCTCACGCGACAGCCTTGCACGCGCGGTGGCCGGACGCTGAGATTCGGCGCACCGCACCGGCGAGGACCGGTCAGCGCTTGGCGACGAACACGTGCGAGGCGGTCTCCGACTCCAGCTCCGCCGCCTCGCCGCCGCTGCCCACCAGCACGCCGCCGGCCGACTCGGTCACGCTCACCACCGACCCGGGCTGCACGCCCGCCCGGCGCAGCGTGTACATCAGCTGCGCGTCCGTCTGGATCGGCTCGCCGATCCGGCGCACGACGACCGTCTTGCCCTCCACGCCCGGGTCCAGGTCGGCGAGGGACACCATGCCCTCGTCCAGGAACGGGTCGGCGCCGTCCGTCTCGCCCAGCTCCTCCAGGCCCGGGATCGGGTTGCCGTACGGCGACTCGGTCGGGTGCCGCAGCAGCTCCAGCACGCGGCGCTCGACGGCCTCGCTCATCACGTGCTCCCAGCGGCAGGCCTCGGCGTGCACCTGCTCCCACTCCAGGCCGATCACGTCGACGAGCAGGCACTCCGCGAGCCGGTGCTTGCGCATCACCCGCGTGGCCAGCCGGCGGCCCTCGTCGGTCAGCTCCAGGTGCCGGTCGGCCGCCACGGACACCAGACCGTCGCGCTCCATCCGCGCCACCGTCTGGCTGACCGTCGGACCGCTCTGGTCGAGCCGCTCGGCGATCCGGGCGCGCATCGGGACCACACCTTCCTCCTCCAGCTCCAGAATGGTGCGGAGGTACATCTCCGTGGTGTCGATCAGTCCGGACATACGTGCCCCTTGATGAGATTGCCGGAGGCTACGGCCCACCGGCGCGTGCGCTGGCCCTGCACCCAATTCTGACGCATACCACCGACAACCGTGCCGCGCCGCGGAAACCGGGGCCCGCGCGGCCGTCCGGCGGTGTCGACGCCGTATTGACACCGCAGTGGTCCAGACCGCACGGTGATCCGCGACGCAGCCACACCGAAGGGGCCCCGCATGAGCGACCGCAAGCCGGCCGGCCAGTTCATCGACGCCGCGATCGATCTCCTGCGACGGATCCGCGACGAGGAGGCCGACTCCGTCGAGGCGGCCGGCACGCTGCTCGCCGACACGGTGCAGGACGGGGGCCGGCTCTTCGCCTTCGGCGCCGGCCACTCCTCCCTCGCCGCCCAGGACGTCGTCTACCGCGCCGGCGGCCTCGCCCTGATGAACCTGCTCTCCGTGCCCGGCGTCGTCGGCGTCGACGTCATGCCGGCCACGCTCGGCTCCGCGCTGGAGCGGGTGGACGGCCTCGCGAGCGCCGTACTGGACTCCTCGCCGATCCGCGCGGGCGACGCCCTGGTGATCATCTCCCTGTCCGGGCGCAACTCGCTGCCCGTGGAGATGGCCATGAACGCCCGCGCCCTGGGCGTGCGCGTCATCGGCGTGACCTCGGTGGCGTACGCCTCCGAGACCAAGTCGCGGCACGCCTCCGGCACCTTCCTCAAGGACCACTGCGACATCGTGCTGGACTCCAAGATCGCCGTCGGCGACGCGGAGCTCACGCTCGACACCGTCCCCGCGCCCTTCGCACCCGCCTCCACGGTCGTCACCAGCGCCCTGATGCAGGCCATGACGGCCACGGCGGCGGCCGCCCTCGCCGACCGCGGCATCGAACCGCCCCTGCTGCGCTCGGGCAACGTCGACGGCGGCCACGAGTGGAACGGGCGGGTACTGGACCAGTACGGGGACCGGATCTTCTACCGGCGCTGAGCGGACACCCGGCCAGGACCCCGGCCGCTACCGCCCCTCCACCGCCCCGGCCAGATCCAGCGCCGCCGCGATGCGCACCGCCACGTCCTCGGCGTACACCGCGTCCGAGCGCTCGAACGCGGTGCGCCCCGAGCCGCGCAGGAACGTCACGACGCCCAGCGTCCGGCCCCGGCTGCGCAGGACCGCGCACAGGCCGTGCACCGTGTCCGCCGGCCACTGCCGGGCCGTCGCCCACTCCCGCGCCCGTTCCGCCGGCACGGCCCGGACACCGGCACTGGCCCGCACCGAGCCCGCCCGCTCCACGCACTGCACCGCCGGGTGCCCCTCGCCGTAGCGCACCGGCATGCCGGACGTCCCCGCCGGCATGCTCGGCCCCGGCGCGCCGGACGGCGTCGCCGCGACCCGCATCAGCCGCACCGGCCCCGCCGCTTCCGGCTCCACCGCCTCGGACTCGCCCGCCCTAGGTCCCGCCCCGCCCACCACCCGGTCGATCAGGGCGTGGTCGGCGAACCCGGCGAGCGCGAAGTCCAGGTGGACGACCGCGGCCTCCGCGGGGTCCTCGCACTCCGCCGCCGCCCGCGCCGCGCGGTGCAGCTGGTTGGTGCGGAAGCGCAGCAGCGCCGCCTCCTGCTCGGCCTGCTTGCCCTCCGTGATGTCCTGGAACAGCCAGCCGACGCCCAACGGCACCGGCTCCTCCGCCAGCGGCGACGCCAGCCGCACGAACCCGCTGCGCCAGCACCGGCGCCGCTCGCCCTCCGGCGTGCGCACGCTCACCCACACCTCGGCGGGGCCGGGCGGCGCGCCCTCCGCCAGCACGTGCGTCAGCGCGCTCTCCAGCTCCTCCACGCCCTGCGCGAGCAGGTCACCGAGCGGCCGTCCCAGTACCGACGTACGCCCGGCCCCCAGGGCCCGCGCCGCGTGGGCGTTCACCACGGCCGGCCGCAGATCCACGTCCACCAGCACGACGCCCCAGCTCGCGTCCTCCAGCAGGGCCTCGCTCAGCGCGATGGAGCGCTCCAGGTCGATCTGCGCGTGCACCTCGCTGAACGCGCAGTACACCCCGGCGGGCCGGCCGTCGGGACCGCGCACGGCCGCGGACTGGGTGCGCACCAGCACCCGTCCGCCGTCCTTGGTCAGCAGCGCGAACTCGTGCACCTGCCGGCCCGGGGCGCGCATCGCGGACAGCAGCCGCTCCTCGACCTCCCCGGCGTCCGCCCGGCGCACGGCCCACCCGGCGAACCCCTGCCGCCCCACGGCCTCGGCGGCGCTCCAGCCCAGGATCCGCTCCGCCTCGCGGTTCCAATGGGTGACCACCCCGTCCGCGTCGAAGGCGCACAGGGCCGCGTCCATGCCGTCGAGCAGCGCGGCCAACAGGTCCGCGCCGTCCCGCTCGGGCTGTTCCGGCTCGTCCGGCCCCAGCTCGTCGGTGGTCCCACTACGCCGGGAAGCACTCACCTGGACCCCCTGCAGGCTGCGTCACTGGCCTTCATTCAACTCGAACGTGATGCAGCACACACCGAGTTCCCGCAAGATTGCGGAAATCGTTGTACTGCGGAAACCCGGCATACGCCCCCGTCATGACGGGTGCGCGGCGAGTCTCAGATCGACCCACTCGTCGCTCTCGCCATCCAACACGTACCGCTCCCGTTCCACGAACCCACGCCCCTCGGCGAACCGCAAACCGTCACCGCCTGCCGCCAGCACCACGGTCTCCACCGCCTCGGCGCCGAGCGCGGCCGCCTCCGCCATGCCCGCCTCGTAGAGCGCCGTGCCGATCCCGCGCCCCCGGAACGCGGGCAGCACCCGGGCGATCACGGTCGCCACCCGCTCCTCGCCCTCGGGCGGCCGCACCGTGGAACACCCGACGAGCACGTCCCCGAGGTACGCGTTGGCCAGCCGGTACCGCCCGGCCCGCTCCCACGCCTCGTCCGGGCTCAACGCGGCGGGCGGCACCACCTCGTTGTGGACGTGCCGCCACTCCTCCACCATGGCGTCCCCGGCCACGGGCTCGACGCGCAGCCCGGCGTCCGGACCGACCGGCCCGCGCCGCGCGTCCACCTCGATCTCGATCCGCATCCGCTCGTCCGCGAGCCCGCACACCATCATGGTCGCGGCCGGCCGCACCTCGCCGAACGCCCGCCGCAGCACCGGCCAGCACGGCTCGAAGTCCTCCCGCGCGGGCAGCAGGTACCGCACCCGCACGACGTCCGCGAACGTGCACCCCGCGTCGGCCAACGCCGCCCCGATGTTCCGCAGGCACTGCCCGGCCTGCTCCACCACGTCGTCGGAGATGGTCGTCGACGCGTAGTCGAACCCGGTCGTCCCCGACACGTGCACCCGGTCGCCGTCGACGACGGCCCGGGCGTACCCGATGCGCTCCTCGAACGTCGACCCGCTGACTGTCGCCCGCCTGACCGGCGGTCCCCCTCGGTGCCTCGTCATGGGCGGAACGGTAACCCGGAAAAAGGCGTTGATGAGCGGGCGGCCACTTCCTATGGTGGGGAGCACACGGAAGGGAGGTGGTTCGGCAGATGTATGACTACCGGACGCGTGAGGTGACTGCGGGCTAGCGGCCCGCCGCCACACCCAGTGCGGTGCCGGACCAGTGCGCGACAGACGCGCGCAGCCGGCCCAATCCCAAGCAGTCACCCGACCCGCGAGTCGCCGGTACGTCCGGCCGGCTCCTCCACCGGAGGAACCAGACTCGCGGGTCGTCTGCGTGTACGGCCCGTTGCGTCAGCCCGCGATGTCCGCGTGGCCCTCGATAGCGCGCGGGTCGCGGGGGCCCGGGCCGACGTAGCGGGCCGAGGGGCGGACCAGGCGGCCGGTGCGCTTCTGTTCCAGGATGTGCGCGGACCAGCCGGCCGTACGGGCGCAGGTGAACATCGACGTGAACATGTGGGCCGGGACCTCGGCGAAGTCCAGCATGATCGCGGCCCAGAACTCGACGTTGGTGGCCAGGACGCGGTCGGGGCGGCGGGCGTGGAGTTCGGCGAGGGCCGCCTTCTCCAGGGCCTCGGCGACCTCGTAGCGCGGGGCGCCCAGTTCGCGGGCGGTGCGGCGCAGGACGCGGGCGCGGGGGTCCTCGGCGCGGTAGACGCGGTGGCCGAAGCCCATGAGGCGCTCGCCCGCGTCGAGGGTCTTCTTGACGTAGGCCTCGGCGTCCCCGGTGCGTTCGATCTCCTCGATCATGTGCAGGACGCGGGAGGGCGCGCCGCCGTGCAGCGGGCCGGACATGGCGCCGACGGCGCCGGAGAGGGCGGCGGCCACGTCGGCGCCGGTGGAGGCGATGACGCGGGCGGTGAAGGTGGAGGCGTTCATGCCGTGCTCGGCGGCGGAGGTCCAGTAGGCGTCGACGGCGGCGACGTGCTTGGGGTCGGGCTCGCCGCGCCAGCGGATCATGAAGCGTTCGACGACGGACTGGGCCTTGTCGATCTCGCGCTGCGGGACCATGGGCAGGCCCTGGCCGCGGGCGGACTGGGCGACGTAGGACAGGGCCATGACGGCGGCGCGGGCGAGGTCGGCGCGGGCCTGCTCGGCGTCGATGTCGAGGAGGGGTTTGAGGCCCCAGACGGGGGCGAGCATGGCGAGCGCGGACTGCACGTCGACGCGGATGTCGCCGGAGTGGACGGGGATCGGGAAGGGTTCGGCCGGGGGCAGGCCGGGGTTGAAGGCGCCGTCGACGAGCAGGCCCCAGACGTTCCCGAAGGAGACGTGCCCGACCAGGTCCTCGATGTCGACGCCGCGGTAGCGGAGGGCGCCGCCCTCCTTGTCGGGTTCGGCGATCTCCGTCTCGAACGCGACGACTCCTTCGAGCCCGGGTACGAAGTCGGACATCAGGCGGCTCCTCGTGATCGTGTGTGTGGCGACCGGCCGTCTCGGAACACCGGGTGACCGGGTCCTGTGGGATCCACGGTCGGTCGACGACTCGCGGTCCTGGTCTTCGGTCATCCCTGTGATGCCCCGTTCGGCCCCGGGTCATCCAACCGGGACGGGATCAGCACGATATCTCCGAGTGCCACCTTTGGGGAGAGGTCGCGGCACTGAGTGCCACTTCGTGACGAAGGACGCAGTGGGGAGCGCGGTGGATGCGGCAGGATGGCCGCTGTGACCGACCGCGATGCCGTCCCCTTCGATCTCGCCTCGATGCGCAAGCAGTACCGGGCCGAAGGGCTCTCCGAGTCCGAGCTGGCCGCCACGCCCCTGGAGCAGTTCGCGCGCTGGTTCAAGCAGGCCGCGACGGAGGGCGGGCTGTTCGAGCCGAACGCCATGGTCGTCTCCACGGCGGACGCCGAGGGCCGGCCCAGCTCCCGCACGGTGCTGCTGAAGCACTTCGACGAGCGGGGCTTCGTCTTCTACACCAACTACGAGTCGCGCAAGGGCCGTGAGCTGAGCGGGAACCCGCACGTGTCGCTGCTGTTCCCGTGGCATCCGATGGCCCGGCAGGTGATCGTGACGGGGACGGCCCTCAGGACCGGGCGGGACGAGACCGCCGGGTACTTCCGGACCCGGCCGCACGGCTCCCAGCTGGGTGCCTGGGCGAGCGCCCAGTCGTCGGTGGTGGCGGACCGGGACGCCCTGGACGCCGCTTACGCCGGGCTGGCGGCGCGCTATCCGGAGGGCGAGCAGGTGCCGGTGCCGCCGCACTGGGGCGGGTTCCGGGTGGTGCCGGACGCGGTGGAGTTCTGGCAGGGGCGGGAGAACCGGCTGCACGACCGGTTGCGGTACGTGGCGGGGCCGGACGGGGAGTGGCGGGTGGAACGGCTCGCTCCGTGAGGCCGCCCTCCCCCGGCCCCTCCTAGTACCTCCCCCACACGTACGCGGTGCGGTGGCCGTCGAGGAGCGCGGTCAGGCGGGCGCGGAAGTCGTCGGTGAGGTCGGGCCAGTTCCAGAACTCGAAGCCGAGGTGGCCGAGGGCGACGGGTGCCTCGTCCCAGGTCCAGTCCTGGACGGGGACGGCCGTGGCGCAGGCGGGGCAGTCGACGGTCGCGGCGCCCGTGTCGTACCAGGTCCGCATGGCGGTGCTGAACCGCTGCCACGCCGCGTCGTCGCCCGGGTCGTCCAGTGGGGTGGGTGCCGCGCAGTGCGGGCAGAGGGCCGCGCCGGGCAGGTCCGCGCCGCTGGTGAACCCGGTGCGCCGGGTGTGGACGGCGAGTCCGTCCGTGGGTGCGAGGTCCCAGTCGGCGGTGACCGCCAGCTCCCAGTGCGGGCCGGGCGGGTGCCCGAGGGGCCGGCCGGGTACGCACCGGGTGCGTTCGGCGAGGACGACGCCCTCGCCGACCAGCCACTCCACCGCCCGGCCGGCCAGCCGCCCCGCGTCGGCCCCGCCCGCGTCGAGGTCGACGATCACCTGGAACCGGTCACCCATGGCGGCGGCCCGGCGTCCCGTCCAGTACGCCGTCCAGCAGCCGCGCCCACTCCTCCACGACCCGTTCCCGGCGGGCCGTGTCGTCGGTGAGGAGGTTGGCGAGGCCGAGGCCGCGGGCCATGTCCAGGAGGCCCTGGACGGTTTCACGGGCGCCGGGGCGGGTCTCGTCGGCGCCGAGGAGGTCGACGGCGATGCGGTGGGTCTCACGGCCGACGCGGGCCTCGAGTTCGGTCACCCGGCCGCGCAGCTGCTCCTCGTTGGAGGCGGCCACCCACAGGTGGAGGGCGGCCCGGAAGAGGGGGCCGGTGTAGAGGTCGACGAGCGCGGCGACGACGGCGTGCCGGTCGCCGGGGCCGGCGCCCTCGGGGAAGAGGGCGCGCAGCGCTACGGAGCGTTCCTCCGCGACGTACTCGACGGCGGCGGTGAAGAGGTCCTCGCGGGTCGGGAAGTGGTGCTGGGCGGCGCCCCGGGAGACGCCGGCGCGTTCGGCGACGACGGAGACCGTGGAGCCGGCCCAGCCGTGTTCGGCGAGGCAGGCCACGGCGGCTTCCAGGAGCCGCTGCCGGGTGGCCCGGCTGCGGTCCTGCTTGGGGACGCGTTCCGCGCGGTCGGCCGCGTGCACGGCGCCGCTCACACCACCCATTGTGGATCCCGTCGTTCGAGGAAGGCCGTCATCCCCTCGCGGGCCTGCGGGGAGGCGAACAGCCGGGCCGAGAGTGCGGTCAGGCGGTCCGCGTCCCGGTCGAAGGCCTCCAGCACCCTAGCCGTGAGCAGCCGTTTCGTCTCGGCCAGGCCCTGCGGTGAGGCGCGGCGCACACCGTCGAGGACGGGTGCGAGTACGGCGTCCACGTCGCCGCCCGCCGCCGTGACCAGGCCGGTCACGGCGGCCTCGGCGGCGTCGAAGCGTTCGCCGGTGAGGTAGTGGCGGGCGAGGGCGCGGGGGTCGGCGCGGGACAGGAGCGTGAGGGAGATGACGGCGGGGGCGACGCCGATGCGGACCTCGGTGAAGGCGAACGTCGACGCGGTGGAGGCGGCCGCGATGTCGCAGGCGCCGAGCAGGCCGAGGCCGCCCGCGCGGACGTGACCGTCGACGCGGGCGACGACGGGCTTGGGAAGTTCGACGATCCCCCTCAGCAGTGCGACCAGGGCGTCCGGGTCGGGCGGGTCGCGCAGGTCGGCGCCGGCGCTGAAGGTGTTGCCGGCGTGGGTGAGCAGGACGGCGCGGACGTCGGTGTCCTCGCCTGCGGCGGTGAGGGCGTCGGTGAGTTCGGTGACGAGGGCGGCGGACAGGGCGTTGCGGTTGTGCGGGGAGTCGAGGGTGAGGGTCTCGACGCCCCGCTCCCGGGCGCGGGCGACGAGGCTCATGCGCGGCCCCGCAGTTCCCGGCGGAGGATCTTGCCGCTGGCCGCCCGGGGCACGTCGTCGACGAAGGTGACCGCGCGGACGCGTTTGTAGGGGGCGACGCGCTCGGCGACGTACGTCATGATCTCCGCCTCGGTCGGAGCGGGTGCGGTGGTCCTGCGCACCACGTGGGCGTGCGGGACCTCGTTGCCGTCGTCGTTGCGGGTGCCGATGACGGCGGCGTCGGCGATGCCGGGGTGGGTGAGCAGGAGGGCTTCGAGTTCGGCGGGGGCGACCTGGAAGCCCTTGTACTTGATCAGTTCCTTGACGCGGTCGACGACGAAGAGCCAGCCGTCACCGTCCACGTGCCCGACGTCCCCGGTGTGCAGCCATCCCTCCTCGTCGATCATGGCGGCGGTGGCGTCGGGGCGGCCGAGGTAGCCCTTCATGACCTGGGGTCCGCGGATGAGGATCTCGCCGGACTCGCCGGCGGGGAGGTCCTTGCCGGGGTCGTCGAGGGAGACGACGCGCATCTCGGTCCCCGCGATGAGCTTGCCGACGGTTCCGGGCGGGGCGGCGTGCATGGCGTCGAGGGGGACGACGTGGGTGCCCGGGGACAGTTCGGTCATGCCGTAGGCCTGGCCGACGGGCGGCAGGCCGAGCCGGCGCGAACAGGCGGCGGCGAGGTTCGCGTCCAGGGGGGCGGCGGCGCTGATGACGTACTTCAGGGAGGAGAGGTCGTAGTCGGCTACCAGAGGGTGCTTGGCGAGGGCGAGCACGATCGGCGGGGCGACGTACAGGCCGGTGATGCGGTGGTTCTGGATGGCCGCGAGGAACTGCTCCAGGTCGAAGCGGGGCAGCACGACGACGGTGGCGCCGAGCCGCAGCGGCGCGTTCACGAGGGCCGTCAAACCGTAGATGTGAAAGAAGGGGAGCACCGCGAGGACCCGTTCGCCCGGGGCGGCCGGGATCGCCGGTTCGAGCTGGGCGAGGTTGGTGGCGATCTGCCGGTGGGTGAGCATCACGCCCTTGGGGGTGCCGGTGGTGCCGGAGGAGTACGGCAGTACGGCGACGTCCTCGGCGGGGTCGATGCCGACGGACGGTTCGGGCGCGGTGGAGGCCAGCATGTCGACGAGCGAGCGGTGGCCGGGCGCGCTGTCGCAGACGAGGATCTCCTGGACGCCGCCCGCGAGTCCGGCGGCCCGGCGGGCGGTGTCCAGCAGGGGTGAGACGGTGACGATCCAGCGGGCCGCGCAGTCCTTCAGCTGCTTGGCGAACTCCTCGGCCGTGGCGAGCGGGTGCACGGTGGTGACCGAGGCACCGGCGCGGGTGGCGGCGTAGAAGGCGAGCGGGAAGGCGACCGTGTTGGGGCTGTGCAGGGCGAGTACGTCGCCCTTGCGCACGCCGGCCTCGGCGAGGGCGGCGGCGACGCGCCGGTGGAACCGGTCCACCTGTTCGTAGGTGAGGGTGGTGCCGTCGGTGCCGTCGATCAGCGCCGGGCCGTCGCCGTACCCGGCGGCCCGGCCGAGCACGGCGTCGTGGATGGGCAGGTCGACGGGCGGGACGTCTGCGTACTCACTGCGGAACACGGTTCCTCCAACAGGTCCAGAACGCGGTCTAGTACGACTTGGGCAGGCCCAGGGTCTGGTGGGAGACGTAGTTGAGGATCATCTCCCTGCTCACGGGGGCGATGCGGGCCACGCGGGAGGCCGTTATCAGCTGGGCGAGCCCGAACTCGCAGGTGAGGCCGTTGCCGCCGAGGGTGTGCACGGCCTGGTCGACGGCCTTCACGCAGGCCTCTCCGGCGGCGTACTTGGCCATGTTGGCGGCCTCGCCGGCGCCCATGTCGTCACCGGCGTCGTAGAGGTGGGCGGCCTTCTGCGTCATCAGGCGGGCCAGTTCGAGGTCGATGTGGGCCTGGGCGAGGGGGTGGGCGATGGCCTGGTGGGCGCCGATGGGGGTCTTCCAGACGGTGCGCTCACGGGCGTACTCCAGGGCGCGGGAGAGCGCGTAGCGGCCCATGCCGATGCCGAACGCCGCCGTCATGATGCGCTCGGGGTTGAGCCCGGCGAAGAGCTGGAGGAGACCGGCGTCCTCGTCGCCGACGAGCGCGTCGGCGGGCAGCCGGACCTCGTCGAGGGTCAGCTCGAACTGCTTCTCGGCGGCGTTGAGTTCCATGTCGATGGGGCGGCGCTCGAAGCCGGGGGTGTCGCGGTCCACGATGAACAGGCAGGGCTTGAGCTTGCCGGTGCGGGCGTCCTCGGTGCGGCCGACGATCAGGGTGGCGTCGGCGATGTCGACGCCGGAGACGAAGACCTTGCGGCCGGTCAGGAGCCAGTCGCCGGTGGCGGCGTCGCGGCGTGCGGTGGTGGTGATGCGGTGGCTGTTGGAGCCGGCGTCGGGTTCGGTGATGCCGAAGGCCATGAGGCGGGTGCCGTCGGCGAGTGGCGGGAGCCACACGCGCTTCTGTTCCTCGGTTCCGAAGCGGGAGATGACGGTGCCGCAGATCGCCGGGGAGACGATCATCATGAGCAGGGGGTTGCCGGAGGCGCCCATCTCTTCGAGGACGAGGGAGAGTTCGGTGATGCCGCCGCCCCCTCCGCCGTACGCCTCCGGCAGGTTGACGCCTATGTAGCCGAGCTTGGCCGCGGCCTGCCAGAAGTGTTTGTTGTCGGTGCCGAGGGTGCGGGGGTGGTTCCTGGCGAAGGTGGACACCGCTTCGCGGAGGGACTTGTGCTCTTCGGATTCGATGAGGGTGGTCACTGTGCTCCTTCGGGTGCGGGTTTCGTCGTGGCCGGTCGCGCCCACGCGGCGGAGCCGCATACTCGAGGCGGCCCCGGGGCCCCTAGGTGGCCTGCACCACCGCCAGCACAGAGCCCACCGTGACCTGCTGACCGGGTACGGCCTTCAGGTCGGTGAGCGTGCCGGTGGCCGGGGCGGTGATCTTGTGTTCCATCTTCATCGCCTCCAGCCAGAGCAGGGGTTGGCCCGCCTCCACGGCAGCCCCCTCCGTCAGGCCCTCCGCGACGCGGACGACCGTGCCGGGCATGGGGGCCAGGAGGGAGCCCGGGGCGTGCTGGGCGGTGGGGTCGGGAAAGCGGGGCAGGGCGGTGAGGCGGGTGGCGCCCACGTGGATCCGGTCGCCGTAGCGGGCGACCTCGTAGCGGCGCCGTACGCCGTCGGATTCGAGGACGACGAGGTGGGCGTCGGCGTGGACGACGCGTACGCCGTCGGCGGTGAGACCGGTGCGGGTGTGGCGGTAGCGGGCCTCGTGTTCCTCGCCGGCCATGGTGTACCGCTTGACCTGCGGCTGTGACGGGACGTTCCGCCAGCCGCCGAACCGGGAGCGGCCGTGGGCGTCGGCCAGGGCGGCGGCGAGCGGGGCGAGGGGGTCCGGCGCCGGTGAGGTCAGGCCGGCCAGGTGGCGGTCGTAGAAGCCGGTGTCCATGCGGGCGGACGTGAACTCCTCGTGCCGCAGCGAGCGGACGAGCAGGTCCCGGTTGGTGGCCGGGCCGTGGATCGCCGCCCGTTCCAGGGCACCGGCGAGGCGGCGGACGGCCTCCGCGCGGGTGGGCGCGTGGGCGACGGCCTTGGCCAGCATCGGGTCGTAGTGGACGCCGATGTCGTCGCCGTCGGTGTAGCCGGTGTCGAGGCGGACGCCGTCGGGGACGGCGAGGCGGTGCAGGCGGCCGGTCTGCGGGGCCCAGGCGTTCGCCGGGTCCTCGGCGTACAGGCGGGCCTCCACGGCGTGACCGCGAGCGGGCGGGGGGTCGGTCTCCAGGGCGTGGCCCTCGGCGATCCGGAGCTGGAGGGCGACGAGGTCGACGCCGAAGACCGCCTCCGTGACCGGGTGTTCGACCTGGAGGCGGGTGTTCATCTCCAGGAAGTGCGCCCGCTCGCCGGCGTCGACCAGGAACTCGGCCGTCCCGGCGCCGACGTAGTCCACCGCGCGGGCGGCGCGGACCGCCTGCTCGTACAGCTCCTGAGTGAGTGCCGCGCTCAGTCCCGGTGCCGGGGCCTCCTCGATCACCTTCTGGTGGCGGCGCTGGAGGGAGCAGTCGCGGGTGCCGAGCGCCCACACCGTGCCGTGGGCGTCCGCGAGGACCTGCACCTCGACGTGGCGGCCGCCCTCCACGTACGGCTCGACGAACACCTCGCCGTCGCCGAACGCGCTCACGGCCTCCGCGCGGGCGGCGGTCAGTTCGGCGTCGAGGTCGGCGAGGCGCCGTACGACGCGCATGCCGCGCCCGCCGCCACCGGCCGCCGCCTTCACCAGCACCGGCAGGTCCGCCTCGGTGACGGCGGCGAGGGGCGCGATGCCCAGCAGTTCCTTGGCGCGGGTCTTGGACGCCATCGCCTCGATCGCCTCCGGCGGCGGCCCGATCCACACCAGCCCGGCGTCCCGTACGGCGCGCGCGAAGTCGGCGTTCTCGGAGAGGAAGCCGTAGCCGGGGTGGACGGCGTCCGCGCCGGCGGCGATCGCGGCCTTCACGATCAGGTCGCCGCGCAGATAGGTGTCGGCGGAGGCGGTGCCCGGCAGCCGTACGGCCGCGTCGGCCACGCGCGCGTGGAGGGCGTTCTCGTCGGCGTCCGAGTGCACGGCGACGGTCCGGATGCCCGACTCGCGGCAGGTGCGGAAGACGCGGCAGGCGATCTCGCCGCGGTTGGCGACGAGGACGGAAGTAATCACGTGGCTCCTCACATCCGGAAGACGCCGAAGCCACCGCGCGCGCCCTCGTAGGGCGCGGTGTGGACGGCGGACAGGCACAGGCCGAGGACGGTGCGGGTGTCGCGCGGGTCGATGACGCCGTCGTCGTAGAGCCGCCCGGACAGGAACATGGGCAGCGACTCGGACTCGATCTGCTGCTCCACCATGGCGCGCAGCGCCGCGTCGCCCTCGTCGTCGTAGGGCTGCCCCTTCGCGGCGGCGGACTGACGGGCGACGATGGAGAGGACCCCCGCGAGCTGCTGCGGCCCCATGACGGCGGACTTGGCGCTGGGCCAGGCGAAGAGGAAGCGGGGGTCGTAGGCGCGGCCGCACATGCCGTAGTGGCCGGCGCCGTAGGAGGCGCCCAGGAGGACGGAGAGGTGGGGGACGCGGGAGTTGGAGACCGCGTTGATCATCATGGCGCCGTGCTTGATGATGCCGCCCTGCTCGTACTCCTTGCCGACCATGTAGCCGGTGGTGTTGTGGAGGAAGAGGAGCGGGATGTCACGCTGGTTGGCGAGCTGGATGAACTGGGCGGCCTTCTGCGACTCCTCGCTGAAGAGCACCCCCTGGGCGTTGGCGAGGATGCCGACCGGGTAGCCGTGCAGGCTCGCCCAGCCGGTCGTCAGGCTCGTCCCGTACAGGGGCTTGAACTCGTCGAAGTCGGAGGCGTCGACGACGCGGGCGATGACCTCGCGCGGGTCGAAGGGGGCCTTGAGGTCGGCGGGGACGACGCCGAGCAGGTCCTCCGGGTCGTACTTCGGGGGCTCGGCGAGCGGTGGATCGGGGTACGCCTTGCGGTGGCCCAGCCGGGCGACGACGCGACGGGCCTGCCGCAGCGCGTCCGGTTCGTCCACGGCGAAGTAGTCGGCGAGGCCCGAGGTGCGGGCGTGCATCCCGGCGCCGCCCAGCGACTCGTCGTCGCTCTCCTCGCCGGTGGCCATCTTGACCAGCGGCGGCCCGCCGAGGAACACCTTCGCCCGCTCCTTGACCATGATCACGTGGTCGGACATGCCGGGGATGTAGGCGCCTCCGGCCGTGGAGTTGCCGAAGACGACGGCGACGGTGGGGATGCCGGCCGCCGACAGCCGGGTCAGGTCCCGGAAGATCGCGCCGCCCGGGATGAAGATCTCCTTCTGCGAGGGCAGGTCGGCGCCGCCGGACTCGACGAGGCTGATGCAGGGCAGCCGGTTGGCGAGGGCGATGTCGTTGGCGCGCAGGGCCTTCTTCAGCGACCAGGGGTTGCTGGCGCCGCCGCGCACGGTCGGGTCGTTGGCGGTGATCAGGCACTCGACGCCCTCGACGACGCCGATGCCGGTGACGAGGGAGGCGCCGACGGCGTACTCGCTCCCCCAGGCCGCGAGCGGGGACAGTTCGAGGAAGGGGGTGTCGGGGTCGAGGAGCAGTTCGACGCGCTCGCGGGCCAGCAGCTTGCCCCGCTCGCGGTGCCGGGCGACGTACTTGTCGCCGCCGCCCGCGAGGGCCTTGGCGTGTTCGGCGTCCAGGTCGGCGAGTTTGGCGAGCATGGCCTCGCGGTTCGCGCGGTGGTCGGGGGCGGTGGGGTCGAGGGCGGAGGCGAGGACGGTCACGGCTGTACCTCCGGGCTGACGGTCACAGGAGAGTCTCCGGTATGTCCAGGTGCCGGGCGCGCAGCCATTCGCCGAGCGCCTTGGCCTGCGGGTCGAATCGGGCCTGGGCTGCGACGCCCTCGCCGAGGATGCCCTCGACGACGAAGTTGAGGGCGCGCAGGTTGGGGAGCTGGTGCCGGGTGACGGGCAGGTCGCGGGCCTCGGGGATCAGTTCGCGGAACCGGTCGGCGGTCAGCTCGTGCGCGAGCCACCGCCAGGCGTCGTCGGTCCGCGCCCACACGCCGACGTTGGCGTCGCCTCCCTTGTCGCCGCTGCGGGCGCCGGCGACGAGGCCGAGGGGGGCGCGGCGGACGGGGCCGGGCGGGAGGGGCTCGGGCAGAGGTGGTCCGGGTACGGGGCGGAGTACGGCGGTGTCCCGGGCGGCCGGCACCGGGACCCGGCGCCCCTCCGGGAGGACGGCGACGTGGTCGACGGTGTCCTGCGGGACGTGGGCGGCCTCGAACACGCCGTAGGGCGCGCCCTTCCCGGGCGGCGCGAGCACATGGAACCCGGGGTAGCTCGCGAGGGCCAGTTCGATCGCCGCGCCGCTCAACGCCCGCCCCACGACCCGCTGGTCGGCGTCCCGGACGACGAGCCGCAGCAGCGCGCCGGCCGTCTCCTCGGTCGGCGCGTCGGCCCGGTCGGTGCGGACCAGGTCCCAGCGGACGTCGGCGACCCCGGCGAGGGCGGGTTCCATCTGGGCCCGCACCAGCGCGGCCTTGGCCTCGACGTCGAGGCCGGTGAGGACGAAGGCGACCTCGTTGCGGAAGCCGCCGAGGCGGTTCAGGCCGACCTTGAGGGTGGGGGGCGGTGGCTCGCCCCGCACGCCCTCGACGCGGACGCGGTCGGGGCCGTCCTGGGTGAGCCGCACGGTGTCGAGCCGAGCGGTCACGTCGGGCCCGGCGTACCGGGCGCCGCCCGTCTCGTACAGCAGCTGGGCGGTGACGGTGCCGGCGTCGACGAAGCCGCCGGTGCCGTCGTGCTTGGTGATGACACAGGTGCCGTCGGCGTGCAGTTCGGCGAGCGGGAAGCCGGGGTGCCGTACGTCGCCGTCCCGGAAGAAGGCGTAGTTGCCGCCGGTGGCCTGCGCCCCGCACTCCAGCAGGTGCCCGGCGACGACCGCGCCCGCCAGCCGGTCGTACTCCGTGGGCCCCCAGCCGAAGTGCGCGGCGGCGGGCCCGGTGACCAGCGCGGCGTCGGTGACGCGGCCCGTGACGACCACGTCGGCGCCGGCCCGCAGGCACTCCGCGATGCCGAAGCCGCCCAGGTAGGCGTGGGCGGCCAGCGCTCCCGGGTGGGCGGCGGTCAGGTCGTCGCCCTCGACGTGCGCGACGCGGACGGGGATGCCGAGCCGGCCGGCCAGGGCGCGTACGGCGTCGGCGAGACCGGCCGGGTTGAGGCCCCCGGCGTTGGCGACGATGCGCACGCCCCGCTCCCGGGCGAGGCCGAGGCACTCCTCCAGTTGCCGCAGGAAGGTGCGGGCGTACCCGGCGCCGGGGTCCTTCATCCTGTCCCGGCCGAGGATCAGCATGGTCAGCTCGGCGAGGTAGTCACCGGTGAGGACGTCCAGGGGCCCGCCGGCGAGCATCTCGCGCATGGCGCCGAAGCGGTCGCCGTAGAAGCCGGAGGCGTTGCCGACACGGAGCACGTTCACCGGGACTCCCTCTTCGGCGGGCGTCCGGCTCCCGGCGGGCGTCCGGCTCCGGGCGGTCCGGCGAAGGCCTGGGCGATGTCCAGCCAGCGGTCGGCGTCCGGGCCCTCGGCGGTGAGCGCGAGGTCGGCGC
The DNA here is from genome assembly GCF_042745235.1 of Streptomyces sp. NPDC058796. Classification (NCBI taxonomy): domain Bacteria; kingdom Bacillati; phylum Actinomycetota; class Actinomycetes; order Kitasatosporales; family Streptomycetaceae; genus Streptomyces; species Streptomyces sp. NPDC058796. The sequence continues at coordinate 294,899 of NZ_JBHYOP010000004.1, forward strand.
GGTGGGCACGCTGGGTGGCGAGGAGGCAGAAGTCGAGGGCGGGGCCGGTGACACGCTGCGGGGCGTCCTCGGGGCCGTACGCCCACACGTCCCCGCCCGGCCCGGTGAGTTCGACGCGGAACCGCTCCGCGGGCGGGGTGAGTCCGTGGGCGGCGTAGGCGAAGTCCCGGGCGCGGACGCCGATGCGGGCGACGTGCCGCAGGCGGTCGGTGGGCGGCCGGGTGACGCCGAGGGTGTCGGCGATGTCGAGGCCGTGTGCCCAGGTCTCCATCAGGCGGGCGGTGGCCATGGAGGCGGCGGCCATGGGCGGGCCGTACCAGGGGAAGCGGGCGCCGGGGGCCGACGCGCGCAGCGCCTTGTCGAGGGCGGTGCGTCCGTCCCGCCAGGCGGCCAGCAGCGCGGCCGGCTCCTGCCGGGCACCCTCCTCGGCACCGTCGTCGACGTACCGGCCGGGCGCGGCGAGGGCCTGCTCGACCAGGGTGCCGAAGCCGTCCTCGTCGGTGACGGCGACCAGGGCGGCGCGGTCGGTCCAGAGCAGATGCGCGATCTGGTGGGCGATCGTCCAGCCGGGCGCCGGCGTGACGAGCCGCCACTGATCCGGGCTCAACGCGGCTACCAGCGCGTCGAGTTCCTCGCTCTCCTCGCGCAGGTCGTCGATCACGGGCGTCGGGTCGGACACGGGGCGCTCCCCTCGGGCACGGCGGTGTGCGGCGCGGTGAGGGGAGCATGGCAGGGGCCGGAGTAACAATCAAGCATGCTTGCATGATTTTGCTCCACGGTGAGGGGCGCCAGGCTCCCTCGTGGTGGTGCCGCGACCTCAGTCCGCGCGCCAGACCGTCATGTCCGCAGTCAGGAAGGCGAGGTCCGGCATCGCGGTCGACTTCGTCTGGACGACGAGCAGGGCGATGTCCCCGTTGCGGTGCCTGACGCAGATCTCGCTACCGGCCGCCACTGCGGCCAACGGAACACTGCGGTTCTCGTGGTTGGCGGTCATGAGCCGGCAGTCGTCGTAAGTGGTGCCCGGTTCGCGGTACATCAGCATGAGCACGCTGGTGTCGCTCTCCAGCTCGCAGCCGACCTCCGCGCAGCCGAAGCGGAAGTCTCCGTCGGAGGGCTTGCGGCGCTTCCCGTCCCTGATCGTGACCGAGCGCTCGGCGTCCAGCCACACACCCGTGTGGGCCCGGGCCTTTGGCGTTGCGGATCCGGCGACTGAGCCGTCGGCCGGAACTCCCGACGCGTCGGACGCGCCGCCTCCGGGCCCTGCCGCCGACTCCGACTCGTCCTCCGAACCGGAACCCTCCTGCGCCGCCGCGCCGGACGCCGCGCCCCCGGATTTCGCACCCCCCGGCGTCGAAGACCCGCCCGCCCCCGTACCCGGCGTCCCGGACGCGGACGCCGCCGTGTCCCGGGTGCGGTCCCGTACGCCGTCCCACGCCGCGTCGAGGACCGTCCACGCCGCGGTGACCGCGAGCGCGCCCGCGGCCAGGGCCGCGCCCGTGATCAGCGCGACGCGTCTCCGGCGGCGCTTGCGCTCCTCCGGGCCGTCCTGCCGCTGCGGCGCGGTGGTGCCGTACGGACCGGCGGGCCACTGGGCGGCGCCCGGCCACTGCGCGACGGCCGGCTGCGGAGCCGTCCACGGCCGCGTGTGCGCCGCGGTGGTGCCCGGGGCCGGGACCGGGACCGCGGCGGTCGCCGGCCCCGTGGCCGCGACCGGCGGCGGAACGGTCACCGCAGGCCCGGCGATCTCCCGCCACACGGCCGAACCGGCTTCCTCCTCGCCGTCCCGGCCCAGCTCCCGGCGGCACCACTCGACGACCTCGACCGGGGTGGCCCGGTCCTCGGGGTCGGCGGCCAGGCACCGGCCGAGCAGGTCGCGCAGGCGTTCGGGCAGCCCGGACAGGTCGGGCTGCGAGTGGACGATCCGGTACAGCACGGTGGCGGCCGGCCCGTCGCCGTACAGCGGCCTGCCCAGCGCCGCGAACGCGGCCGTCTGCCCGAGCGAGAAGATGTCGGTCGCCGCCGTGACGTCGCCCCCGGAGGCCTGCTCGGGCGCCATGTACTGGGGCGTGCCGATGGCGGAGCCCGTGGCGGTGTGCGCGGTGCTGTCGGCGGCGACGGAGATGCCGAAGTCGATGACGCGGGGCCCGTCGGAGGCGAGCAGGACGTTCGACGGCTTGAGGTCCCGGTGCACGATGCCCGCGCCGTGGATGGCCTGCAGCGCCTCGGCGACCCCCGCCATCAGCCACAGCACCGCCGGCACCGGCAGCGGCCCGCTCCGGGCGACGGCGCCCGACAGGGAGGGCCCGGGCACGTACAGCGTGGCCAGCCAGGGCGGGGTGCCGTCGGCGTCGGCGTCGATCAGTTCGGCGGTGTAGGCGCCCTTCACCTTCCGGGCCGACTTGATCTCGCGGCCGAAGCGCCGCCGGAAGGTGTGGTCGTCGGCCAGTTCCGACCGTACGACCTTGATGGCCACGGGCCGGCCGCCCCGGGTGTGCGACAGGTAGACCCGCCCCATGCCGCCCGCCCCGAGCCGGGCGGCGAGCCGGTAGCCGCCCACCGCGCGCGGATCGTCGTCCTGCAAAGGCTGGAAGACCTCGGCCGCGTGGTTCATCGGTTCCCTCCCCATGATCCCGATGAGATGACCAGGTCCGCAGCCTATGCGGTACGGGGGACGGTCCCCCGGGCCGGGGCCCGGCGGAAGACCGCCCCTACGGCAGGTCCGGGACCGCCTTCACCCGCCGCCCGCGCCCCACCTGGGTCCGCACCGCGCCCATGCTCGCCGCGATCACCAGGGCGATGGCGGCGGACTGGGTGGCGGACAGGGCCTGGTCGAGGATGAGGAAACCGGCCGCCGCGGCGATGGCGGGCTCCAGGCTCATGAGGATGGCGAAGGTCGGCGCCGGCAGGCGGCGCAGGGCGAGCAGTTCGAGGGTGTAGGGCAGCACGGAGGAGAGCAGGGCCACCCCGGCGCCGAGCGCCAGCGTCGTCGGGTCGAAGAGCTTCGTGCCCGACTCGGCGATGCCCAGCGGCAGGAACAGCACCGCGCCGACCGCCATCGCCAGGGCCAGCCCGTCGGCCTGCGGGAAGCGCCGGCCGGTACGGGCGCTGAAGACGATGTACGCCGCCCACATGACGCCCGCCCCGAGCGCGAAGGCGGCACCGGCCGGGTCGAGGCTGTCGAAGCCGCCGCCGCTGAGCAGGAAGACGCCGGCCAGCGCGAGGCCGGCCCAGACCAGGTTGACGGCGCGGCGGGAGGCGAAGACGGACAGGGCGAGCGGGCCGAGCACCTCCAGGGTGACGGCGGGGCCGAGGGGGATGCGGTCGACGGCCTGGTAGAAGAGGCCGTTCATGCCGGCCATGGCGATGCCGAAGACGACGACCGTGCCCCAGTCGGCCCGCGAGTGCCCGCGCAGCCGGGGCCGGCAGACGATCAGCAGCACGGCGGCGGCCACGGCCAGCCGCAGCGTCACCACGCCGAGCGCACCGGCCCGGGGCATCAGGCTCACCGCCAGCGCGGCCCCGAACTGCACGGAGAGCCCGCCGGCGAGAACGAGTCCGACCGGCCCGAGGGAACCCCACCGGCCGCCGCCCTGCGCGGCGTCGGGGGAGGCCGCGGGGGCGGCCACGGGTGCCGCGACGGCCGGGGACGAGGTGCCGGGGTCGGTGCTGGGGGTGCTCACGGGGGCTCCGGGACGGTGTGCGGGTGGACGTCGTTCATCACGCTGTACGGCACGGTCCAGAGTAATGGACTCTGTCAGGCACGTAACTCTTTTACGCAACTGTCAGGTCCGGGGCGTACGCCTGTCAACGCATGTCCGTCAGGCGAGCGGGGCCGCCCGCCCCCGGCCGCGGGACGACCGGGTACCGTCCGCAGCGTGAGACGACTCCTGACCCGCCTCTGGCGCCTGCTGCGACCCGTGCAGAGCCGCGTGATGTGGCTGGTGAACGCCAAGTTCGTGGTCGGCGTGACCGGTGTCGTGCGGGACGACGAGGGGCGGGTGCTGATGCTGAAGCACCGGATGTGGGCCCCGGGCCGTCAGTGGGGCCTGCCGAGCGGCTTCGCGCACAAGGGTGAGGACTTCCGCCACACCGTGGTCCGGGAGGTCAAGGAGGAGACCGGCCTGGACGTGGAGACGGGCCGCCTCGTCATGCTGAACAGCGGCCTGCGCACCCGTCTGGAGGTGGCGTACGAGGCACGCCTGCTGGGCGGGGAACTGCGCCTCGACCCGCTCGAGATCCTGGAGGCCCGCTGGTGCCACCCGGACGACCTGCCCGAGGACGTACAGCCGGTGTGCCGCCCGTTGGTGCGGGGCGAGACGGCTCCCTGAACCGTCTTCGCGGGACGTGTCGAAAGCGCCGGCCCCCGATCGACGCAAGGGTGAAGACAGCGCACACCACCACCCGAGGAGCACCCCCATGACCGCCACCGTGACCGCGGACCTGGCCATCACGCTCGACGGCTGCCTCGCCGGCCCGAACGTCACCCTCGACAACCCGGGCGGCGACGGCGGCGAGCCGATCTTCGACTGGATCCACACCCTGGCGAGCTGGCGCGAGCGCCAGGGCATGACCGGTGGCGTGGAGAACCGCGACTCCGAACTGGTCCGCGAGTGGTTCGACGCCACCGGAGCCGTGGTCATGGGCCGGACGATGTACGACACGGGCGAGGCGTTCTGGGGCGACAACCCGCCCTTCCGCACCCCGGTCTTCGTCCTCACCAACCGCCCCCGCCCCGCCCTGGTCAAGGAGGGCGGCACCACCTTCACCTTCGTCACCGACGGCATCCACAGCGCCCTGGAGCAGGCCAAGGCCGCCGCCGGGGACCGCAACGTCGACATCGCGGGCGGCGCGGACACGGTGCGCCAGTACCTCGGGGCGGGCCTCATCGACGAGCTCCAGCTCCACGTGGTGCCGACACTCCTCGGCGCCGGCCTGCGGCTCTTCGAGGGACCGGGCGCGGTCCGCAGCGGCCTCGAACCGGTCCGGGTGGTCCACACCTCCCTGGCGACACACCTGAAGTACCGCTTCGGGAAGTGACCGGGGCGGACGGGCGTACGGTCGGACCCGTCCGTCCGTCGTACCGAGAAGGACTGCTGATGCGCGACGTGGCCTACTCGATGAACGTCTCGCTCGACGGCTACGTCGTCGGGCCGGACGGCGACTTCGCCTGGGGGGCGCCCGATCCGGACGTCTTCCGGTTCTGGATCGACGAGATCCGGCAGGTCGGCGTCCATCTCATGGGACGGCGGCTGTACGAGACGATGCTGTACTGGGAGGACGCCGAGCAGGAGGGCGCGCTCGCCGACGCCGAGCTGGAATGGGCCGCGCTCTGGAACCCGCTCCCCAAGGTGGTGTTCTCCACCACGCTGCCGACGGTGCGGGGCCGGGCCCGCCTGGCGTCCGGCGGGGTGGCGGAGGAGATCGAGCGGCTGCGGGGCGAACCCGGGGAGGGCGAGATCGCGATCGGCGGCGCGACCCTCGCCGCCCAGGCGGCCGAGGCCGGCCTGATCGACGAGTACCGGACGATGGTCTACCCGGTGCTGGTCGGCGGCGGCATCCCGTACTTCCCCAGGAGCGAACGCCGAGTGGATCTGGAACTCGTCGAGACCCGCCGCTTCGGCTCGGGAGTCGTCCACCTCCGTCATCGGGTGGTACGGGACTAGGGCGGGCGGGCGGCGGTGAGGACGGACTCGAACAGGCTCGGCTCACGGAACGACCCGGGCCGCCCCTCTCCCGTCGCCCCGCGGTACCACCCCGCCCTCCGGCGTCGCCCCCTGGTCGTAGGCCGAAGCAGCGCTCAGGATGATGTGCCGAGCGCAGTCGGGGACCTAGTTTCATCGCATGCCGACAAGATCACGCAGAACCGCAGTGGCCGCCCTGCTGACGTGCGCGGTGGCCGTCCCCCTCTTGGGCGCCGGGCCCGCGACGGCCTCTCAGCAGGCGCACGCGCAGGCGCCGTACTCGGTGCCGGGGACGCGCACCACCGTCACACCCGAGCTGCCGCGCCCCGCCGGACCGCACCCGGTGGGGCGCCGCACCCTGCACCTCGTCGACCGGCACCGCACCGACCCCTGGGTGCCGACGGCGCGGGGGCGGGAGTTGCTGGTGTCCGTGTCGTACCCGGCCCGCCGGGCGGGAGCCGGGTCACCGGCGCCGTATGTGACGACCGACGAGGCACGGCTCCTGCTGGAGGCCAGAAACCTGACCGGTGTCGTGCCGGCCGAGACGCTGGCCGGCACCCGGACGCACGCGCGGGTCGGCGCCGCCCCGGCGCCGGGACGCTTCCCGCTGGTGCTGCTGTCCCCCGGATTCGGGATGCCGCGCACCACGCTCACCTCGCTCGCCGACGACCTGGCCAGTCGCGGTTACGTCGTCGCCGCCGTGGACCACGCCCACGAATCGCTCGCCACGGAGTTCCCCGGGGGCCGGATTCCGCCCTGCGTGGCCTGCGAAGAGGTCGACGGGCGCTCGGAGCTGGCCGCCGTGGTGCGCGGGAGGGCGGCCGACCTGTCGTTCGTGCTCGACGAGCTGACGGACCGCCGCAGGGCCGGGGCGCTGGCCCGCACGATCGACGCCCGGCGGATCGGGGCAGCCGGGCATTCGATCGGCGGGGCGACCGCCGCGGCGACCATGGCCGCCGACCGCCGGGTGCGGGCCGGCGCCGATCTCGACGGCAACTTCTTCGTCGACGACGCCGGGGCAGGGCTCGGCGGGCGGCCCTTCATGATGCTCGGCGCGGAGAACGTCCACAGCCCCGGCGGCGACATCACCGACTGGGACGGCGCCTGGGACCGTCTGCACGGCTGGAAGCGCTGGCTGACCGTCGAAGGGGCCGGGCACTTCTCCTTCACCGACTTCCCCTGGCTCGCCGACCGGCTCGGACTGCCGCCGGACCCGGAGGCGCCGCTGTCGGGTGAGCGGAGTTGGCACATCACCCGCGACTACGTCGCCGCCTTCTTCGACCTGCACCTGCGCGGCATCCCCCAGCCCCTGCTCGACGGCCCCACGGCATCCCGCCCCGAGGTCGAGTTCCACCGGCCGTGACCCGCCTCACGCTTCCTCCAGCCCCTCGGCCAGCACCTCCGCCAGATGCCGCCCCCGCACCCCGCCCAGCTGCTCCAGCTGCGTCCGGCACGAGAAGCCGTCCGCCAGGACCACCGCCCCGTCGGGCGCCTGGCGCACCGCGGGCAGCAGCTGGTCCTCCGCACACGCCACCGACACCTCGTAGTGGCCGTCCTCGAAACCGAAGTTCCCCGCGAGACCGCAGCAGCCGCCGCTCAGCTCACCGGTCAGGCCCGCCGCCTCGCGCAGGCGGCGGTCGGCCGCGTCGCCCAGCACCGCGTGCTGGTGGCAGTGGGTCTGGCCGACCGCCGGGAGGTTCACGACCGGCGGGGTCCAGTCGGGAGCGTGGCGATCCAGGGCCTGCGCGAAGGTCAGGACGCGGGAGGCGAGGCGGGCGGCTCGCGGATCGTCGTGCAGCAGCTCGGGCAGGTCCGTGCGCAGGGCGGCGGCGCAGCTCGGTTCCAGCACGACGACCGGCGCCGAGGTCTCCAGTACCGGCGCCATCAGGTCCAGTGTGCGGCGCATCACCGTGCGTGCGCGGTCCAGTTGGCCCGTCGACACGTACGTCAGACCGCAGCAGACCCGGCCCCGGCGGACGGTCAGGAGCGAGGCCGCCGACCTCGACGTACCGTCGCCGACCACGGCACGCCCCCGCAAGGTGGGCGGCAGCACCACCCGCAGCCCCGCCGCCTCCAGCACGCGTACGGCCGCCCGGCCGACGGAGGGGGAGAGGTGCTCGGTGAAGGTGTCGGGCCACAGGACCACCAAGTCGCCCCCGCCGGCGGGTCCTCCGCGTCCGCGCCACCACCGGCTGAACGTCTGCGCCGCCAGCCGAGGCACGTCCCGTTCCTCCGCGATCCCGCCCAGCCGTTTCGCCACCGCCGTCAACGGCCCCACGGACGCGAGCGCGTTGACGACCGGAGCCACCCGCGCCCGCGCCGCCCAGCGCAGCCACACCGGCAGCCGGCCCATCGTGTAGTGGGCGGCCGGACGGCGGCGGCCGGCGTAGTGGTGGTGCAGGAACTCCGCCTTGTACGTGGCCATGTCGACCTCGACCGGGCAGTCCGAGCGGCAGCCCTTGCAGGACAGGCACAGGTCGAGGGCGTCCCGGACCTCCGTCGAACGCCAGCCGTCCGTCACCACCTCACCGGCGAGCATCTCGTGCAGCAGGCGGGCGCGGCCCCGCGTGGAGTGCTGTTCGTCCCCCGTGGCCCGGAAGGAGGGACACATCACCCCTGAGCCGGTCACCGACGTCGTACGGCACTTCGCGACGCCGACGCAGCGGCGCACCGCCGCCGAGAAGTCGCCGCCGTCGGACGGGTAGCCGAACTCCACGTCCACCGGCTCGCGCGGCAGGACGGAGAAGCGGAGGTTCGTGTCGAGCGGGGCCGGACGGACCAGCATCCCGGGGTTGAGGAGGTCGTCCGGGTCCCAGACGCCCTTCGCGCGTTCGAAGAGCGCCACCGTCTCCTCGCCGTACATCCTCGGCAGCAGCTCCGCCCGGGCCTGCCCGTCCCCGTGCTCCCCGGAGAGCGAGCCGCCGTGCGCCACGACCACGTCCGCCAGCTCCTGGGAGAAGCGGCGGAAACGGGCGACCCCGGCGTCCGTCAGCAGGTCGAAGTCGATGCGTACGTGGATGCAGCCGTCGCCGAAGTGTCCGTACGGCGTGCCGCGCAGGCCGTGGGCGGTCAGCAGCGCCCTGAAGTCCCGCAGGTAACCGCCCAGCCGCGCCGGGGGCACCGCGCAGTCCTCCCAGCCGGGCCACGCCTCCGAACCGTCCGGCATCCGCGTCGCCGTGCCACTCGCGTCCTCCCGGACACGCCACAGCGCCCGCTGACCGGCCGGGTCGGTCACCACCAGCGCGTCCACGGCGTCGTCCGCCGCCCGCACGACCGCCTCGGCGGCCGCCCGTGCCTCCGCCTCCGAGTCGCCGCCCGTCTCCACGAACAGCCACGCTCCGCCCCTCGGCAGCCCCTCCGTGGACGGGACCAGGTCCACCGCCATGCCCTCCACGGTCAGCGGTCCGAGGGGCAGCAGCCCGGCGGCCGCCTCCGCCGCCCCGGCCTCGTCGGCGTATCCGAGGACCGCCAGCGCACGTGCCCCCGGCGCCTCGACCAGCCCGACCACCGCCTCCGTCAGCACGCCCAGCGTGCCCTCCGAGCCGCAGAAGGAGCGGGCCACGTCCGCGCCGTTCTCCGGCAGCAGCGCGTCCAGCGCGTAGCCGGAGATGCGGCGGGGGAGGTCCGGGAAGCCGGTGCGCAGGCGCGCCAGGTCGCCGTCGACCAGCGCGCGCAGGCCCTCAGGCGCCCCGGCCCAGCCGGGTCCGAGCCGCGACGGCCGCCCCCGCGCCGTGAGCACCGACAGCTCGCGCACACTGTCCGCCGTCGTGCCCCACGCCACCGAGTGGGAGCCGCACGAGTTGTTGCCGATCATGCCGCCGAGCGTGCAGCGGCTGTGGGTGGACGGGTCGGGGCCGAAGCGCAGGCCGTGCGGGGCGGCGGCCTCCTGGAGGCGGTCGAGGACGAGGCCGGGCTGGACGACGGCCGTGCGGGCCCCGGGGTCCAGGGCGAGCAGCCGGTTCATGTGCCGGGTGAAGTCGAGGACCACGCCCGTACCCGTCGCCTGCCCCGCGATCGACGTGCCGCCGCCTCGCGCGACGACCGGCGTCCCGTGCGCCCGGCACACCTCCAGTACGGCCGCCACGTCGTCGGCGTCCCTGGGCGCCACCACGCCGAGCGGCACCCGGCGGTAGTTGGACGCGTCCATCGTGGTCAGCGCCCGGGACGTGACGTCGAATCCGACCTCGCCGCCGACGGCCCTGCGCAGTGCTGCCTCCAGATCGGTCATGCGTCCAGCATGAGCGCTTGTGGTTTGGCACAGGTCCGCAAGACGGAGATCTCGTCTCATCGGACGGACATGTCTCCGTCCGGTTTGGCCGACGGGATACGCTCCGGCACGTGGCTGAGATCCAGATTCCTGCTGACATCAAGCCCGCGGACGGTCGATTCGGCGCGGGTCCCTCCAAGGTGCGGGTGGAGGCGCTGGACGCCCTGGCCGCCACCGGTACGTCCCTGCTCGGCACCTCCCACCGCCAGGCCCCCGTCAAGAACCTGGTCGGCAAGGTCCGTGAGGGCATCTCCGAGCTGTTCCGGCTCCCCGACGGCTACGAGGTGGTCCTCGGCAACGGCGGCTCCACCGCGTTCTGGGACATCGCGACCCACGGCCTGATCGAGAACAAGTCGCAGCACCTCACCTTCGGCGAGTTCTCGTCCAAGTTCGCCAAGGCCGCCAAGCTGGCGCCCTGGCTGGCCGAGCCGACCGTCGTCTCCTCCGACCCGGGTACGCACCCCGAGGCGCGGGCCGAGGCCGGCGTGGACGTGTACGCGTTCACCCACAACGAGACCTCGACCGGTGTCGCCATGCCGATCAAGCGGGTCGCCGGTGCGGACGAGGGCTCTCTCGTGCTGGTCGACGCGACGTCCGGCGCCGGCGGTCTGCCGGTGGACATCGCCGAGACCGACGTCTACTACTTCGCCCCGCAGAAGTCCTTCGCCTCCGACGGCGGCCTGTGGATCGGCGTCTTCTCCCCGGCCGCGATCGAGCGCGCCGAGCGCGTCCACGCGTCCGGCCGTCACGTCCCGGAGTTCTTCTCCCTCCCCACCGCGATCGACAACTCCCGCAAGAACCAGACGTACAACACCCCGGCGCTCGCCACCCTGTTCCTCCTCAACGAGCAGCTGGAGTGGATGAACGGCCAGGGCGGTCTGGACTTCACCACCGGCCGGACCAAGGACTCCTCGTCCCGGCTGTACGCCTGGGCGGAGGAGGCCAAGTACGCCACCCCGTTCGTCTCGGACCCGGCCAAGCGGTCCCAGGTCATCGGCACCATCGACTTCTCCGACGACATCGACGCCGCCGCCGTCGCCAAGGTGCTGCGCGCCAACGGCGTCGTGGACACCGAGCCGTACCGCAAGCTCGGCCGCAACCAGCTGCGCGTCGCGATGTTCCCGGCGATCGACCCGGCGGACGTCGAGGCGCTGACGAAGTGCGTCGACCACGTGATCGAGAAGCTCTGACGACAACCGTCGTACGACGTGAGGGGCGCCCGGCGGTCCGCCGGGCGCCCCTGGGTACGTCCGGGCTCCTGCTCCCCCGCGCCTACCGGCTCAGCCGCTGGAACCTCCGCACCGCCAGCGGCAGGAAGACCGCCGTCAGGATCACCGGCCACACCCCCGCCATCAGCAGCGCGTGCTGCTCGACCCAGGAGCCGCCGCCGCCGACGGGCGTGCCGAACAGCTCGCGGGCGGCCGCGGCCGTGGAGGAGATCGGGTTCCAGGCGGCAACCCAGCCCAGCCAGTCCGGCATGAGCTGCGGGGCGACGAAGATGCTGGAGATCATCGTCAGCGGGAACGCGACCGCGAACAGGCCGCCCGCCGCCTCCGGGTTGGGGACCAGGAGGCCCAGCCACACGCCGATCCAGATCAGGGCGAACCGCAGCCACAGCAGCAGTCCGAACGCGGCCAGGAACCCCCAGCCGCCGTCCGGCCGCCAGCCCATGGCCAGCGCCGTCAGCATCATGATGGCCAGCTCGGCGCAGGCGACGACCAGATCCGTGACCCCCCGCCCGGCCACCACCGCCGACGACGACATCGGCATGGAGCGGAACCGGTCGATGACGCCCTTCGTGGAGTCGTAGACGACGACCGTCGCGGTGTTGATGAAGCCGAAGGCCATGGTCATCACGAACATGCCGGGCATCAGGAAGTCCTTGTAGTCCCCGCCGCCGGGCACGGTCATCGCGCTGCCGAAGACATAGCCGTAGAGGAGGACGGACAGGATCGGGAAACCCAGCTGCCAGGCGATGTTGACGGGCTGGCGCTGGTAGTGGGTCAGGCCGCGGCGGACGATGTTGCCGCAGTCGGCGAGGAGCCAGTACAGCCGGCCGCGCTCGGGCGGGGCCGTCGTCGGGTCGAGGGCGCTCACGCCGCCACCGCCTCCTTCTCCGGGGTGTCCGTGCGGTGTCCGGTTAGGCGCAGGAACACGTCGTCGAGGCTGGGCCTGCGCAGCCCGATGTCCTCGACGGCGACGCCCTCGTCCTGGAGGGTGCGGGCGACCTCCGTCAGCGCGGCCACCCGGTCGACGACCGGGGCGTGCACGCGCAGCGTCTCCTCGTCGGTCTCGGGTTCGCCCTCGCAGACCCGGGCGACCGTCTTCACCGCCCGCGGGATCTCGGACCGCTCGGCCACCACGACCTCGATCCGGTCGCCGCCGACCAGGTTCTTCAGCCCGTCCGGGGTGTCGTCGGCGATGGCCCGGCCCCGGTCGATGACGGTGACGCGGGAGGCCAGCTTGTCGGCCTCCTCCAGGTACTGCGTGGTCAGCAGCACCGTCGTGCCGCTCGCCACCAGGGCCCGAACGGAGTCCCAGACCTCGCCCCGGCTACGCGGATCGAGTCCCGTCGTCGGCTCGTCCAGGAACAGCACGGACGGGGCGAGGATCATCGAGGCGGCGAGGTCGAGGCGGCGCCGCATGCCGCCGCTGTACTTGCCGACGCCCCGGTCGGCGGCGTCGGTCAGGTCGAACTGCTCCAGCAGCTCGACGGCACGGGCGCGGGCGCGCCTGCCGCCCAGGTGGAACAGCCGCCCGAACATCTCCAGGTTCTGCCGGCCGGTGAGCACCTCGTCCACGGCCGCGTACTGGCCGGTGAGGCCGATCCGCGCCCGCACCTCACGGGCCTGCCGGGCGACGTCGAGGCCGGCGACCTCGGCCCGCCCCCCGTCCAGCCGGATCAGCGTGGACAGGATGCGCACGGCCGTGGTCTTGCCCGCGCCGTTCGGCCCCAGCAGCCCGTGCACGGTGCCCTCGCGGACGGCCAGGTCGAAGCCGTCGAGGGCGGGTTTGCCGCCGTACCGCTTCTCCAGCCCCTCGGCCCGTACCGCGTGTCCTTCGCTCATGGGTGGTCCCCCTTTCACTCCCTAACTGAGTACACCGTACCCGATTGCGCGTACACCGTACCCAGTTTTTGGGCGCGGACCTAGACTGACCTCATGGCAAGCGGTACGGAGACCAGTGGCAGCGGTGACGTCAACCGCACCCTGGAACTGTTGTGGGACACCGGCCGGCGGCCCAGCCGTGGGCCCAAGCCGGGGCTGACCCTGGAGCGGATCGTGGAGGCGGCCGTCGAGGTCGCCGACCGGGACGGGCTCGGCGCGGTCTCGATGCGCCGCATCGCCACGGAGCTGGGCACCGGCACGATGTCCCTGTACCGCTACGTCCCCGGGAAGGCCGAACTCCTCGACCTCATGCTGGACCGAGTGCAGCGCCCCTCCGAGGACCCCGGCGACCCCGGCGACGGCGACTGGCGTTCGGCGCTGGAGGCGCTCGGCCACGCGACCCTCGCCCTCTACCGCCGCCACACCTGGCTGCTGGAGGTCAACCAGTCCCGCCCGATCCTCGGCCCGAGCGCGCTGGACGGCATGGAGAAGGTGCTGGCCCGGATCAGGCCGATGGGACTGACCGACCCCGAGCTGGTCTCGGCGATCATCCTGATCGACGGGTACGTCGTCGGGGCGGCCCGCACGCAGGTGTACCAGGAGGAGGCGGAGCGCACCTCGGGGCTCACCGACGCGCAGTTCTGGCAGGCCCAGGAACCGGTGCTGGCGCAGGCCATGACCAGCGGGCGCTACCCCGTACTGGCCTCCCTCTCCGAGGACGCCTTCGGCACCGGCTTCGACCACTTCGGTTTCGGGCTGCAGCGCATCCTGGACGGGCTCGAGGTGCTGGTGGCCGCGCGACGCGCGGCGGACGGGCCGCCGGCCGACGGGTCAGCGGCGGCGGAACACCCGTCGTAGGCCGAACAGGACGGCGCACGCCACCAGCAGCCCGACCGCCCCGACCTTGAGCGTGTCCCCGCCCGGACCGTCGGCCCCGTCGGTACCCCCGCCCGAGGCGTCGGAGCCGCCTCCGCCCGACCCGCCGCTCCCGCCGGGCGCGTCCTCGGCCTTGACCGGACTGTTCGCCCCCTCCATGCCTAGCAGCAGCTTCCTCCCGTCGGGGGTGTAGGTGACGGACTCGCCCTGCCCCAACGGCACGCTGATCCGCCCCTTGCGCTGGAGCTTCCCGCCGTTCCAGTCGAACCAGACGCCCCCGAGGTAGCCGCGCACGGCGAGCGTCTTCCCGTCCGGGGAGAAGGCGGCGTCGGTGGCCCACAGCTCGACGGGGACGGTGGGCCGGAAGACGTTGGTGCCGGAGGCGGAAAGCCTCTCGGGTCCCTCGTACAGGTGCCCGCCGTCCTCGTTCTTGTCGATGATGTAGACCCGCCCGGTCTTCGGGTGGACGGCCATCGACTCGGCGTCGCGGGCGCCGTCCGCGTACTTCACGACGTACTGGGTCGCCTCGACCGTCTGGTCCTTCAGCTCCGCCGGCTCGGGCAGCTCGTAGATCCACACGTACGGCCAGGTGCCGCCGAGGTTGTCGCCGATGTCACCGACGAAGATCTTGTTGCCGGGGCCGATGGAGATCGCCTCGACGTCCCGGGGCGTGCCCACGCCGGAGAGGGCGACGCGGGCGACGGTCTCCCCCGTGCCGCCGTCCACGGCGTAGAGGTAGGGGCCGTTGTCCTGGTCGTTGTGCGTCCAGTAGACGCCGGGGTGGAGGCGGGAGGCGGCGAGGCCGCTGGACTCGGTGATGCGCGGGTCCTTGATCGTGAAGCCGTCGCTCCCGTCGTCCCCGTCGGCGGCGGAGGCGGGCACGGCGAACGCGCCCACGAGGAGGGCCGAGGCGAGAAGGGCGAGAGATCGGCGCATGCGCCAAGCCTGCCATCCCGTGCGGCCGTTCACCCCGGCCGTCACGCTGCGTGGCCGGACTCACATCGCGCCGGTCAGGCCGATCGTCCATGATGAGCGGATGCTCAGGTTCATGTTCGTCGGTGACTCCATGACGATCGGGAGCGCCGGCGAACACACGTGGCGCTACCGGCTGTGGCAGCACCTGCGCGACTCCCACGGCCGCCCCTTCACGTTCGTGGGTCCGCGCGAGACGCTGCACGACCCGTCGACGGACGAGCCGACCTCGTACGCCTACGCCGACCCGGACTTCCCCCGCGCCCACCTGGCGGGCTGGGGCGAGGGCTGGCACCACATGACGCCGGTCATCGCCGAGGCGGTACGCGCCTGCCGCGCGGACGTGCTCCTCGTCTCGCTCGGCCTCATCGACCTCGGCTTCTACACCAACGCCGAGCAGACCGCCGGCAACGTCCGCGCCTTCGTGGCGAACGCGCGGTCGGCGAACCCGCGTGTCCGCATGGCCGTGATGCCGGTGCTGCACAACATCCGGGTGGACGCCGACGAGACCTTCGCCGGGCAGGTCGCCCACTTCAACGACCTCCTGGCGAAGACGATCACCGACCTCGACGAACCGGGCTCCTCCCTGCTGCTGGTCCCGCCGCCCGAGTCGTACGACTTCCACGTGGACACCTACGACGGCACGCATCCCAACGACAGCGGCGAACACCGCGTCGCGGGCGCGTTCGCCGAGGCGATGGACGAGGGGTGGGGGCTGGGCGGGCCCTACTCGGCCGCTTCCTCGTAGGCCTCCCGGAGCGCCCGGACCATGTGGTCGGCGCAGGGGCGCACGCCGTCGTCCCAGCGCTCGGCCCGCTCCCGCCCGAGGTACACGGCGCGGGCGTGGGCCAACGGCCCCCGGTGCCCGGCGGGCAGCCGCCCGAGCGCCCAGCCGGCCGCCGCGTCCTTCGACCGGATCTCACCGGTGGCCAGCGTGCTCCAGATCCGGGCGAGGGTGAGCAGGACGTTGCGGGTGTCCGACTCCAGCTCGGCCATCAGCTCCGGCACCCCGGCGACGATCGCCCGCCGCAGGTCCGGGTGCGGCACTGGGCCGAGGAGGGTGGCGGGCGGCGGGCCGTGCAGCGGGGCGTCGGCGCGGAGCACCATGGTCAGGAGCGGGGCGAGGTCGGGGTCGTCCTCGGGCTCGGGGACGTGGCCGCGCTCGAAGGCGTCGCGCAGCCACTCGCCGTAGAGGTAGTCGCGGCGGGGCGGGTAGCGCCACGGCTGGACGTCGTCCCGGACGACGACGATCAGCTCGACCGGGCGGCGCCCTCCGACGCCGGACTCCTTCAGCAACTCCCGCGTGAGCGCGGCGCGTCGCGCGTACGTCGTGGGGTTCCGTACGACGACGAGCAGATCGAGGTCGCTGTGCGGGCGCAGGCCGCCGAGGGTGGCGGAGCCGTGCGCGTAGACGCCGAGCACGTCGTCGTCGCCGAGGTGGTGCCGGACGAGGGTGACGAGGTGATCGGTGCGGTCCCGGTCCCGCTCTGGCATATGCGCGTCCTCCCGTGTCCAGGTCGCCGTGCGTATCGTTGTACCGCGCGGCTGCAACCGTCGTTGGGGCAGCCGGGAGGAGCGCCACGATGACCGTCGTATACGACAGGATCGCCATGGCCGACATCAGTACGGAGCGCTCGGACGCGTGGTTCGAGCGGCTTGAACGGATGCCTGTCCCCGAAGGATTCAGGGCCGAGATCGTCGGGGGCACCGTCTGCACGACACCGCAGCGCGGCACCCGTTGGGACATCATCTTCGAGATCGCGTGTGACAAGCAGGACGACACGGGCCACTGGCGATACCAGGACGTCGAGTTCGTCGCCGAGGTCGTCTCCCAGGGCACCGCCGCCAACGACTACGGCCCCAAGAAGCTCGCCTACGCCACCGCCGAGGTCCCCCTCTGCCTCATCGCCGACCCGTACCAGGGCCGCTGCCACATCTTCACGCACCCCAAGGACGGCGACTGCACCACCGAGACCCGCGTCGCCTTCGGACAGGACCTGGACCTCACCGACACCGTCCTCGGCCTCACCCTTCGGACCGACACCTTCCCCCGCGACTGACCGGCCGAACCCGCTTGCCTGGAGCGCACTCCAAGCCGTTGGCTTGGGAACCATGAAGTACACGCAGCTGGGACGCACAGGACTCAAGGTCAGCCGGCTCGTCCTCGGGACGATGAACTTCGGTCCGCAGACCGACGAGGCCGACAGCCACGCCATCATGGACACGGCGCTGGACGCCGGCATCAACTTCTTCGACACCGCCAACGTGTACGGCTGGGGCGAGAACAAGGGCCGCACCGAGGAGATCATCGGCAACTGGTTCGCCAAGGGCGGCGACCGGCGCGACAGGACCGTGATCGCCACCAAGGTGTATGGCAACATGGGCGCCGACGGCGAGGCGTGGCCCAACCACGACAAGCTGTCCGCCGTGAACATCCGGCGGGCGGTCGACGCCAGCCTGAAGCGGCTCCGGACCGACCACATCGACCTGTACCAGTTCCACCACATCGACCGCGCCACCGGTTTCGACGAGATCTGGCAGGCCATCGACACGCTGGTGCAGCAGGGCAAGGTGCTGTACGCCGGGTCGTCGAACTTCCCGGGTTACAAGATCGCCCAGGCCAACGAGACCGCCGCCCGGCGCGGCGGCACCATCGGGCTGGTCAGCGAGCAGTGCCTGTACAACCTGGCCGAGCGCCGCGCCGAGATGGAGGTCATCCCGGCCGCGCAGGACTACGGCCTCGGCGTCATCCCGTGGTCGCCGCTGCACGGCGGACTGCTCGGCGGCGTGATCAAGAAGGAGGTCCAGGGCGGGCGCCGCGCCTCCGGCCGGGCGGCCGACACCCTGGCCGACCCGGCGAAGCGGGCGCAGGTCCAGGCGTACGAGGACCTGCTCGACAAGCACGGCGTCGAGCCCGGCGAGGCCGCGCTGGCCTGGCTGCTGACCCGGCCCGGCGTGACCGGCCCGATCGTCGGCCCGCGCACGGCCGAGCAGCTCACGTCGGCGCTGCGGGCCGTGGAGCTGGAGCTGTCCGACGAGCTGCTGACCGGGCTGGACGAGATCTTCCCGGGGCCGGGGCCCTCGCCGGAGGCGTTCGCCTGGTAGCAGAGCGGGCGGCACGGTGACGTGTGGTGAGCGGGGCGGCGGCCGCCCACCGGCCCGGTCAGCCGAGGGCCGCCGCCACCGCCACCACCACGAGCATCAGCACGAGCACACCGGCCATGATCCGGTTACGGGTCTTCGGGTCCACGACCCCGAGCCTAACCGGACGCGCCGAGCGGGCTGCGGGCGACCGTCTCGTAACGGGGCTGCTCGCCCGGCACCCCGGACCTCGGCAGGTCGCTGCGCACCAGGGCGAGGTCGGTGACCGTCCAGGTACGGCTGGTGAAGCCGTCCAGGGCAGCGGCGTACGGCCGCACGTCGTACGCCTCCCTGCTGCGAGCCACCGTCAGGTGCGGCTTGTAGCGCCGGTGCTCCCCCGTCCCGACGCCCGCCTTGCGCCCCGCCGACTCCGCGCGGTCGGCGAGCAGCCGCAGCGTCGCGAGGTCACCGTCCGCCCCCGCCCACAGGGCCCGCCCGTGCCCGAACTGACCGCCGCCGCGCAGCGCCAGCCGGAAGGGCGCGGTGCGGCGGGCCGCCCGCTCCAGGCGGGCGGACAGGTCCGGCACGAGGCCGTCGTCGACCTCGCCGTAGAAGGCGAGGGTGAGGTGCCACCCGGGGCGGCCGGTCCAGCGCAGCCCCTCCGCGCCGGGCAGCCTCTTCAGCACCGCGACCTCGGCGGCGAGGGCGGCGGTGACGTCCTCGGGGGGCAGTACGGCGGCGAACAGTCTCATGGCGGCACCCTGTCAGACCCGTACCGCCCGGCCCCTACGCCGCCCGCGCCAGCTCCTCCCGCCGCTCCCGCGGCACGAAGCGGACCTGCGGGTGTCCCCGGTGCCAGCCCACCGACAGGCGCAGGTTGCCGACGCGGGCCAGGACCAGGCCGATGACGAGCGCGGCCGTCGCCGCCACCGCGCCGCCCGCGGCGAAGCCCGCCCGGGCGCCGTAGGTGTCGGTGACCCAGCCGACGATCGGGGCGCCGACCGGGGAGCCGCCGAGGAAGACCATCATGTAGAGGGCCATGACGCGGCCCCGCATGGCCGGGTCGGTGGACATCTGGATGCTGGTGTTGGCGGTGACGTTGACCGTCATGCTGAAGACACCGATCGGGACCATCAGCAGCGCGAACAGCCACAGCTCGGGTGCCGTCGCCGCCACCATCTCCAGGGTGCCGAAGGCGAGCGCCGCCGCGATCAGGACGCGCAGGCGGGCCGTGCCGCGCCGGGCGGCGAGCAGGGCGCCGGCCAGGGAGCCGACGGCCATGAGGGTGTTGAAGAGGCTGTAGGCGCCGGCTCCGGCGTGGAAGACGTCGTCGGCGAAGGCGGACAGGAAGACCGGGAAGTTGAAGCCGAAGGTGCCGATGAAGCCGACCAGCACGATCGTCCAGATCAGCTCGGGGCGTCCGGCGACGTAGTGCAGGCCCTCCCGCAGCTGGCCCTTGCCGCGCGGCGTGCGCTCGACGGCACGCAGCTCGCGGGCGCGCATCAGCAGCAGGCAGCTGAGCGGCGCGACGAAGGACAGGCCGTTGGCGAGGAACGCCCAGCCGGTGCCCACCCCGGTGATCATCAGACCGGCGACGGCGGGGCCGACCAGGCGGGCGGACTGGAAGTTCGCCGAGTTGAGGCTGACCGCGTTCTGGAGCTGGTCGCGGCCGACCAGCTCGGCGACGAAGGACTGGCGGGCCGGGTTGTCGACCACGGTGGCCAGGCCCATCGCGAAGGCGGCGAGGTAGACGTGCCAGACCTGCACGTGGCCGGTCAGGGTGAGCACGGCGAGGAAGAGCGCGGTCACCGCCATCGAGGACTGCGTGACCAGCAGCGTGGGGCGCTTGGGCAGGCGGTCGACGAGGACACCGCCGTAGAGGCCGAAGAGCAGCATCGGCAGGAACTGCAGCGCGGTGGTGATGCCGACGGCGGCCGAGGAGCCGGTGAGGCTCAGCACCAGCCAGTCCTGGGCGATGCGCTGCATCCAGGTGCCGATGTTGGAGACGACCTGGCCCGTGAAGAACAGGCGGTAGTTCCTGACCTTCAAGGAGGCGAACATCGACGTCTTGCGAGGAGTGTCGGGGGTGGTCGGGTCGTCGTGGCCGTCGGGTGCGGGGGCGGAAGCTGCTCCGGGTCCCGTACTCAAAAGGGTTCGCCTCCTCGTCGGTGCTGCTTACACGTGCGCCAGCTTCTCGAGCACGGGGGCGGCGGCACGCAGGGCCGCCCACTCCTCCTCGTCGAGTCCCTCGACCAGCGTGGCCAGGAACGCGTTCCGCTTGCGGCGGCTCTCCTCGAGCATCACCACGGCCTGCTCGGTCTGCGTCACGACCTTCTGGCGCCGGTCCTCGGGATGCGGCTCCAGCCGGACCAGCCCCTTCGCCTCCAGCAGCGCCACGATGCGGGTCATCGACGGCGGCTGGACGTGTTCCTTGCGGGCGAGCTCGCCCGGGGTCGCGCTGCCGCAGTTGGACAGGGTGCCCAGCACCGACATCTCGGTCGGACTGAGCGACTCGTCGACCCTCTGGTGCTTGAGGCGACGGGACAACCGCATCACGGCGGAGCGCAGGGAGTTCACGGCGGCGGCGTCGTCGCCATGCTTGAGGTCCGGCATGTTCCTTAGCGTAACTCATTAGTCTGGCGAAATACCACCGCACAACCGCCCGCGTGCCCGTGACGCCCGCCACTGAAACCCGCAGTTCACCCGTACGAGTGAGTCGTTTCCGGAAATCGGAGCATCACCCGGTGGACGGGGGCGACCCTCGTGCCCATGGGGACCAGCGTGCTCAGCCTGCGGATAGACGGGGAGCTGCTCGACCGGCTCCGGCACCATGCGGCGAAAAGAGGAATGAGCGTCCAGGACTATGTCGTCCGGACGCTCATCCGCGATGACTTCGACGAGCGGTTCCAGTCCGCCGTGGAGGAGACGGAACGGTTCTACGGGGTCACGTGAGTGCGCCCCGCGCTGATCACGTCAGGCCCAGGGCCGGCATCAGGTAGTAGAAGGCGAAGACCGCCGACACCGCGTACATCGTGACCGGGACCTCGCGCCCCCGCCCGACGGCCAGGCGCAGCACGGAGAAGGCGATGAAGCCCATGCCGATGCCGTTGGTGATCGAGTAGGTGAACGGCATCATCAGCATCGTCAGGAAGGCCGGGATGGCGATCGTGAAGTCGCTCCAGTCGATCTCCCTGATCGAGCCGGCCAGGATGAGGAAGCCGACCGCGACCAGCGCCGGGGTGGCCGCCTGGGACGGCACCATCGTGGCGACCGGCGTGAGGAACAGGGCCAGGGCGAACAGCCCGCCGCTGACGATGTTCGCGAAACCGGTGCGCGCACCCTCGCCGACGCCGGCCGTGGACTCCACGAAGCAGGTCGTCGCCGACGCGGAACTGGCACCGCCGGTGGCGACCGCGATGCCGTCGACGAACAGGACCTTGTTGATGCCCGGCATCTGGCCCTCGCCGTCGGTCAGCTTCGCCTCGTCGCTGACCGCCATGATCGTGCCCATCGCGTCGAAGAAGCACGAGAGCAGGACGGTGAACACGAACAGCACCCCGGTCAGGATGCCGACCTTCTCGAACCCGCCGAACAGGCTGACCTCGCCGACCAGGCCGAAGTCCGGGTTGGCGACCGGGTTGCCGGGCCACTCGGGGGTGGTCAGACCCCAGGAGGGGACGTCGGCGATCAGATTGATGACCATCGCGACGACGGTCATCACGACGATCGAGATCAGGATCGCGCCGGGGGTCCTGCGGACGATCAGCGCCAGGGTGAGCAGCACACCGAGGACGAAGACCAGCACGGGCCAGCCGAGCAGGTGCCCGCCCGTGCCCAGCTGGAGCGGGACGGTGGTCTGGGCGGCGTCCGGCATCCGGGTGACGAACCCGGAGTCGACGAGGCCGATCAGCAGGATGAACAGGCCGATGCCGATGGCGATGGCCTTGCGCAGGCCGTACGGCACGGCGTTCATGACCCGCTCGCGCAGGCCGGTGGCGACCAGCAGCATCACGACGAAGCCGGCCAGCACCACCATGCCCATGGCGTCCGGCCAGGACATCCGCGGGGCGAGCTGGAGGGCGACGACGGAGTTCACGCCGAGACCGGCGGCGAGCGCGATCGGGACGTTGCCGATGACGCCCATCAGGAGCGTGGTGAAGGCCGCCGTGAGGGCGGTCGCGGTGACCAGCTGACCGTTGTCCAGCTGGTTGCCGTACATGTCCTTCGCGCTGCCCAGGATGATCGGGTTCAGCACGATGATGTAGGCCATCGCGAAGAAGGTGGCGAAGCCGCCGCGGATCTCACGGGACAGGGTGCTGCCGCGCTCGGAGATCTTGAAGTAGCGGTCGAGGCCGTTCTGCGGGGGCCGCCGGTCTTCCGGCGACTCGGGGGACGGGGGGACCTTGGCGGAGGCCGAGGTGGGCATGGGTGGACCTCATCACCAACAGGTTCCCCCACGGCCTTGTTGGTGTTTCCTACGAATGAAAGCGGTCAGAGACAAACGGGTTCAGTATGAACGTATGAGCCCCTGATCGCTATCTCCGCGCGTAGACCCCGGGTGGCGGCGCCCCCTCGGACCGCGGCCGGGCGCCTCGTAAGCTGTACGCATGACGAAGTGGACACCCACGCACGAGGCACCGGAGCCCCTGGAGGGCCCCGTGGTTCCGACCATCGTCGGCGGCACCGTCCTGTGGTTCGTCCTCTTCCTGGTGCAGCTGCCCTTCTACGGCTGGTTCGACGACCACGGGCACACCTGGTGGGTGTGGACCTGCCTGGCCGGCGCCGGCCTCGGCCTGATCGGCATCTGGTACGTGCGCAAGCGCGACGCGGCCCTCAAGCGGGCGGCACGGGACGCCGGCTGACGCCCGTGCCCGGACTGCGACGCCTGCGCGCCGACCACGCGCCCGCCCTGCTCGCCTTCGAGCGGGAGAACCGGGCCTGGTTCGCCGCCTCCGTACCCGACCGGGGCGACGACTGGTTCGCCGACTTCAACGAACGGCTCCGCGCCCTGCTGGCCGAGCAGGAGGCCGGTGTCTGCCACTTCCACGTGCTGGTCGGTACCGACGGCGGGATACTCGGCCGGGTCAACCTCGTGGACGTCGAGCAGGGCGTCGCCGACCTCGGCTACCGGATCGCCGAACGGGCCGCCGGGCAGGGCCTGGCCACCAGGGCCGTGCGGGAGGTGTGCGCCCTCGCCGCCCGGAGCTACGGACTGACCGCGCTGCGGGCGGCCGCCACCGTCGACAACGCCGCCTCGCGGGCCGTGCTCACCCGCACCGGCTTCGTCCACACCGGCGAGACGCGGCTCGACGGGCGCGCCGGGCTGACCTTCCGGCGCGATCTGGGCGACCTGCGTGGTGCCGCCCACACCCCGTAGTACCAGGGCATCATCCGTCCCCGCCTCCCGTCATCCCCAGGTCGGAACTTCCACGCATTCGGCGGGTGACGCCCCAAAACCGCACGTACCGTCGAATGCATGACGCATCTCGACGCGGACGACCGACTCGACTCCGCGCACCCCGTTCACCCCCCGACCCCGGCGACCGGCCTGACGGCGGCCGGGGTCGCCGAACGGGTGGCGCGCGGCCAGGTCAACGACGTGCCCGTACGCAGCAGCCGCTCGCTGACCGACATCGTCCGCGCCAACGTCTTCACCCGCTTCAACGCGATCATCGGTGTGCTCTGGGTGATCATGCTGATCGTCGCCCCGATCCAGGACAGCCTGTTCGGCTTCGTGATCCTCGCCAACACCGGTATCGGCATCGTCCAGGAGTGGCGGGCGAAGAAGACCCTGGACTCGCTGGCCCTGATCGGCGAGGTCCGGCCCACCGTGCGCCGGGACGGGACGGCCTCCGCCGTCAGCACCTCCGAGATCGTGCTGGACGACGTGATCGAGATCGGGCCGGGGGACAAGGTCGTCGTCGACGGGGTGTGCGTCGAGTCGGACGGGCTGGAGATCGACGAGTCGCTGCTGACCGGCGAGGCCGACCCGGTCGTCAAGCGGCCCGGGGACCAGGTCATGTCCGGCAGCTTCGTGGTGGCGGGCGGCGGCGCCTTCCAGGCGACCAAGGTCGGCCGCGAGGCGTACGCCGCCCAGCTCGCCGAGGAGGCCTCCCGCTTCACCCTGGTCCAGTCCGAGCTGCGCTCCGGCATCTCCACGATCCTGAAGTACGTCACCTGGATGATGGTCCCGACCGCGCTCGGCCTGATCCTCAGCCAGCTGCTCGCCAAGGACAACGAGCTGGACGACTCCGTCGCCCGGACCGTCGGCGGCATCGTGCCCATGGTCCCGGAGGGCCTGGTCCTGCTGACCTCCGTCGCCTTCGCGATCGGCGTCATCCGCCTCGGCCGCAAGCAGTGCCTCGTCCAGGAGCTGCCCGCCATCGAGGGCCTGGCCCGCGTCGACACGGTCTGCCTCGACAAGACCGGCACCCTCACCGAGGGCGGCATGGACGTCACCGAACTGCGCCCGCTCGACGGCGCCGACGAGGCGTACGTCCGTACGGTGCTCGGCGCCCTCGGCGAGTCCGACCCCCGCCCGAACGCGTCCCTCCAGGCCGTGATCGCGGCATACCCGGCCCCCGAGGACTGGCGCTGCACCGAGTCGCTGCCCTTCTCCTCCGCCCGCAAGTACAGCGGCGCCGCCCTCAGTGAGGCCGACGGCGCCACCGGCACGTGGCTGCTGGGCGCGCCCGACGTCCTGCTGGCCGAGGACGCCCCCGCCCTCGCGGAGACGGGGCGGCTCAACGAGCGGGGGCTTCGGGTGCTGCTGCTGGCCCGCGCCCGGCGGGAGCTGGACGACCCCGCGGTGGCCGAGGACGTGACGCCCACGGCCCTGGTCGTCCTGGAGCAGCGGCTGCGCCCGGACGCCGCCGACACCCTGCGCTACTTCGCCGACCAGGACGTCCGCGCCAAGGTCATCTCCGGGGACAACGCGGTGTCGGTCGGCGCGGTGGCCGCGGGACTCGGGCTGTCCGGCGCGACCGTGGACGCGCGCCGGCTGCCCGTCGGCCGGGAGGAGATGGCGGGGGCGCTGGACGAGGGCACGGTGTTCGGCCGGGTCACCCCGCAGCAGAAGCGGGACATGGTGGGCGCCCTCCAGTCACGCGGGCACACGGTCGCGATGACCGGCGACGGCGTCAACGACGTCCTCGCGCTCAAGGACGCCGACATCGGCGTGGCGATGGGCTCCGGTTCGGAGGCCGCGCGGGCGGTCGCGCAGATCGTGCTGCTGAACAACAGTTTCGCCACGCTGCCGTCGGTGGTGGCCGAGGGACGCCGCGTCATCGGCAACATCACGCGGGTCGCGACCCTGTTCCTGGTGAAGACCGTGTACTCGGTGCTGCTGGCGATCCTCGTGGTCTGCTCGCAGGTCGAGTACCCGTTCCTGCCCCGGCACCTGACCCTGCTCTCCACGCTCACCATCGGCGTCCCGGCCTTCTTCCTGGCCCTCGCCCCGAACAGGGAACGGGCCAGACCGCACTTCGTCCGGCGCGTGATGCGGTACGCGATCCCGGGCGGCGTGGTGGCGGGTGCGGCGACGTTCGTGACGTACCTCGTCGCCCGGCAGCACTACTCGGGGCCGGGCGCGCTGGACGCGGAGACCAGCGCGGCGACGCTGACGCTGTTCCTGGTGTCGATGTGGGTGCTGGCGATCATCGCCCGGCCGTACACGTGGTGGCGGGTGCTGCTGGTGGCGGCGATGGGGCTGGGTTTCGTGATCGTGCTGGTGGTGCCGTGGTTGCAGGACTTCTTCGCGTTGAAGCTGGTGGGGGTGACGATGCCGTGGACCGCCGTCGGCATCGCGGTTGCCGGCGCGGGTCTGCTGGAGGTGACGTGGCGGTGGGTGGACCGGCGTCTGCCGGTGTGAGGGGTGTCCTCAGAACGTGAACGCTTCGCCCCCAAGTGTCCTCGGAGCGCTCTTCTGAGCGCTCCGAGGACATTCGTACGCCGAGTGTTCGCGTGGGCGGGAGACCCCTAGTCGAACCAGCGGTCCCTGGCCAGCTCCTCCGTGCGCGACTCGTCCTCCAGCAGCGCCGCGACCTCGAAGCGCCGCGGCCACTGCCCCGCCGCCCAGGCCAGCCCCGCCGCCACCCCCTCCAGCGTCGCCGCGTGCAGCGCACCGTCGTCCGTGACCCGCCAGTCGATCTCCACGCCGTCGACGACCAGCTCCTCGTGCTCCACGTACGACGCCGGGGTCCGTGCCCCGAGCAGCACCCGCACCGGCTCCGGTACGTCGTGCTCGGTGCCCTCGGAGTCCACCGCGCCGGTGACGGATTCGCTCAGCCGACGCACCTGGAACAGTTCCGCCAGTTCGGCGGCCCGGGCCGGGCGTACCGGCAGCAGCGGGACGCCGGTCGTGAAGGGCAGCAGGTCGGGCGAGTCGACGACCACGGCGTCGGCGGCGTCCACCACCTCCACCCGCCCGTCGACCACGGCCCGCACCTCGTCCGGCAGGGTGACCTGCTCGGGGTCCAGGTCGGCCAGCGCGCCGTACAGAGCGTGGAGCTGGGCGGCCGTGACGGGCCGTTCGGGGTCGGCGAGGCGGTCCAGCAGCTCGGCCGCGCCGCCGGGCTCGTCGAGCAGGGCGGCCACCGAGGTGCGTACGCCCAGCGCCCGCAGCACCTGCTCGTCCTCGAAGCCGGACGCGTCGGCCTCGTCGTACAGGCCGCGCAGCAGCGGGTCGCCGCCCGCCGCGCGCAGACCGGCCGGGCGGCGTCCGCCGAGCACGGGGTGCCCGCGCAGCCACCACGCGGTGTAGGGCCGTACGACCTCGTGGGTGCCGTCGTGCAGCAGGACGCGCACCGGCTGGACCAGGGCGTCGCGCAGCGGGGGCCGGGACAGCAGGGCGAGGGCCTCGGGCCAGCGGTCGTCGTCGACGAGGTCCAGGTCGCGCACGGCCACGATCTCGGTGGCGACCGGCGGGACGGGGCTGTCGGGGAAGCGGTCGAGGACGTCCTCGCTCCACACGTCCACGGCGTCCAGCAGGCCCGGGTCGTCCGGCTCGGCGAAGTCGCCCTCGCGGGGCTCCAGTTCGTCGGGGTCGAGGACGACGTCGGTGGCGCGGACCAGGGCGAAGGTGACGAGGACGCCGCAGGCGGCCAGCGGCTCCGGGCCCCACTTCTCGGCCAGTTCGGCGTCCACGGCGGCGAGTTCGTCCTCGCGCATGACCCGGGCGAAGGGGCCGTCGGGGTAGACGAGTTCACCGGCCGGGGAGAGTTCGCCGTCCTCGTCGGTCAGGGCGAGGGCGCCGAGCCAGGGTTCGTCGCCGGGTTCGAGACCTGCGTCGCGGACCAGGCCGAGGACGGTGTCGGCCAGTTCGTCGGCGTCGAGGGTGTCCTCCTCCCAGTTGGTGCCGCCCTCGTCGTCGAGGGAGGCGGCGACGGCGGCCCTCACCTGCGGGGTGGTGAGCACGGCGCGCGGGGTGGCCGGGAGGGCGCCGAGCTTCTCCAGGAGCGGGTGGGCGGCGTCCGGGTGGGCGACCTTGAGGCCGAGACGGGTGAGGACCTCCGGGTCGAGGGCGGCGGCGTCCGGGGAGGGCAGCAGCACCTGCCGGGGACCGATGGTCGTACGGCCGTCCGCGAGGGGCACGGGCAGCCCGGACAGCCGGTCGGGGTCGACCCCGGCGAGGCTGTCGTAGAGGCTCCGCCACCACACGGGGGCCTTCTCCAGACCCGCGAGCCGGTCGATCGCGTCGGTCAGCGGCACCCGTGCCACGCCCAGGGTGCGCAGCTCCACGCGGCGCTCCAGACCGGCGGGCAGCAACGTCGGCAGCACTTCGGCGAGGACGCGTACGGTGTCGGCGCCGGCGCCCTCGACCACCTCGGCGTCCCGGGGGCGCAGGGACCCGGGCAGGTCCGGGTCGTCCTCCCGCGGTGCGGCGGCGGGCGGCAGGAAGGCGGTGCGGGGCAGCCGTTCCAGGATCGCCTGGCGCAGCGCGCCGTCCAGTTCGCCCTTGCCCAGCGGTCCGGGCACGAGGTCGACGAGTCCGGCGGAGACCGGGCTCCAGTCGGCGAGCAGACCGGCGTAGGCGTCCGCCGCCCGCTCGGTCAGGAAGTCGGTCAGCGGGCCGCGCGCGGCGTGCCGGCGGGTGGAGTCCAGCGGGTAGGACGCGATGAGCAGGGCGGGCACGCCGAGGGGTTCGTCGCTGGGCGTCGGCGCGTGCAGGACGGGGCCGGTACGGGGGTGTGCGGGGCCGCCGTCGGCGTCCACGGGCACCGCCCAGGTCACCGACCAGTGCGGGCGCAGCCGTTCCTCGACCGGCCGGTCGGCGAGGAGGTCGGGGGTGAGCGGGCCGTGCGCGGCGCAGGTGCGCCAGCGGGTGGTGCCCTCCCGGGAGTCCTCGACGACGGTCAGGGGGCCCTCGGCGCGGCGGGACAGCGCGCGCGTCTCGTCCCCGGCCTCGACCACGACCTCCTCCAGCCCCGGCAGGGCGAGGAGCAGCGCGTCGTCCACGGCGTTCAGGAGCCGTTCGGCGAGGTCGGCGGCGGCCGTGTCGCGCAGCGGGAGGATGACGGCCGTGTCGTAGGGGCTCGGGGCGCTGCCCTCGGCGGGGAACGGCAGCCGCAGCAGCGGGACGTGTCCGTCGCGGCGCCGGATCTCGTCGCCCAGGCCGGGGCTGTGCAGGGCCGTGTCGCCGGCCAGTCCCCGTGCCTCGGCCAGGGACCAGCGCACGCCACCGTGCCGGCCGACGACCGCGGGTTCGTCGGTGACGGCGAGGACGGCGGCGAAACCGACCCCGAACCGGCCGACGGCGCCCTGGCCCGCGTCCCGCTTGGCGGAGGCGCGCAGCGTGGACAGCGACTCGACGCCGGCCGCGTCCAGCGGGGCGCCGGTGTTGGCGGCGACGAGGACGCCGTCGCGCAGGGTGAGCCGGAGCCGTCCGGGCACGCCCGCGCGGGCGGCGGCGTCGGCGGCGTTCTGCGCCAGCTCGACGACGAGCCGGTCGCGGTAGCCGCCGAGGACGAGGTCCTCCTCCGCGTTGGCGTCCTCACGGAACCGGGCCGGACTGGTCGCCCAGGCGTCCAGCACCCCGCGCCGCAGACGTGCCGTACCGAACGGATCGGCGCCCTCGGCGGCAGGCCGCACGAACATGCTCACGGTGACTCTCCTCATCGACGGACCACGAAGGTACCGCCGCGAGCCACGACACACCTCATCCGCTCACCCGTGGACGCGGCCCGCGCCGCAGCTACGAGTGCCCGAGATCCGCCGCCTCGTCCTCGGCCACGGACACCGACCCGGAGTCCGCCGCCGGCCGCAGCGGAAACGGGTCGACCCGTGTCTCGTCGATCACCGGCGGAGCCACCCGCGGCGGCTTCGGCATCACCGCCGCCTCCGAGTGCCCGCCGCACCCGTAGGCCAGCGACACGACCCGCCCGTCGGCCGGGGAGAACTCGTTGGCGCACACCCCGAAGGCCTGCCCCAGCGAGCCGCCGATGCGGGCGAGGAAGCCGCAGCTCACGCAGGCCGCGGGGGCCGCCTGGGCCATCGGGGTCTTCGGCCCGAAGGCCTCCTCCCAGCGGTCGGCGGCGACGTGCAGCCCGTACCGGGACAGCACCCGGGAGCGGCGCAGGCCCAGTTCCTCGGCGACCGCGGAGATCGTGCCGCGGGCCGGGACGGCCGACAGTTCGGCGGGCGGTCCGGCGGTCAGCTCCGCGTCCTCCGCCTCCACCAGGTCGGCCATCTCGTGGGAGACGGCGGAGTTCGGCGGCGGCTCGTCCTCACCGGTCCAGCCGGGCTCCAGCCTCAGGTCGTCCGCGTCGGTGGGCAGCAGGTCGCCGGGGCCCATGTCGCCGGGGCGCAGCCGCTCGCTCCACGGCACCCACTCGGGGGCGAGGAGGGCGTCCGGTCCGGGCAGCAGCACCGCCTCGTCCACCGTGACGATCTTGGCGCGCGAGGCGCGGGCGACGGTGACGGCCCAGCGCCAGCCGCGGTAGCCGAGCTCCTTGCAGGCGAAGTAGTGGGTGACGACCCGGTCGCCCTCCGACACCATCCCCTCGTGCTCGCCGACGACGCCGGGGGCGGCGGCCTCCTCGGCTGCGGCGCGGGCGAGGTCGACGGCCTCGGCGCACAGGCGGTCAGGGGTGCGGCTTCGCGTTGTCGCTGCGCTCACAGGTATCGCTTCTCTCCATACGCCGTCTCACGAGTGCGCCACTGCCTGCGAGGGGCGGACGGAGCGGACCTGTGGACCGCGTCGACGTCCGCGCCCGATCGCGCTCGGGCGCACCTACGTCATCCATTCTGCGGGATGGCCGTACGGCGCGCGGCCGAGAGCGTTCGCCACGGCGCGCTACGCACGCTACCTGCTCATGTGCGCTGGGCCTACACCGACGGCAGCTTCGGCGGGGTACGGCCGCCCGATCCCCGGTGCTCCCGGCCCGCCCGCGGGACCGGCGTCGCCCGACTCGATGGCCGCCATACGTGCCGTATGGACGCTACAGCCCCGGCTCTCGGGGCACTATGACGGGGTGGCAGCCGCACGGACGGAGTTCAAGGGCGGGAGCCGGGGGCGCGGTCCCGGCTCCCGGTTCCGTGCGGTCGGGCGGGCGCTGCGCCTGCCGGTGACCGGAACGGCGCGCGGCATCCGCAAGGCGACGCACGCGCACGGCGCCGGCGAGTCCGGCCTCGGCAAGCTGATCGAACTGCACGGCGTGAACGGCGCCGGCGACGTGATGATCACCGTCGCCCTCGCCTCCACCGTCTTCTTCTCCGTGCCGACCGACGAGGCGCGCGGGCGGGTCGCGCTCTACCTGGCCATCACCATGGCCCCGTTCACGCTCCTCGCCCCGGTGATCGGCCCGCTCCTGGACCGCCTGCCGCACGGCCGGCGCGCGGCGATGGCGGCCGCGATGGGCGCGCGGGCGCTGCTCGCGCTGGTGCTGTCCGGGGCGGTGATCGGCGGCAGCATCGAGATGTATCCGGCGGCGCTCGGCGTGCTGGTCGCCTCGAAGGCGTACGGCGTGGTCAGAAGTGCGGTGGTGCCGCGGCTGCTGCCGCCGCGGTTCTCCCTGGTGAAGGCGAACTCGAGAGTGACCCTGTGCGGGCTGCTCGCCACCGGCGTGGCCGCGCCGATCGCGGCGGGACTGCAGGCGATCGGACCGCGCTGGCCGCTGTACGGCGCCTTCGTGATCTTCGTGGCGGGGACGGTGCTGTCCTTCACGCTGCCGCCGAAGGTGGACTCGGCACGGGGCGAGGACCGGGCGCTGCTCGCCGCCGACGAACGGCACCTGCACGGCCCGCACCGCAAGCCCGTCAAACGTCCCGGGCTTCGCACGGTGGGCCCGGCGGTGACGCACGCGCTGGCCGCCAACGCGGCGATCCGCTGCCTGTCCGGGTTCCTGATCTTCTTCCTGGCCTTCCTGCTGCGGGTGCATCCGCTGTCCGGGCAGAGCGCGGCCGTGTCGCTGGGCATCGTGGGCGTCGCGGCGGGCGCGGGCAACGCGCTGGGCACGGCGGTCGGGGCGTGGCTGCGCTCGCGGGCGCCGGAGATCATCATCGTGACCGTCGTCGCCGTGGTGCTGGGCGCCGGGATCACGGCGGCGGTGTTCTTCAGCACCGTGCTGGTCGCGTGCCTGGCGGCGGTCGCCGGGTTCGCGCAGGCACTGGCCAAGCTGTCGCTGGACGCGCTGATCCAGCGGGACGTCCCGGAGCAGGTGCGCACCTCGGCGTTCGCGCGCTCGGAGACGCTGCTCCAGGTCTCCTGGGTGCTGGGCGGCGCGGTCGGCATCGTGCTGCCGCTCAACGGCACGTTGGGCCTCGCGGTGGCGGCGGCGATCGTCGCCGCCGGGTGGCTGACGACCGTACGGGGGCTGATCGACTCGGCCCGGCACAAGGGAGCGGGCCGGCCGAGGGTGGCGTGACGCGAGACCTGACCGGGGTGGCACGACCCGGGTGGCGTGATCACGCCACGCCGTACCCAGGTGGGGGGCGGGCCGGGGGCGCCGTATAGCCTTCGCACCATGACCACGTTGCAATCCGCTGTGCGACGCCGCCGCGCCGTCGCCGCCGCCGGCGCCGTATCCGCCGGACTGCTCCTGCTGTCCGCCTGCGACCAGCCGACGCCCATGGCCACGGTCACGGTCGGCAGTGACTCGGTCAGCTCCGAGGCCACCTGTGGCGGCGAGGGCAAGACCCTGGAGACCGCCGAGATCCAGAAGTGCCTGGAGAAGGACGACGTCGAGTCCATCTCGGTCAACCCCGACGAGACCGTGCGCTTCGGTGTGGACCCGGAGATCGCGGACCAGCGCTGGACGATCCTGATGAACGGTCAGCAGCTGATCAACGACACGTCCAACACCTACCGCACGGTTCCGGCCAGCGTGTTCTTCAACGCCCAGTACGGCGCCCAGGGCGACTCGACGCTCGTCACCCTCAAGGTCGGCGACGGCAAGGTCGACAGCGAGGAGGCCACCGGTCTGTGGTCCTTCCGGCTGAAGAAGGACGACTGACCACGTCCTCCGTACGCGTCCTCGTGGCCACCGCGGTCCCCGTCGAACGGGACGCGGTGGCCCGGGCGTTCCCGGGGGCCGGCACGGAGGTGCCCCGCCCCGGGGCCACCCTGCACCGGCCGCCGCACGGCCCGGACCTCCTCGCGGCCGGCGTCGGCCCCGCCCTCGCCGCCGCCTCCACCGCCGCCGCCCTGACCGCTGCGGCCCTCGACGGCGCCCCCTACGCCCTGGTCGTCTCGGCCGGCATCGGCGGCGGCTTCGCGCCCCAGGCGCCCGTCGGCTCCCTCGTCGTCGCCGACGAGATCACCGCCGCCGACCTGGGCGCCGAGACCGCCGACGGATTCCTGCCGGTGACCGAACTCGGCTTCGGCACCGTCACCCACTTCCCGCCCGCCGGCCTCGTCGCCGCCGTCGCCGCCGCGACCGGTGCCCGCGCCGGCACCGTCCTGACCGGGTCCACCGTCACCGGCACCGCCGAACGCGCCGCGCTGCTGCGCGCCCGCCACCCGCGCGCCCTGGCCGAGGCGATGGAGGGCTTCGGCGTCGCCGAGGCCGCCGCCGCGCACGGCGTGCCCGTGCTGGAGCTGCGCGCGGTGTCCAACCCGGTCGGCCCGCGCGACCGCGCCGCCTGGCGCATCGGCGACGCGCTGGCGGCCCTGACGGACGCCTTCGGGAAGCTCGCCCCCGTCCTCACGAGTTGGAACCCACATGACGACTGAGACCGTGCCCGCCGAGCCGACCGGGCCCTTGCGGATCGCGTACTCCCCCTGCCCGAACGACACCTTCGTCTTCGACGCCCTCGCCCACGGCCGCGTCCCGGGCGCCCCCGCCCTCGACGTGACCTTCGCGGACATCGACATCACCAACGGCATGGCCGAGCGCGGCGAGTTCGACGTGCTGAAGGTGTCCTACGCCGTACTGCCGTACGTCCTCGGCGAGTACGCCCTGCTGCCCTGCGGCGGCGCGCTGGGCCGGGGCTGCGGGCCGCTGGTGCTGACGCGGAACGCGGACGCGGACCTGAGGGGCCGCACGGTCGCCGTGCCGAGCGAGACCTCCACCGCCTACCTGCTCTTCCGCCTGTGGGCGGCCGACACCGTGCCCGGCGGGGTCGGCGAGATCGTGGTCATGCCGTTCCACGAGATCATGCCGGCCGTGCGGGACGGGAAGATCGACGCGGGACTCGTGATCCACGAGGCGCGCTTCACGTACCGGAACTACGGGCTGCACAAGCTCGCCGACATGGGCGAGCACTGGGAGCGGACCACCGGGCTGCCGATCCCGCTCGGCGCGATCATCGCCAAGCGGTCGCTGGGCGAGGCGGCGCTGACCCGGCTGGCCGACTCCGTGCGCGCCTCGGTCCGCGCGGCCTGGGACGACCCTGAGGCGTCCCGGCCGTACGTCATGGAGCACGCGCAGGAGATGGACCCGGCCGTCGCCGACCAGCACATCGGGCTGTACGTCAACGAGTTCACGGCCGACCTCGGCGAGGACGGCTACGCGGCGGTCCGGGGTCTGCTGACCCGCGCGGCGGCCGAGGGACTGGTACCGGCCCTCGGCCCGGACGCGCTGGCGTTCCCGTAGCGGCGTGGCGGTCAGACGTCGAGCTGGTCGGCGACCGCGCGCAGCAGACCGGCGATCTTCTTGCCGGCGGTCTTGTCGGGGTAGCGGCCGCGCTCCAGCATCGGGGTGATGTTCTCCAGGAGCGTCGTCAGGTCCTGGACGATCGACGCCAGCTCGTCGGGCTTCTTGCGCTGGGCGGCCGCGACCGACGGGGCCGGGTCCAGCAGGGTGAGGGAGAGTGCCTGGTCGCCGCGCTGCCCGGCGACCACACCGAACTCGACTCGCTGCCCCGGCTTCAGTGCCTCGACTCCGGCGGGGAGGACCGAGGAATGCACGAAGACGTCGCCGCCGTCGTCGCGGGAGAGGAAGCCGAAGCCCTTCTCGCTGTTGAACCACTTGACCTTGCCGGTAGGCACGTCTGTCCTCGTCCTCGTACTCGTCGGAAAAACTGCTCGGAAACGGCTCTTGATAGCACTTGGGCGGGTCCTCCGACCCGCCGGTACCCAGGCTAATGCTCTTCCAGCCGGTGACAAGACGTCCCCCGGCTGTTCCTCAGGGCTGGGAACTACCCTGGTCGGGTGCGTGACAAAACCCGAACGAATTCCGCCGCGCCCGGTGACCGACTGATCCGCGCCGGTGCGATCGTCTTCTTCGTCGGCACCGTGGCCACTCTGGTCACGGTGGCCCCGCTGCTGCTGGGCACGACGCCCTTTCCCACCTACATGTTCGTGCTGAGCATGCTGATGGGGGTCGGCTTCCTCATCGCCGGGGCGGGTGTCTTCCAGTCGATCGCGGCGGGCCGGCGTCAGGCCCGCGCGGCGTCCACCCCGCCGGAGCCGGCGCCGCAGTAGTCCGCGAGCCACTCCGGGAACTCGGTCAGGTCACCGAGGACCACGTCGGCGCCGGCCTCCCGCAGCTCCTCGGCACCGCACGGGCCGCTGGCCACCGCCACGGAGCGGGCTCCGGCGGCACGGGCGCCGCGCACGTCGCCGAGGTGGTCGCCGACGTACACGTCCGCGGCGTGCTCGCGCAGGGCGACGGCCTTCTGCTCGGCCCACAGGTCGCCGATCACGGCGTCCGGCTCTATGCCCAGGTGGGCCAGGTGCAGCTTGGCGTTGGGCTCGTACTTGGCGGTGACGACGATCGCCCGCCCGCCCGCCTCGCGCACGGCGGCGACGGCTTCGCGGGCGCCGGGCAGCGCGGGCGTGGCGGCGACGGCGTACGTCGGGTACATCTCCCGGTACAGGTCGGCGACGGCCTCGATCTCCTCGGCCGGAAACCAGTGCGCCAGCTCCTCCACCAGCGGCGGCCCGAGCCGCGTGACGGCCAGGTCGGCGTCGACGTACGTCCCGGTCCGCTCGGTCAGCGCCACGTAGCAGGCGCGGATGCCGGGGCGCGAGTCGATCAGCGTCATGTCGAGGTCGAAGCCGACGGTGGGCGCGGACGCGGGGCGGGTGGTGGAGGCCATGGGCTCCATTGTGCCGGGCGGACGGTGGCGGGGCGGGATTCGGGGGACGGGGCCAGGGTCCGGGGTCCTCGGCCGGGCCCGAGGCCCGAGGCCAGGCCTGGGATCAGGTCCGAGGCCGAGGCCGAGCCGGGCTCCAGGGGCGGAGCCCCGGTCAGCCCCGTGGCCGGCGGGCTCGCCACAGGAGGTACAGGGCCGTGGCCACGGCCGCGGTGCGCAGGACCCAGGGCCAGGTCTCGGTGACCGCCTCGTTCATGTGGCCCTCGGCGATGGGGTCGCCCCAGCGGCCCTCCGTGCGGCCCCACAGCCAGACGACACCGGCGGCGGCGACCGTGCCGGGCAGGCCGAGTACCGCCCACTTCGACTGGGCGGGGGTGAGGCGCCGGGAGAGGTAGGCGATCAGCCAGCCCAGGCCGAGCGGGACCAGGCTGCCCATGACGGCGCCGCCGATCAGCAGGGCGGCGGCCAGGAGCAGCAGCGGGTTGTTCCAGCCGCCCTCGGGCCACAGGCGGGGCAGACTGCGGCGACGGGACGCCGCAGCCTGCGCGGCGGCCGGCTCGGCGGCCTCCCCCACCGCCCCGGCCGCTTCGGCCTTCTCGGCGGCCCGCCGCTCCCGTTCCTTCCGCTCGGCCTCGTCCCGCTCCGTCGGCGGTGGCTTGAGCAGGTCCGGGATCTCCACCCCGCCGACGAACCCGGGCACCTGGTCGCCGATGCCCCCGTACGGGCCGCTGTCCACCCGCCACCAGTCGCGCTGGGCCGCGCTGTCGCCCAGCTCGTGGGCGCCCGCCAGGTGCGGCGGGGAGGCGGCGGACGCCGGGGAGGGGGCTGGGGCGGCCTCGGGTGCGGCGGGACGGGGGACGGCGCGGCGCAGGCCCCTGCGCTTCTCCTTCTCGCGCGGCCCGCCGTCCGGCTGTTCGGGCACGGCGGTCGGCGGCGGCACCGGCGGGCGGCGGACACCGCTCGCGCCGCCCGCCGCGTCCACGACGTCGTCGGGGCTGCCGAGCCGGTCCAGGATGCGGCGGACGGCGGCGGGACTGTCCACGACCGCCTTCGCCCGGCTCTTGTCGATCTCACCCCGCAGCTCGGACACCAGCCGCATGCGGGTGGCCGACGGCAGCTGCCGCTGCTGGGCCACGTCGCCGACGCGGCTCAGATACTCGAAGACGACCTGGTCGCTCTCGATCCCCACGAACCCCTCCGGGCCGGTGTGTTGTGGTGCCCCGTCGGACGACGGTACCCAATCCCCGCCCGCCCGGCGGGTACCCCCGCGCACGTCACCGGCGCACGCACCGCCCCGCCGTCGTACCCACCCGCTACCGTGGGCCGGATGAGCACCGAGGAGAAGTCCGCGGCCCCCCGCTCCCTCGCGGAGGCGCTCCGCGTCAGGGACGACGTCTCGCTGGCCGCCCTCCTGCGCAGCCGTCCCGACCTCGTCACCCCCGTCCCCACGGACCTCACGCAGCTCGCCACCCGCGCCGGCACCCGCGCCTCGGTCGTACGCGCCCTGGAGCGGCTGGACCGGTTCGCGCTGCAGACGGCCGAGGCGCTGGCCGTGGCGGCGGACCCGGCGCCGTACGAGGAGCTGCTGCGGCTCATGGCCGGTGACGAGGGCGACCCGGCCGTCACCGCCGCCCTGCCCCGGTCCGTGGCGCTGCTGCGCGAGCAGGCGCTGGTGTGGGGCGCCGACGACCGGCTGCGGCTGGTGCGCACCGCCCGCGAGCTGCTCGCGCCGTCCCCGCAGCACCCGTCCCCGACGGGTCTCGGGCCGACCGTGCGGGAGGCGACCGCGGGGATGTCGCCGGGGCGGATCCAGGAGATCCTCACCGCGGCGGGGCTGGCCTCGACCCACGACTCCGTCTCCGCCGTGTCCGCGCTCGGCGAGCTGTTCACCGACCGGGAGCGGATGGCGGCGCTGCTGGCCGCCCTGCCCGGGGAGTCCCGGGAGGTGCTGGAGCGGCTGATGTGGGGCCCGCCGTACGGGCAGGTCACCCACGATCCGGCGGCCCACCTGCGGGCGCTGCTGGACCGGGGCCTGCTGCTGCCGACCGCGCCCGGCACCGTCGTCCTGCCCCGCGAGGTCGCCCTGCACCTGCGCGCGGGGCGGGCGCACCGGACGCCCGAGCCGGTGCCGCCGCCGGTGGAGGCCGCGGCCACGCACCGTCCACAGGTTGTGGACGCCACCGCGGCCGGACAGGCGCTGGCGGCACTGGCCACCGTCGACGAGCTGCTGAAGGAGTGGGACGAGGGCGGCCCGGCGGTGCTGCGGGCCGGCGGGCTGAGCGTGCGCGACCTGAAGCGGACGGCCGTCGCCCTGGACGTGCCCGAGCCGGTGGCCGCCTTCTGGGTGGAACTGGCCTACGCGGCCGGGCTGATCGCCTCCGACGGCGAGGCGGACGAGCGGTACGCGGCGACGCCGGCGTACGACGAGTGGCGCGAGCTGCCGCCGGCCGAGCGGTGGGCGCTGCTGGCCGAGTCGTGGCTGACGGCGACCCGGACGCCGGGCGTGGTCGGCGGGCGGGACGCGAAGGACCGCACGCTCTCGGCGCTGGGCCCGAACCTGGACCGTTCGGCGGCGCCGGAGGTACGGCACCGGGTGCTGGCCCTGCTGGCGGGGCTGCCCGAGGGCGCCTCGCCCGACGAGGAGTCGGTGCTGGCCCGGCTGCGCTGGGAACGCCCCCTGCGCGGGCCCCAGCAGCGGGACGACGACCTGCGCGGCCGG
Source organism: Streptomyces sp. NPDC058796 (assembly GCF_042745235.1). Classification (NCBI taxonomy): domain Bacteria; kingdom Bacillati; phylum Actinomycetota; class Actinomycetes; order Kitasatosporales; family Streptomycetaceae; genus Streptomyces; species Streptomyces sp. NPDC058796. The sequence continues at coordinate 333,077 of NZ_JBHYOP010000004.1, forward strand.
CTCGCCCGGTGGACCCTGTCCGAGGCCGAGCTGCTGGGCGTCACCGGGCGCGGCGCGCTCGCGGCACCCGGCCGGGCGCTGATCGGCGCGCCCGAGCCCGCGCACCACCCGGCGGCGGAGCCCGAGTCCGAGGGCCCCGGCGACAAGCTTCCCGTCCACCACCACCGCACGGCCCCCGTGCCCGCCCCCGCGAACCCCGCCGAGCAGGCCGCAGCCACCGCGGCCGCCGCGCGGCTGCTCGCGCCGCTGCTGCCCGAGCCGCTGGACCACGTGCTGCTCCAGGCCGACCTGACGGCGGTGGCGCCGGGGCCGCTGGAGCGGGAGCTGGCCGACGTGCTGGGGGTGCTCGCGGACGTGGAGTCGAAGGGCGGGGCGACCGTCTACCGGTTCACGCCGGGTTCGGTACGGCGCGCGCTGGACGCCGGGCAGAGCGCCGCCGACCTGCACGCCTTCCTGGCCCGGCACTCCCGCACGCCGGTTCCGCAGCCGCTGACGTACCTGATCGACGACGTGGCCCGGCGGCACGGGCGGCTGCGGGTCGGCGCGGCCTCGGCGTACGTGCGCTGCGACGACGACGCGACGCTGGACGAGATCCTCGCCGACAAGCGGGCCGCCGGCCTGGGCCTGCGCCGTCTCGCGCCGACCGTGCTGGCCGCGCAGGCCGATCCGTCGGCGCTGCTGGAGGGGCTGCGTTCGATGGGGTTCGCGCCGGCCGCGGAGTCCGCCGCCGGTGACGTGCTGATCGCCCGTGCCGACGCCCACCGCACCCCGCCCCGTACCGCGCCCCATCCGGTCCCGGACGGTCCGCCGGTGCCCGACGACACCCTCCTGACGGCCGCGGTGCGCGCCATCCGGGCCGGCGACCTCGCCTCCACGGCCCCGCGCAAGCCGGGCGCCGGAGAGGGCGCGGGCGGCGGCCCGGCTGCGGGCGGCGAGCTGCCCCGCACGAGTGCCGCCGAGACCCTCGCCACCGTGCAGGCGGCGGTGCTGACCGGCGAGGCGCTGTGGATCGGCTACGTGAACGCGGAGGGCGCCGCCAGCCAGCGCGTCATCGCCCCGATCCGGGTGGAGGGCGGCTTCGTGACGGCGTACGACCACACGGCGGACGAGGTGCGCACGTACCCGCTGCACCGGATCACGGGCGTGGCCGAACTGGCCGACGACGCGCCCTGACGCGCCCCTCCGCCGCCCTCGTACGCGCCCCTCTTTCGGGGGTACGGGCCGGATCATGCACGCCACGCCGGGTGATTAGCACCTGAGAGGGAGCTTTTTTCATAATCCGCATCGACTTTTCGGCGGTCGGGCAGCCACCGGGTGTCCTGAACACCGAACCGAAAGGAATCACCCGATGCGTGCCGTTCGTCGAGTCGCCACCGTCCTGACCTCCACCGCCGCGATGGTCGCGGCGTTCGCCGCCGAGGCCGCCGCGGTCGGCATCGACCTGGGTGGAGGCCTGACCCTCTGACCGCTCGCTGAAGTCCGCGTTCACGCCCCCTGACGGCGGGCCGGGTCCCAGCCCCCCGGTCCCGGCCCGCTTCCCCCGGCCTCCCACCTCCCGAAAGGCACGTCATGCGCTCCAAGCTCCCCGATCCGGACCGCGCCGCCCGTTCCGCCGTGGCCGTCTCCGTCGCCGCCCTGATCACCGCCGCCGCACTGTTCGGCGCCCTCGCCCCCAAGGCCGCCGCCCTGCCGCTGCCGCTGCCGGCCACCACTGTGGGGTCCCTGGTCACCGAGGGGGTCACGGTCGAGGGCCCGCTGATCAACAACATCGCTCTGCGGTAGCCCGCCGGGACGATCAGGCACACTGGACTGTTGGCCGAGCCGCTGTCGGCCGTACGCACGCGAAAGGGTGCCGCCCGTGAATGGTCCGCTGATCGTCCAGTCCGACAAGACCCTGCTCCTCGAGGTCGACCACGAGCAGGCCGGCGAATGCCGTCGGGCCATCGCGCCCTTCGCCGAACTGGAGCGGGCGCCGGAGCACATCCACACCTACCGGGTGACCCCGCTGGGCCTGTGGAACGCCCGGGCCGCGGGCCACGACGCCGAGCAGGTCGTCGACGCGCTCGTCGAGCACAGCCGCTACCCGGTGCCGCACGCGTTGCTCGTCGACATCGCCGAGACGATGGACCGCTACGGCCGCCTCACCCTCTCCAAGCACCCGGCGCACGGCCTGGTCCTGACGACCACCGACCGGCCGGTGCTGGAGGAGGTCCTGAAGTCGAAGCGGATCGCGCCGCTGGTGGGCGCCCGCATCGACCCCGACACGGTGGCCGTGCACCCCTCCGAGCGCGGCCAGATCAAGCAGACGCTGCTGAAGCTGGGCTGGCCCGCCGAGGACCTCGCCGGGTACGTCGACGGCGAGGCGCACCCGATCGAGCTGGCCGAGGACGGCTGGGCGCTGCGCCCGTACCAGAAGCAGGCGGTGGAGAACTTCTGGCACGGCGGCAGTGGTGTCGTCGTCCTCCCCTGCGGCGCGGGCAAGACGCTGGTCGGCGCCGGCTCGATGGCGCAGGCGAAGTCGACGACGCTGATCCTGGTCACCAACACGGTCTCCGCCCGGCAGTGGAAGCACGAGCTGGTCAAGCGCACCTCGCTGACCGAGGACGAGATCGGCGAGTACAGCGGCACGAAGAAGGAGATCCGGCCGGTCACCATCGCCACGTACCAGGTGCTGACGACGCGGCGGAAGGGCGTCTACCCGCACCTGGAGCTGTTCGACTCCCGCGACTGGGGGCTGATCGTCTACGACGAGGTGCACCTGCTGCCGGCGCCGGTCTTCAAGTTCACCGCGGACCTCCAGGCCCGCCGCCGCCTCGGTCTGACCGCGACCCTCGTCCGCGAGGACGGCCGCGAGTCGGACGTGTTCTCCCTCATCGGGCCCAAGCGTTTCGACGCGCCCTGGAAGGAGATCGAGGCGCAGGGCTACATCGCGCCCGCCGACTGCGTGGAGGTCCGGGTCAACCTCACCGACTCCGAGCGGCTCGCGTACGCCACCGCCGAGGCGGAGGAGAAGTACCGCTTCTGCGCGACGACCGACACCAAGCGCAAGGTGACGGAGGCGATCGTGCGGCGCTTCGCCGGGCAGCAGATCCTCGTCATCGGCCAGTACATCGACCAGCTCGACGAGCTGGGCGAGCACCTGGGCGCGCCGGTCATCAAGGGCGACACGTCCAACGCCCAGCGGGAGAAGCTCTTCGAGTCCTTCCGGCAGGGCGAGATCAGCGTCCTCGTCGTGTCGAAGGTCGCGAACTTCTCGATCGACCTGCCGGAGGCGACGGTCGCGATCCAGGTGTCGGGCACCTTCGGCTCCCGGCAGGAGGAGGCGCAGCGCCTGGGCCGGGTGCTGCGGCCGAAGGCCGACGGCCACCAGGCGCATTTCTACTCGGTCGTCGCCCGCGACACCCTCGACCAGGACTTCGCCGCCCACCGCCAGCGCTTCCTGGCGGAACAGGGCTACGCCTACCGGATCATGGACGCGGACGAGATCCTGAACTGACCCTCGTACTCGGTCTCAGCGGCGGCGGACGCCGGCCTCCTCGCCGTACTCGCCGAGGATGACGACGTCGAAGGCGGCACCGGCGAACACCCGCACGGCGCGCACGGCGTCGCCGAGCCGGTGCCGGTGGCTGCCGGCCACGGGCGTGGCACCGGACGCGCGGCCCGGTGCCGGGGCGGGGGAGATGGTTGCTGCGCTCATGTCTCCATGGTGCGACTGCCCACCCCCGGCCGGCATCGGTCTGCGGGCCCAATCCCCGGCGTCCCGCGCTACGACCGAGGGGGGAGCGCGTCCCCCGGAGCGGAGTACGCGATCCCCTAGGGGGCGGGAAAACCGTTGGCCCGTATCCCGGCCGCTCCCCTAGAATCTCCGCTCTTGCCCGCCTCCCCACGGAGTGCCGCCGACCGGACGGAAACCGGCCGGCCCACCGCGCGCGGAAACCGCGCCCACCATCGCAGGCCGTACCGCAGGTCATCCGGAGGCACCCCCTTGTCCACGCCCGTCCACGACGACCCCCTCGCCAAAGAGCGCGCCCACCTCGCCGCCTCGCGCTCCGCCCTGCGCGCCATGCGGGAGGACGTCGAGTCCCTCGACATCACCGACGTCACCGCGAACTGGGTCAACGCCGCCGTGCTGGAGAGCCAGATCGAGGAGCGCATCAAGGCGCTGGCCGACCTCAGCGAGACCCCGCTGTTCTTCGGCCGCCTCGACTACCTGCACTCCCCCGGCGCCGACCAGGCGGAGGGCGCGGACGGCGAGCGCTTCTACGTGGGACGGCGGCACGTGCACGACGCCGACGGCGACCCGATGGTGATCGACTGGCGGGCGCCGGTCTCCCAGCCGTTCTACCAGGCGTCGAAGAAGAACCCGCTGGACGTCGCCCTGCGCCGCCGTTTCGGCTACACCGGCGGCGACCTCACGGCGTACGAGGACGAGCACCTGTCGGACCCCGCCGAGGCCGAGACCACCAGCAAGCTGCTCCAGCAGGAGATCGAGCGGCCCCGCGTCGGCCCGATGCGGGACATCGTGGCGACCATCCAGCCCGAGCAGGACGAGATCGTGCGCGCCGGGCTGTCCGGGTCGGTCTGCGTGCAGGGCGGCCCGGGCACCGGTAAGACCGCCGTGGGCCTGCACCGGGTCGCCTACCTCCTCTACGCCCACCGCGAGCGCCTGGCCCGCACGGGCACCCTCGTCATCGGCCCGAACCGCTCCTTCCTGCACTACATCGAGCAGGTCCTCCCGGCGCTGGGCGAGCTGACGGTCCGCCAGGCCACGGTCGACGACCTGGTGGCCCACGTCGAGGTGCGCGGCAGCGACGAGGCGGCGACGGCGGTGATCAAGGGTGACGCGCGGATGGCGCAGGTGCTGCGGCGCGCCCTGTACTCGCACGTCACCCTGCCCACCGAGGGCGTCGTCGTGGTGCGCGGCTCGCGGCGCTGGCGGGTCACGGCGTACGAACTGGAGGAGATCGTCCGCGAGCTGCTCGCCCGCGACATCCGCTACGGCGCCGCCCGCGAGGCCCTTCCGCAGCGCGTCGCGCACGCCGTGCTGGTGCAGATGGAGCGGGCGGGCGAGGCGCCGGACGACCGGGTGCAGAACGCGGTGGCGCGCAACGCCGCCGTGAAGGCGATGGTGAAGACCGTCTGGCCGCAGGTCGATCCCGCCAAGCTCGTCCTGCGCCTGCTGACCGACGCGGACTTCCTCGCCCAGCACGCGGACGGCGTCCTCACCGAGGAGGAGCAGAAGGCCGTGCTGTGGGTGAAGCCGGCCCGCTCGGTGAAGTCCGCCAGGTGGTCACCCGCCGACGCCGTGCTGATCGACGAGGCCACTGACCTGATCGAGCGCACCCACTCCCTCGGGCACGTCGTCCTCGACGAGGCGCAGGACCTCTCCCCCATGCAGTACCGCGCGGTGGGCCGGCGCTGCTCCACCGGCTCGGTGACCGTCCTGGGCGACCTGGCGCAGGGCACGACTGCGTGGGCGACCCGCAGCTGGGCCGAGGCACTGGCCCACCTGGGCAAGGACGGGGCGGTGGTCGAGGAGCTGACGGCCGGTTTCCGCGTGCCGACGGACGTGATCGCGTACGCGTCCCGGCTGCTGCCGCACATCGCGCCGGGGCTGACGCCGGTGGCCTCGATCCGTGAGAACCCGGGATTCTTCGACGTCCGGGGGACGGACGCCGGTACGGCGGACGTGGTGAAGGCCTGCGCCGAGCTGCTGGAGCGGGAGGGTTCGGTGGGCCTGATCGCCGCCGACGCGCGGGTGCCGGAGCTGGCGGCGGCCCTCGGGTCGGCGGGCATCGGCTTCGTCGGCCCCGGCGAGGAGACCACTCGCTCCACCCGTCTGACCCTGGTCCCGGCCTCGCTGGCCAAGGGCCTGGAGTACGACTACGTGATCCTGGACGAGCCGAGGGCGGTGGTCGACGGCGAACCGGACGAACGGACGGGTCTGCGGCGGCTGTACGTCTGCCTGACCCGCGCGGTGTCGGGCCTGATCGTGACCCACGGGGCGGACCTGCCGCCGCAGCTGCGGTAGCTGCGGGCAGTCGTGCCGCTGGGGCGGCACGGGTGGGCGCAGCGGCGCCCCGCCACGCCGGGCTGCCCCCCGCAAGCACCAACGCACCCGCACCGACTAACCCACCGCTCAGCCCCCCAGCGCCCGCCGCCACTCCCCGACCGCCTCCGCGGAAACCGGCCCGCCCCACCCGGAGGGCCGCGCTGCCCCGCCGATGTGGAAGCCGTCGATCCCCGCGTCCAGCAGCCCCGGCACGTGCTCCAGCCGCAGCCCGCCGCCCACCAGGAGCTGCTGCTCGTACCCCGGTTCCCCCCGCCGCCGCGCCTCCGCCAGCAGCACGGTCAGCCCGTCGTCCACCCCGCCGGCCGCACCGGCCGTCAGGTACGTGTCCAGCCCGGGGAAGTCCGCGAGCTGCTTGCGCAGGGCGTCCCGGTTCGCGGCGCGGTCGATCGCGCGGTGGAAGGTCCACCGGCATCCCTCCAGCACGGCGGCGACCCGCTCCACCGCCGGGAGATCGACGTCACCGTCCGCGTCGAGGAACCCGAGCACGAACTCCGTCGCCCCGGCCTCCCGCATCCGCCCGGCGACCCCGACCAGCCGCTCGACGTCCCCGGCCGCGAAGCCGTCCGCCAGCCGCAGCATCACCCGCAGGTCGATGTCGACGGCGGCGCGGATCGCGGCGACGGTCCCGGCCGACGGGGTGAGCCCGTCGGCCGCTATGTCGGTGACCAGTTCGAGGCGATCCGCGCCTCCGGCCTGGGCGGCGACCGCGTCCTCGACGTCGAGGGCGATCACCTCCAGGACTGCACGCTTGCTCATGGGACCCCATTCGTCGGCCTGCTACAGGTCTAGTCCAATCCAGACTACGCCCCGCAGACGGGCCAGGGCTCCCCCACGCCGCCGCCCGGCGCCGCCCGGCCGGTCAGCGGCTCAGCCGTCCAGCCGCCGGAACAGGTTCAGCTCCTCCGCCTCCACCCCGGCCAGCTCGTAGCCGTTGCCGTCCTCGACCGCCCGGCCCGCGTACAGCCGCACCAGCGTCGGCGCGTCCCCGATGAACCGTCCCGGCGGCCGCTCACCGCTCACGCCGCCCAGCTTCAGCGGCTCGTCGACGTCGTCGAGGTCGGCGTGCAGCGGCACGTGGCCGCGGTCGCGGGTGAGCGTGCCCAGCAGCGCCAGCGCCTCGGTCAGCCCGCGCCCCGCGTACGCCCCCGGCTCGCCGAGGGCCACCCGTACGTCACCCGCGTGCACCCACTCGCCGAGAGCCAGCAGGTCCAGGGCGCCGCCCGCGCGGCCGATCACCGGACCGGCCTCGGTCATGCCGCGTTCCAGCTCGTCGATGACCCGGGCGTTGGGCCAGTCGGCGCGTTCGGCGATGTCGCGGTCGTTGGACTCGGGCGAGAAGACGCCGTCCTCGAAGCGCTTCTCCACCGCCCGCATCAGCGCGGAGGAGCAGTGCGCCAGCACGTCCCGCACGGTCCAGCCGGGACACGCGGCCACCGGCAGCGCGAAGTCACCGTCCGTCCGGGACCGCAGCAGCGGGACCAGTTCGTCCCGCTCGATGGCCAGCAGCCGCCCGGGGCGCTCGGGGTCGCGTACGTCGTGCACGTCAGCAGGAGTCGTCATGACTCCACGTTAGGGGCGCGACCGGCCCGCGGTCAGCGTGCCGTCAGGTCGTCCAGTTCGGCCGCGAACAGGAGCGCCGGGTCGAAGGACATGCCGGTGAAGTGACCGGCCAGCTCCAGGGACAGCACGCCGTGCAGCCGGGTCCAGAAGGACAGCGCCCGGTGCAGGGCCGCGGGCGGAGCCGGATGCCCGTCCGTCCACTGCCGGTGGCCTTCGAGGTGCGCGTCGAACGCCGTCGCCCCCTCGCCGCCCCCGTCCCCGTCGTACGGCAACGCGGCGCAGGCGTCGAGGATCACGGCCATGGTCTCGGAGGCGATCCGGGTGACGTCGGCGGGCGCGTGGTAGCCCGGCACGGGGGTGCCGAAGACCAGGAAGTACCGCTGGGGGTCGGCGAGCGCCCACGCGCGCATGGCGTGCGCCAGCCCGGCCAGGTCGGCGCCGGAGGCGGCGGCCTGGCGGAAGGTGTCGGCGAGGCTCCGGTAGGCGTCCGTGACGAGTTCGGTGATCAGCTCGTCGCGGCCGGCGAAGTAGCGGTAGAGCGCGGGCCCGCTCATCCCCATCCGCTTGGCGATCGCGTTGAGGGAGAGCGCGGAGGCACCGGCCGCGGCGATCTGCTCCCGCGCGTGCTCCTTGATCTCGGCGCGCACCTGGGCACGGTAGCGCTCACGCGGTGTCTCGGTGCGCGCCCGCGTCATGGTCCGCCGCCCTCTCCGTCCCTGCCCGGCTGCCTCGGCCACCTCGACTACGGAGTCAAGATTCAGTTAGAGGCTATCACCGCGGTCGCTCGCCTCCCCGTTGCGACAATGAGCCCATGGCCGACCTCGACGCCCTGCGCTCCCGCTGGCTGCACGCCCTTCTCCCGGCACGCGACGGCGCCTGCCACCCCGATCCCTACCGGTACGCCGACAACCTGCTCGCCCGCTGGCAGGAGCCGCAGCGGCGCTACCACACGCTCGCGCACCTCACGGCGGTCCTCGACCACATCGACGCACTGGAAAAGTACGCCGACGACCCGGCCGTGGTGCGGCTGGCCGCCTGGTTCCACGACGCGGTCTACCTACCCGACCGGTCCACCAACGAGGAACGCTCGGCCCGGCTCGCCGAGCGCGCCCTGCCCGAGGCCGGCGTCCCGGCCCGGAAGACCGCCGAGGTGGCCCGGCTGGTCCGCCTCACCGTCACCCACGCCCCGGCCGAGGACGACCGCGACGGGCAGGTGCTGTGCGACGCCGACCTGGCGGTCCTCGCCTCGCCCCCGTCGGCGTACGCCGCGTACACGGCGGCCGTACGGCAGGAGTACCACTTCGTCCCGGACGACGCCTTCCGCGCGGGCCGCGCCGCGATCCTGCGCCAGCTCCTCGACCTGCCCTCTCTCTTCCACACCCCGCACGGCCGCCGCGAGTGGGAGGCGACCGCCCGCTACAACCTCACCGGCGAGCTGGAAATGCTGTCGCCCGGCGGGGAGGCGGCCCCGTAGCCTGCCCCGCATGCTGACCTTGGGCGGGGAACAGGTGGAAGAGGCCGTCGCGGGCGCCGTGGCGCCGCTGCGGACGGCGACGGACCGGGACTGGACGGCGGTGCGGGCCGGCCGGACGGACTGGGACTGCCGGCAGACGGCCGAGCACATCGCGGGCGTCCTCATCGCCTACGCGGGCCAGCTCGCCGGACGCGCCACGCAGGCGTGGGTCCCCTTCGACATCACCCTCGACGACGGCACCGGCACCGAAGACGTCCTGCACGTCGTCGAGACGAGCGGCGCCCTGCTCGCCGCCACCCTCCGCACCACCCCGCGCGAGGTCCGCGCCTTCCACCCGTACCCCTTCCGCAGCGCGAACCGCGAGGGCTTCGCCGCGATGGGGATCACCGAGGTACTGCTCCACACGCACGACATCGCCGAGGGCCTGGGGCTCGCCTACGCCCCGCCCGCCCGGCTCTGCGCGGACGTCCTCGCCCGGATCTTCCCGCACGTCCGTCCCGGCACCGACCCCTGGCGCACCCTGCTGTGGGCCACCGGCCGCGGCGACCTGCCCGGACGCCCGGCGGTCACCGAGTGGCGCTGGCGCAACAACCTGGTGATCGACGCAGACCGCCTCACCCTCCAGGGCGTCACCCCCGCCGCGGCCGCCGACCTGGCCGCGGGCGGCGACGGTGGCTTCGCGTGGGTCGAGGGCGGCCCCTACGAAGGCACGAGGGTCGGCGCCGGGTTGCTGTTGAAGGCGTACGAGGCGGGGGTGCACCGCCCTGAGTGGGGTGTCTTCACGCTGGTGCGCCGCGAGGACGGCCTCGCCGTCGGCGGCATGGGCTTCCACGGGCCGCCGGACGAGGACGGCCGGGTGGAGGTCGGCTACGACCTCGCCGAAGCCGCCCGCGGTCACGGCTACGCCACCGAGGCCCTGCGCGTGCTCTCGACGTGGGCGCTGGCCCGGGACGAGGTGACGTCCGTGTTCGCGACGACCGAGCCGGACAACACCGCCTCGCAGGCCGTGATCGCCCGCGCCGGTTTCCGCCGGGTCGCGGTCGCCGGCGCCGGGGCGGACACCGGACAGCACGCCTACGAACTGCGCGGCTGACCGGCACCCTCGCCGGCGCCCTTGCGCCGGCGCAGTCCCGCCCCGTGCAGCAGCCGCACCACCTCGCGGCTGCTGACCTCCCGCGCACCGGCGGACACCGCGTCGGCGTACCGCTGGGCGGGGATGTCGTAGTGGTCGCGTTCGAAGGCGCGGCGCGGGACGCCCAGCCGCTCGGCGAACGCGTGCAGTTCGGCGTAGGAGACGTCGCTGACCAGGTGCGACCACATGCGGCCGTGGCCCGGCCAGGTCGGCGGATCGATGTAGACGGTCACCGCGGCGTCCTCAGGAGGGCAGCGGGCCGCCGCCGGCCGCACCCAGCGAGCCGACCGCCGCGACCTTCACGCCCGCCTTGCCGCACACCCAGTGCGGGTCGGGGCCCAGCTCCGGTTCGACGTCCAGCGCGTGCGGGTCGCCCGAGCCGCACACCGGGCACAGCGGCCACCGTCCGTACCGCTCCAGCAGGGCGTCCTGCACGTCCTGCGCGACCAGCCCGGCCACGAACTCGGCGCCCTCGGGCCACTGTTCGACCCACCAACGGCGCTGTGCGACGGACTCCTCCACCAGCGACACGACGTCCGGCTCGGCGACCTGGCCCGCCACCAGGTCGGCGAGCACCAAGGCGCGCGCGGCGTGCAGCGCCTGCTCCAGGGGGCTGATGGGGTCCATGCACCCATTGTGCGCACTCTTGACCCACGGACCGAAACGAAAATATCTTTCACAAGTGACCGATGACGTGAAGGAAACTTTCGCCTCTCCTCCCGCTCCCGGCGCACTGGCGGCCAAGGTGCGCACGCTGGCACCGTCGATGACCCGGTCCATGCAGCGGGTCGCCGAGGCCGTCGCGGGCGACCCGGCGGGCTGCGCGGCCCTCACGGTCACGGGACTCGCCGAGCTCACCGGCACCAGCGAGGCGACGGTCGTACGCACCGCCCGGCTGCTCGGCTACCCCGGCTACCGGGACCTGCGCCTCGCCCTCGCCGGTCTCGCCGCCCAGCAGCAGTCCGGCCGCGCGCCCGCCATCACCACCGACATCGCGGTCGACGACCCGATCGCCGACGTCGTGGCCAAGCTCGCCTACGACGAGCAGCAGACCCTCGCCGACACGGCGGCCGGCCTGGACACCGTCCAGCTCGGCGCGGCCGTCACCGCGCTCGCCGCCGCCCGCCGCACCGACGTGTACGGCATCGGCGCTTCCGGGCTGGTCGCCCAGGACCTCACGCAGAAGCTGCTGCGCATAGGGCTGATAGCCCACGCGCCCGGCGATCCGCACCTCGCCGTCACCAACGCGGTGCAGTTGCGGGCCGGGGACGTCGCCATCGCGATCACGCACTCCGGTTCGACCGGGGACGTGATCGAGCCGCTGCGGGTCGCCTTCGAGCGTGGCGCGACGACCGTCGCCGTCACCGGGCGGCCGGACAGCCCCGTCACGCAGTACGCCGACCACGTGCTGACCACGTCGACGTCCCGGGAGAGCGAGCTGCGGCCGGCGGCGATGTCGTCGCGGACGAGTCAGTTGCTGGTGGTGGACTGTCTGTTCGTGGGGGTGGCGCAGCGGACGTACGAGGCGGCTGCGCCGGCGCTGGCGGCGTCTTACGAGGCGTTGGCGCATCGGCATGGGGCGCGGGGGAGACCGTAGGGGGTGATCGCCGTGCGCGACCGCGGGTCCGTCGGGGCTGGTCGCGCAGTCCCCCGCGCCCCTTGGGACGCCGCACTGCCCAGCATCGAGATCGAACCGAAAGAGCCGCACCCATGACTGCCACCCCCCATCAGCCTGACCTCCGTTCTCAGCTGGCGAGCCTCACCACCGAGGCCTTCCGGCCCGAGCTGGCCGAGATCGACCGGTTGCCCACCCTGGACATCGCCCGCGTGATGAACGGCGAGGACGCCGCCGTGCCCGCCGCCGTCGCCGAACGGCTGCCCGAGATCGCCGCCGCCGTGGACGCGATCGCCGCCCGGATGACGCGCGGCGGGCGGCTGATCTACGCGGGCGCCGGTACCGCCGGCCGGCTCGGGGTGCTGGACGCCTCTGAGTGCCCGCCCACCTTCAACACGGCCGCCGGGCAGGTCGTCGGCCTGATCGCGGGCGGCCCGGAGGCCATGGTGACCTCCGTCGAGGGCGCCGAGGACTCCGCCGAACTGGCCCGCGCCGACCTCGACGCCCTCGGCCTCACCGCCGACGACTCGGTGGTCGGCGTCTCCGCGTCCGGCCGCACGCCCTACGCCGTCGGCGCCGTCGAGCACGCCCGCGCGCAGGGGGCCCTGACCGTCGGGCTGGCCTGCAACGGCGGCAGCGCCCTGGCCGCCGCCGCCGAGCACGGCATCGAGGTCGTCACCGGTCCCGAGCTGATCACCGGCTCGACCCGGCTGAAGGCCGGTACGGCGCAGAAGCTGGTCCTCAACATGCTGTCGACGATCACGATGATCCGCCTCGGCAAGACGTACGGGAACCTGATGGTCGACGTCCGCGCCTCCAACGAGAAGCTGCGCGCCCGCTCCCGCCGCATCGTCGCCCTCGCCACGGGCGCCGCCGACGACGAGATCGAGCGGGCCCTGACCGCGACCGGCGGCGAGGTCAAGCACGCGATCCTGACCCTGCTGGCCGATGTGGACGGCCCGACGGCCGCCCGCCTTCTGGAGGACTCCGGCGGCCACCTGCGTGCCGCGCTGGCGGCGACGAGAGGCTGACCGCACGCTCGGGGAGTGATCAAGGATCCCCACTCCACGGCCGCCGCCCTCCTCCCCCTGGTCGGCGGCCCCGCCAACGTCACCTCGGTCGCCCACTGCGTGACCCGCCTGCGCCTGGGCCTGGCCGACCGCTCCCGGGTGGACGACGAGGCGCTGCGGGCGCTGCCCGGGGTGCTCGGGGTGGTGGAGGACGGCGAGTCGTACCAGGTGGTGCTGGGTCCGGGAATCGTCGGCCGGGTGACGGAGGCCTTCGAGGCCCTGCTGGCGGCGGACGCCCAGGCGCACCACGCGCCGCCCGGCACGGCGGACGCCCTCGCCCGGCGCGGCGCCGAGCTGAGGGCGCGGCAGAAGGCCCGCAACGCGACCCCGCTCAAGACGGCCCTGCGCCGCGTCGCGAACATCTTCGTCCCCCTCATCCCCGCCCTCATCGGCTGCGGCATCGTCGCCGGCCTCGCGGGCCTGCTGACGAATCTGCGCTGGCTCCCCGGCCTCACCCCCGCCCTGACCGCCCTCTCGGCCGCCTTCATGGCGCTGATCGCGGTGTTCGTCGGCCACAACACGGCGAAGGAGTTCGGCGGCACGCCCGTGCTGGGCGGCGCGGTGGCCGCCGTCGTCGTGTACCCGGGCGTGACGAAGGTGACGGCGTTCGGGGTGGCCCTCGCCCCCGGCCAGGGCGGCGTCCTCGGCGCACTGGCGGCCGCCCTGCTCGCCACCCGCGTCGAGAAGTGGTGCCGCGCCCGCCTTCCCGGCACCCTGGACGTCCTGCTCACCCCCGCCCTCACCGTCCTGGTCCCCGGCCTGGTCACCCTCTACGCCCTCATGTACGCGGCCGGCGAGGCCGCCACGGCCATCGGCACGGCCGCGAACTGGCTCCTGACGACCACGGGCGCCCTGGCCGGCCTGGTCCTCGGCGGCCTCTTCCTCCCCCTGGTGATGCTGGGCCTCCACCAGGCCCTCATCCCCATTCACACCACCCTCATCGAGCAGCAGGGCCACACCGTCCTGCTCCCCATCCTGGCCATGGCGGGCGCGGGCCAGGTCGGCGCGGCGGCGGCGGTCTACGTCCGCCTGCGCCACGACACCTCCCTCCGTACGACGATCAGATCGGCGCTCCCGGCCGGTCTCCTCGGCGTCGGCGAACCCCTGATCTACGGCGTCTCCCTCCCCCTCGGCCGCCCCTTCCTCACCGCCTGCGTCGGCGGCGCGGCGGGCGGCGCCTTCGTCGGACTGTTCGCGATGCTCGGCACGGACGTGGGGGCGGCGGCGATCGGCCCGTCCGGCTGGGCACTGTTCCCGCTCCTCGCGGGTGGCGGAGGCTGGGCGGTGACGGCGGGGGTGTACGGCGGCGGGCTGCTCACCGGATACGCGGCCGGCTTCCTGGCCACGTTCTTCTTCGGTCTTCCCGACGGCGCGGTCCGCCCCGTGTGCGACCCTGAGAAACATGAACCACGCCCAGCTGACCGCCCTGGGCCGCGCCCTGCGTCTCCTCGGTGAGCACGGCGAGGCCCTGGGCACCGACACCCCGGACGCCAAGCTGCACGAGGTCCGCGCGGACCTGAAGCGGGCGCTGGACCTGCTGGAGGAGAGTGTCGAGACGGCGGCCCCCAGCACCCGCTGCCCCGAGCATCCGAACGGCCCGGTCGACAAGGCCGCCCCCGACCTGTGCCTCCTGTGCGAGACCCGCCGCCGCTCCGCCCGCCGCGCCGAGTACAACGGCGGCCCGCTCCCCGCCCGGCCCATCACCGAGCCGGTCCAGACCCGCTACGGCGTCCGGGGCGACCGGCCGCAGCCGCAGCAGCGCTGGCTGCCCGAGCTGTGGAACGGCCAGGCGTGGCAGCTGTGCGGCACCCCGCGCCGCGACCGCCGCGAGGCCGAGCTGTACATCGCGGCCCAACTGCGCGCGCCCCGGGCGGCGATGGCGTACCGGCTGGTCCACGAGTTCACGGACTACGAGGTGCTGCGGGTGTGGGGGACGCCGGTACGGGTGGACATCGAACCGATGGGCGGCCTCTGAGCAGCGCGACCCCACACTACTCCGCACGTAGTACTGTACCCAGAGTGGTTTGAGTCTGATCAGTACCGCACCCGGAGTGATGACCATGGTGAGACGGAACGACCAGCGCCGCGCCGCCCTCGTCGACGCGGCCATCGAAGTGCTGGCGGCGGAAGGCGCCCGGGGCCTGACCTTCCGGGCGGTGGACACCGCGGCCGCCGTGCCCGCCGGCACCACGTCCAACTACTTCGCCAACCGCGACGACCTGCTCACCCAGGCCGGCGCCCGCGTCTACGAACGGCTCCACCCCGACGAGGCCACCATCACCCGCCAGCGCACGGCAGGCCGCGACCGTGACACCTACGTCGCCCTGATGCGCGAACTCGTCGACCGCATCGCCTCGTTCCGCACCGGCTACCTCGCCCTGCTGGAACTCCGCCTGGAGGCCACCCGCCGCCCCGGCCTGCGCGCCGTCCTCACCGAACGCATTCGCGCCGACGTCGCCGCCAACGTCTCCTACCACGAGGCGTCCGGCCTCCCCGGCGACGCGACGGCCGTCAAGCTCCTCTATCTCGCTCTGAACTGGCTGATCGTCGAACAGCTCACGCTGCCGGACGTCTTCTCCCAGGAGGAACGGGACGCGTTGGTGGCCGCCGCCGTCGAACGCATCGTGGCGCCGGACTGACTGGCCCCGCACGCTGCCCTGATTGGCCCTGTGCAGCCGGGCCCGCATCAGCTCCCCGGGCTGCGCGGCGCCACCTACCGGCCGCAGCCGTACGTCACGGCCGCCGTGCGCCACAGAAACCGGATCGTCATTCAGGTGCTGCCGCCGTCTGGACTGGCACAAGTCCAGCTACAGCGGGGCAGCGGTGGCAACTGTGCAGAGGTCGCCGACGGAGTCCCCGGCGTCGTGCCGGTCCGGGACAGCAAGGCGGCTGCCGGGCCGGTGGTCGTCGTGGGGTCGGCGGCCTGGACGGAGTTCGTACGCACCGTCGGGGCCGCCCGCTTCCTTGCCAGTGTCGTGCCTCCGCGACCCGAGTAAAGGGCGCTGCGCGTCGCCTTCGGCGATCGGCCTGCGGCCGACCCTTGACTCGGCTCGCTCCACCACGGGTCAGAAGCGAGCGAGCGGCCCGGAAACACGGGTGGCCGAGCCGGGTTCACGATCAACCGCCCCCTGCGTACCCACCCGGCGACGGCGGAACGCACCAGCGCCTCGCCAGCACGCCGCCTCGGCTCAGCGGCTCACCCCCGGTGGGCGGTACCGGTCACATGCGCCGCCCCAGCGCCGTAGCCGCACGCCACACCGTCCCAGCGGCCAACCCGAGCGGGCACCACAGAACCACCCCCCGGACCACCCTCCAAAAACGGATGACACTTCACCCCGAAGTGTCATCCATTTCCCAGACCACCCCCGACCCCAGCCTCCCCGCCCTCAATCCACTCCCCATTCCTCCTCACCACCCACCCGCCGGTCGCCGCTAAACCCACGCGGCGTGCCGGCGAGACGCGGACGCGCCCCCGCACGCCCGGCGCGTACGCAGCCGACGGAAGGGACCGACATACGCCGGCCACCCGCCTTCCTCCGGCCGCCCGCACGCTTCTCACCCGTGCTGGAGCGAGCCGAGTCAAGGGTGACCCGAAGGGTCATCGCCGAAGGCGACGCGACCGCAGGGAGCGCCCTTTACTCGGCTCGCGGAAGCACGACACTGACCAAGAAGCGGGCGGCCCCACGGCCACTTGCTCACGCCCCCGGCACCAGCAGAGGCAACGCAGCGAACTCGTACCCCTCCCACAGTCGCCGCGACGCCTCCTCCGGGTACGGCGCGACGGCCGGCTCCGCGTCCAGGACCTGGACCAGGCGCCGCTGCGTGTCGTACGCCGGCCAGCCGGGGTCGCCGGTGCGGGCGAAGGACGCCCAGGAGGACCGGAACCGGGAGGACAGCGCCTGCGCCTCCGCCGACGGTTCCGCGCCCTCGAAGAGAAGCAGGCCGAGGTCGGCCCCGAAGGTGCCGAAGAGCAGGGGTATGTCCAGGGCGTGGCACGCGCCGAGGGCACCGCCGCTGCCGGGGGCCGGCCAGGTCAGCTCGTAGACGTGGGAGCGGCCGCCGCCCGCGAGGTGGGCCTCGGCCAGGTGCAGGGACGGCATGGCGAACAGCCAGTCGGTCTGGACGCGTTCGTAGAGGTCGTTCGCGGACCAGTCGGGGTACGCCGCGCGGTAGGCCTCCTCACCGCCCGGCGCGTACAGCCGCAGCGCCTTGCCCGCGCGCTCCTCACCGATCGAGCCCAGCTTGCCCGCCATGGCGGTGAACAGGCGGTTCTCGTCGCGGTTGTGGCCGACGACCAGGTCGACGTCACGGGACGCGCCGGCCGCCAGCGCCTGCCACGGGGTGACCGGGAGGACGTCGCCGTCGACAACCGGGGAGTACGGGGTGGAGGTGGGCGCGGCCTGGCCCCAGCGGTCGAGGTACTGGGACATCCTCGGGGTGAGGGTCTGGCCCGCCTTGACCAGCTGGGCCGGTTCCACGGCGGCCAGGTCGGCGACGGTGGGGCGCAGGCCCAGTTCGGCGGCGAGGACGGTGCCGATGTCGCGGGCGAGTTCGTCCGAGAAGAAGGTGCCCGGCACGCTCTGGGCGACGGCCCGGTGGAAGAGGCCCACGGCACGCGGCATGGCCAGGAGCGAGGCCACGGAACCGGCGCCCGCCGACTCGCCGAAGACCGTGACCTGGCCGGGGTCGCCGCCGAACGCGGTGATGTTCTCCCGTACCCACTCCAGCGCGGCCACCTGGTCGAGCAGGCCCCGATTGGCGGGGGCGCCCTCGATGCGGGCGAAGCCCTCCATGCCGACGCGGTAGTTGAGGGTGACGACGACGAGGTCGCCGTCCTCGGCGATGCGGCGGGCGTCGTAGCCGGGACTGCCGGAGTGGCCGAGGCGGTAGGCGCCGCCGTAGATCCACACCATCACCGGGCGGCGGGCGGCCGGGTCGGGGGCGGGGGTCCAGACGTTGACCGTCAGCCAGTCGTCGCCCTGGGGGAGGGCGGCGGGCGGGCCCGCGAGCCCGGTGTCCTGCGGGGGCGGCGGGCCGAAGGCGTGGGCCTCGCGGACGCCGTCCCAGGGGCGGGCCGGTCGCGGGGCGGCGAACCGGGCCCCGCCCACGGGCGGCTCGGCGAACGGGATGCCGCGGAAGACGGTCAGGCCGTCCTCCACCCGGCCGCGCACCGCACCGGTGGCGGTGCGCACCACCGGCTCCGGGACCTCGGGGTTCGTCATGGATCACTCCCTCACTGGACGCCGCTGACGGTACGTACGGCAGTAGTTGGTGATCCCACGGACTTTACGCCGCGGTGCGCCGCCGGAGCGGGCCGGGTCAGCTGAGGGTCTTCAGCGACGCCGCGTCGAAGGGGGACAGTTCGCCGAAGCGGCCGGACAGCACCTTCTGGGCCCACTGCGGGTCCTGGAGCAGCGCGCGGCCGATGGCGACCACGTCGAACTCGTCGCGCTCCATGCGGTCCAGGAGGTTGTCGAGGCTGCCCAGCGCGGCGC
The DNA here is from genome assembly GCF_042745235.1 of Streptomyces sp. NPDC058796. NCBI lineage: Bacteria > Bacillati > Actinomycetota > Actinomycetes > Kitasatosporales > Streptomycetaceae > Streptomyces > Streptomyces sp. NPDC058796. The sequence goes on from NZ_JBHYOP010000004.1 coordinate 351,496, forward strand.
CCTCGCCCTGGAAGGACCCCAGGAACTCGCCCTCCAGGCCCACCGAGCCGACGGTGATGGCGGTCTTGCCGGTGAGCTTCTTGGTCCAGCCGGCGAGGTTGAGGTCGGAGTCGTCGAACTCGGGCTGCCAGTAGCGGCGCGTGGAGGCGTGGAAGGCGTCGACGCCGGCCGAGGCGAGGGGGGCGAGGATCGCCTCCAGCTCCTCGGGGGTCTCGGCGAGGCGGGCGTCGTAGGCCTCCTGCTTCCACTGCGAGTAGCGGAAGATGACCGGGAATTCGGGGGAGACCTTCTCGCGCACGGCGGCCACGATCTCGGCGGCGAAGCGGGTGCGGGAGACCGGGTCGCCGCCGTAGGCGTCGGTGCGGCGGTTGGTGCCCGCCCACAGGAACTGGTCGATGAGGTAGCCGTGGGCGCCGTGGAGTTCCACGCCGTCGAAGCCGATGCGTTCGGCGTCGGCGGCCGCGTCGGCGAAGGCGCCGATGACGTCGTCCAGGTCGCGCTGGGTCATCGCCTTGCCGGTGGCCTCGTCCTCGCCGATGCGCAGGCCGGAGGGGCCGACGGCGGGGGCGTCGGGGAAGGGCTGGTCGCCCTGCTTGCGGACCATGCCGATGTGCCACAGCTGCGGCACGATCGTGCCGCCCGCCGCGTGCACCGCCTCGGCGACCTTCGCCCAGCCGGCCAGCTGCTCGTCGCCGTGGAAGCGCGGCACGCGGTCGCTGAGCCCGGCGGAGTCGTGGCCGACGTAGGTGCCCTCGGTGACGATCAGACCGACACCGGCGGCGGCGCGGCGGGCGTAGTACGAGACCACGTCCTCGCCGGGGACGCCGCCCGGTGAGAACATCCGGGTCATCGGGGCCATCGCGATGCGGTTGGGCACGGTCAGGCCGTTGATGGTGGCCGGGCGGGCGAGGATCTGGGCGGCGCGTGAGGCGGCGTCGGCGGCGGTGACGGTCACGTGGGGGCTCCTCTGGAGGTACCGGTCGGTATGTGCATACGCATGAACCTGCCGGTGACAACGGGGCCGCCCGCCGCGCGCATTCCGGCCGCCCGGCATCAGTGACGCAGGTCACGGTGCCGAACGCCCGAGGGCGGCACCCCCTGTCGGGAGTGCCGCCCTCGGTCCGTACTGGACGGTCGATCAACCGGAACCGGTCGATCAGAAGTCCATGTCACCGCCCGGCATGCCGCCCGGAGCACCGGCCGCGGCGGCCTTCTCCGGCTTGTCGGCGATGACGGCCTCGGTGGTGAGGAACAGCGCGGCGATGGAGGCGGCGTTCTGCAGCGCGGAACGGGTCACCTTCGCCGGGTCGATGATGCCCTCGGCGATCATGTCGACGTACTCGCCGGACGCGGCGTTCAGGCCGTGGCCGACGGTCAGGTTGCGGACCTTCTCCACGACGACGCCGCCCTCGAGACCACCGTTGACGGCGATCTGCTTCAGCGGGGCCTCCAGGGCGAGCTTCACGGCGTTGGCGCCGGTCGCCTCGTCACCCGTCAGCTCCAGCTTCTCGAAGACCTGGGAGGCCTGGAGCAGGGCCACGCCACCACCGGCGACGATGCCCTCCTCGACGGCCGCCTTCGCGTTGCGAACGGCGTCCTCGATGCGGTGCTTGCGCTCCTTGAGCTCGACCTCGGTGGCGGCACCGGCCTTGATGACGGCCACGCCGCCGGCCAGCTTCGCCAGGCGCTCCTGGAGCTTCTCGCGGTCGTAGTCCGAGTCGCTGTTCTCGATCTCGGCGCGGATCTGGTTGACGCGGCCGTTGACCTGGTCGGTCGAGCCGGCGCCGTCGACGATGGTGGTCTCGTCCTTGGTGATGACGACCTTGCGGGCGCGGCCCAGGAGGTCCAGGGACGCGTTCTCCAGCTTGAGGCCGACCTCCTCGGAGATGACCTCGCCGCCCGTGAGGATGGCGATGTCGCCGAGCATGGCCTTGCGGCGGTCACCGAAGCCCGGGGCCTTGACGGCGACGGACTTGAAGGTGCCGCGGATCTTGTTGACGACCAGGGTCGACAGGGCCTCGCCCTCGACGTCCTCGGCGATGATCAGCAGCGGCTTGCCCGACTGCATGACCTTCTCCAGGAGCGGCAGCAGGTCCTTGACGTTGCCGATCTTGGAGTTGGCGATCAGGATGTACGGGTCGTCGAGCGACGCCTCCATACGCTCCATGTCGGTGGCGAAGTACGCCGAGATGTAGCCCTTGTCGAAGCGCATACCCTCGGTGAGCTCCAGCTCCAGACCGAAGGTCTGGGACTCCTCGACGGTGATGACGCCTTCCTTGCCGACCTTGTCCATGGCCTCGGCGATGAGCTCGCCGATCTGGGTGTCGGCGGCGGAGATGGAGGCCGTGGAGGCGATCTGCTCCTTGGTCTCGACGTCCTTCGCCTGCTCCAGCAGGGCGGCGGAGACGGCCTCGACGGCCTTCTCGATACCGCGCTTCAGGGCCATCGGGTTGGCGCCGGCCGCGACGTTGCGCAGGCCTTCCTTGACGAGGGCCTGGGCGAGAACGGTCGCGGTGGTCGTACCGTCACCGGCGACGTCGTCCGTCTTCTTGGCGACTTCCTTGACCAGCTCGGCGCCGATCTTCTCGTACGGGTCCTCGAGCTCGATCTCCTTGGCGATGGAGACGCCGTCGTTGGTGATCGTGGGCGCGCCCCACTTCTTCTCGAGGACGACGTTGCGGCCCTTGGGGCCGAGCGTCACCTTGACGGCGTCCGCGAGCTGGTTCATGCCGCGCTCGAGGCCGCGCCGCGCCTCCTCGTCGAACGCGATGATCTTGGCCATGTGAAGTGGTCCCTCCAGGACTGGGGGTGATTCCTTCGGACCGCGCCCGCGCCCGCGACGGACGGCTCGCCGGCCTCGTGGTTCCTTCCCCACCCGGCCCGCGGGCCTCACCGACCCGGTCCTTCGTTGTCACTCTCACCTTCAGAGTGCTAACGCCAATGATTAGCACTCGCCCCCATCGAGTGCAAGCGCCTACCGAGGATCCGCGCCCGCGCTCAGCCACCCGCGAACACGGTCGGGCCGCCGACGTCCGGGCAGACCGAAGGGCCCGCACCCCGGGTGAGGTGCGGACCCTTCGGAGAAGAACCGTTTACTTGCGGTGGCCGAACGTCTCAGGCGCTGAGGCGAACCATGTCGGCCTGCGGGCCCTTCTGACCCTGCGAGATCTCGAACTCGACCCGCTGGCCTTCTTCGAGGGTGCGGTAGCCGTCCATCTGAATCGCGCTGTAGTGGACGAAAACATCCGCACCACCGTCGACCGCGATGAAGCCGTACCCCTTCTCCGCGTTGAACCACTTGACGGTGCCCTGAGCCATGCCTAACTCCCCTATTACTGGCCCTTGCACAGATCCGCACTTCGCGGACCCGGGTCAGACCTCACCCCCCACGACTGGGGGCGTGCGCCGGAACGCGTCGACCGCGGCTGAATGTATCTGTCCAACTGCCGTCTGCAACAGGTCAATCGGACGAGAAATCTGGACGCACCCGGTCCGGAATATGGCGAGCTTTCGCCTGAATTCGGGTCAAGTCGGGTGTCACAAAGAGAACAAAAGCCGCGAAATACGCCTGCATTTTGGCTGCATCTTGTCGGGCGCAAAGCAGGAATTCGGGGCTCCGGATCTTTCGATCGGGAGCGCGTTCCCCAACTCTACCGCGCTCAATCACATGGAATTGCCCCCTCCGCTTCTCTCACGGAGGGGGCAACGGGCACTACGAGGCGTGTCAGCCGCCGGCGACCGCCGGGATGATGGAGACGCCCGCACCGTCCGGCGTGGCGGTCTCCAGGCCCTGCTCGAAGCGCACGTCATCGTCGTTGACGTACACGTTGACGAAGCGGCGCAGCTTGCCCTGGTCGTCCAGGACGCGGGCGGCGATGCCGGTGTGGTTCTTCTCCAGGTCGGCGATGACCTCCCCGAGGTTCGCGCCGTCGGCGGCGACCTCGGCCTGGCCGCCGGTGTAGGTACGCAGGATGGTCGGGATACGAACGGTCACGCTCATGCGAGGCCAGCCTCTCGGAAGGAGTCGAGGTTCGGTCGGATGGTGGCGGTGAGGCCGGTGCCGGCCACCGCGTCGAGGGTCTTGAGGCCGTCGCCGGTGTTGAGGACGACCGTGGTCAGCGACGGGTCCAGCACGCCGTCCTCGACCAGCTTCCTGGTCACGCCCACCGTCACACCGCCGGCGGTCTCCGCGAAGATGCCCTCCGTGCGGGCGAGCAGCTTGATCGCGTCGACGACCTGCTCGTCGGTCACGTCCTCCACCGCGCCCCCCGTGCGGCGCGCGATGTCGAGGACGTACGGCCCGTCCGCCGGGTTGCCGATGGCCAGCGACTTGGCGATGGTGTCCGGCTTCTGCGGGCGTACGACGTCGTGCCCGGCCTTGTACGCGGTGGACACCGGCGAGCAGCCCTCGGCCTGGGCGCCGAAGATCTTGTACGGCTTGTCCTCGACCAGCCCGAGCTTGATCAGCTCCTGCAGCCCCTTGTCGATCTTCGTGAGCTGGGAACCGGAGGCGATCGGGACGACGATCTGGTCGGGCAGCTTCCAGCCGAGCTGCTCGCAGATCTCGTACGCGAGGGTCTTCGAGCCCTCCGCGTAGTACGGCCGCAGGTTGACGTTGACGAAGCCCCAGCCCTCGCCGGCCGGGTCGCCGATCAGTTCGGAGCAGAAGCGGTTGACGTCGTCGTAGTTGCCCTCGATGCCGACCAGCTCACCGCCGTAGACGGCGGCCATGACGACCTTGCCCTGCTCCAGGTCGTGCGGGATGAACACGCAGGACCGGAAGCCGGCGCGGGCGGCGGCGGCGCCGACGGCGCCGGCCAGGTTGCCGGTGGAGGAGCAGGAGAGGGTGGTGAAGCCGAAGGCGCGGGCGGCCTCCAGGGCCTGGGCGACGACGCGGTCCTTGAAGGAGTGCGTCGGGTTGCCGGAGTCGTCCTTGACGAACAGCTTGCCGGCTTCGACGCCCAGCTCGCGGGCGAGGTTGTCGGCCTTGACCAGCTTGGTCCAGCCCGGGTTGATGTTCGGCTTGGTCGCCACGTCGGCGGGGACGGGCAGCAGCGGCGCGTAGCGCCAGATGTTCGCGGGGCCCGCCTCGATGCGTCCCCGCAGCTCCTCGGTGTCGTACGCCGAGAAGTCGTAGGCGATCTCCAGCGGGCCGAAACACTCCTCGCAGGCGAAGAGCGGGCCGAGCGGCACGCGGTGACCGCACTCGCGGCAGGAGAGCGCCGCGGCGGGGCCGAGGTCGGCCGGGGAGGCGGCGGAGGGGGTGGAAGCGGAGGTGTCGGTGTTGCTTGCGACAGTCTGCACAGCCATGTGAGGCGAGGCCCTTTCTCCTCATCTTCCTCACGACGCATCTCGCCGTGAGACGGATTTGGCACCTTCCCTAGCCGGGAGCCTCGCCACGTCCGTGTGACAAGAACCGACTGGAGGGTTGCCGGGGCTTCATCGGGCCGTATCCCTCTGCCCCTCTGGATGAGCGGTGTTCAGTTGTTGGTCACGCGGCGACCCCGGCATGCGATGGTCGCCCGCGTTGTTCAAGACTGTAACCGACGGCCATGACGGTTGAGATAGTCGTCCGAACCGCGAGATGGATCACAGAGGGAGCCACCGACCGTGCTGGAAGAAGTCGAGCGCTGGCTGGACGCACGCTCCTGGTCCGTGACGGACCGGCCGCTCCAGCGGCTCCTGGCCGCCAAGCACGCCGGCGGGCAGTCGGTCAGCGTGGTGCTGCCCGCCCTCGACGAGGAGGCGACCGTCGGCGGCATCGTCTCGGTGATCCGCCGGGAGCTGATGGAGCGGGTGCCGCTCGTCGACGAGCTGGTGGTGGTGGACTCCGGGTCGCGGGACCGCACGTCGGAGGTGGCCGCGGCGGCGGGCGCGCGGGTCGTGCACCGGGACGCGATCCTGCCGCGCATCCCGGCGGTGCCCGGCAAGGGCGAGGTGCTGTGGCGCTCGCTGCTGGTCACCGGCGGCGACATCGTCTGCTTCGTCGACGCCGACCTGCGCGAGTTCCGCGCCGACTTCGTCTCCGGCATCGTGGGCCCGCTGCTCACCGACCCGGACGTGCACCTCGTCAAGGCCATGTACGACCGCCCGCTCGGCGCGGCGCCCGGCCAGGGCGGCCGGGTCACGGAACTGATGGCCCGCCCGCTGCTCAACATGCACTGGCCGCGGCTGGCGGGCTTCGTCCAGCCGCTCGGCGGCGAGTACGCGGCCCGCCGCTCCCTGCTCGAACAGCTGCCCTTCCCCGTCGGCTACGGCGTCGAGCTGGGGATGCTGGTCGACGCCCTGCACCTGGTGGGCCTCGATGCCCTCGCGCAGGTCGACGTCGGGGTCCGCAGGCACCGGCACCAGGACGGCCAGGCGCTGGGCCGCATGGCCGCCGCGATCTACCGCACCGCCCAGCTCCGGCTGGCCCGCGGCCATCTGGTCCGGCCCGCCCTCACCCAGTTCGAGCGGGGCGCCGAGGGTTTCGAGCCGCGCACGTACTCCGTGGACACGGAGGAGCGGCCCCCGATGACGGAGATCGCGGAGTACGCGGCCCGGCGGGTGGCGTGAGGGAGGGGCCTCAGCCGGTGACGCCGTCCGACCAGCGCCAGGTGCCGCCCGAGTCCGGCTCGCAGGTCAGGTACTCGCCGCCGCGGCCGTGGGTGCTCAGGCCGCGGTGCTTCTTCGCGCAGAACTGGCCGTCGGCGTAGCAGTTGCCCGCGGGGCTGGTCAGCTCGCAGGCGCCGGTGCCTCCTCCGCTGCCGCCGGTGCCGGTGTCCTGCGGCTCGGTCGATTCGGGGGCCGGGGTCGGCTCCGGCGGGTCCAGCAGGCGTCCGGCGCAGTCCCGGCCGTCGCGGGGGACGGTGAACGTCACGCCGTCGGGGCCGTCGGTCTGCTCGCAGACCTCCTCGTCCAGATCCCAGGTGGAGGCCTGCCGCCCTGTCCCCTGCAGGTGGACGGTGTAGTCGATGTGGGCCGCCTTGGCCGCGAGCACGGCCCCTCCGACGTCCCGGCCGGTGTGGTCCCCCAGCGTGACGGCGGGCGTGGAGGGCTCGGCGCTGTCGGGTGCCTCGGGGGTGGGGCCGGGGCTCTGCGCGGCGGTGGCGGTCGCGGGCCGCTCGTCCGCCTGCGTACCGGCGCTTCCGTCGCCGCAGCCGGCCAGCGCCAGCGCGGAGGCCGCGACCAGTGCCGCGGTGGCCGCGAGTCTGCGTGTACGTGTGCGTACGGCCATGGTGCCCACCCCCCGAGAAGTTGAAATGTGCACCGCACATCCTCGGCCTGTTCACATCTTCCACACAAGTGGCGTGACCGAATCGCCGCCGAAGTGGTCCCCGGGCACGTTTGAGGTTTTCGGGGCCGGGCTACGTTGAGGCTTATGGCTGCAAGCTTCGGTACTGCTCAGGTGCTGGTCGCCTCCAATCGGGGGCCCGTCTCTTACGAGGTACGGGAGGACGGTTCGCTCGACGCCAAACGGGGCGGGGGCGGGCTGGTCTCCGGGCTGTCGGCCATCGGGCCGGACGCGGGGGCGCTGTGGGTGTGCTCCGCGCTGAGCGACGGCGACCGCGAGGCGGTCCGGCGCGGGGTCGGCGAGGACGGCGTGCGGATGCTGGACGTGCCGGCCGACGTGCACGCGGACGCGTACAACGGGATCGCGAACTCGGTGCTGTGGTTCGTGCACCACATGCTGTACCAGACGCCGCTGGAGCCGGTCTTCGACGCGGAGTTCCGGCTGAAGTGGGCCTCCTACGAGAGGTACAACCGGGCCTTCGCCGAGGCGCTGGCCGAGGAGGCCGCCGAGGGCGCGGTCGCGATCGTGCAGGACTACCACCTGACGCTGGTCCCGGGGATGCTGCGGGAACTGCGGCCCGACCTGCGCATCGGCCACTTCTCGCACACGCCGTGGGCGCCGGTCGACTATTTCCGGCTGCTGCCGGACGACATCGCCGGGCAGGTGCTGCGGGGGATGCTGGGCGCGGACCGGCTCGGGTTCCTCACCCGGCGCTGGGCGGACGCGTTCACCGCGTGCTGCGACGCGCTGGTGGGCGGCCTCGGTGACACGCGGATCGGTGTGCACGGGCTGGGCGCGGACGCGGACTTCCTGCGGGAGCGGGCGCACCGGGCCGACGTGGAGGAGCGGATGGCCGCGCTGCGGGAGGAGATCGGCACGGCTCCCGACGGCGGGACGCGCCGCACGATCGTGCGGGTGGACCGGACGGAGCTGTCCAAGAACATCGTGCGGGGGCTGCTGGCCTACCGGGAGCTGCTGACGGGTCGGCCGGAGTGGCGCGAGCGGGTCGTGCACGTGGCGTTCGCGTACCCGTCGCGGCAGGACCTCGCCGTGTACCGGGACTACACCGCCGAGGTGCGGCGGGTGGCCGAGTCGATCAACGAGGAGTTCGGAACGGCCGGGTGGACGCCGGTCGTGCTGCACGTCAAGGACGACTTCGCACGGTCCCTGGCGGCGTACCGGCTGGCGGACGTGGCGCTGGTCAATCCCGTCCGGGACGGGATGAACCTCGTCGCCAAGGAGGTGCCGGTCGTCTCCGACGAGGGGTGTGCGCTGGTGCTGTCGCGGGAGGCGGGGGCGTACGAGGAGCTGGGTGAGGACGCGGTCGTCGTGAATCCGTACGACGTGTCGGGGACGGCGGAGGCGTTGCACGAGGCGTTGGGCCTGCCGGCCGGGGAGCGGGCGGAGCGGTCGAAGCGGCTGGCCGCGGCGGGGACGGCGCTGCCGCCGGGGCGGTGGTTCTTGGAGCAGTTGGAGGCGTTGAGGTCCTGATTGCCGGCTGACCGGCGTGGGCCGGGCGGGGATGGGTCGCGCGGCCCGGCGCCGGCGGGGTGCCTCGCCCACCGCCCACCCGTGCCGCCCATGGGGGGCACCCCCAGGCCGTTCAGGCGCTGGGGGAGGCACGACTGCCCGCGGCTAGAGGGCCTGCGCCAAGGATCGGAGCAGGGCCACCACTCCCTCCGGGCCGTCGACCACCAGGTCGGCTCGTTCGCGGAGGGCTGGGACCTCGTCGCTGCCGCTGCAGACCAGGAGGCCGGGGGTGTCCTGCGCGCGGAGGGTGTCGACGGCGTCGAAGGCGGGGAGGTCGCCCAGGTCGTCGCCGGCGTAGAGGACGCACGCGGCGTCGAGTTCGCGGACGTACTCCCGCAGGGCGGCGCCCTTGTCCATGCCGGGAGGGCGCAGTTCCAGGACCATGCGGCCCGGTTCCACGATCAGGCCGTTGCGGGAGGCCAGGTCGGTCAGCGGGGCGCGCAGGGCGTCGAAGGCGGCCTGGGGGTCGGGGGCGCGGCGGGTGTGGACGGCGACCGCGTGGCCCTTCTCCTCGATCCAGGTGCCCTCGCCCGCGCCGGACCGCTCCAGCAGGCCGGGCAGCTCCGCGCGGACGGCGGCGACGCCGGGGTGCGGGTCGGGGGCGGTGAGGGTGCCGGTGGCGGCGTCCCAGCGTTCGGCACCGTAGTGGCCGAGGACGACGAGGTGGTCGAGGCCGGGGACGCCCGCGAAGCCTCCGTGGTGGACGGCGACCTCGGCGGGGCGGCCGGTGATCACCGCGACGGCCGCGGCCTTCGGGGCGAGGGCCGCGAGCGCCGGTACGGCGTCGGGGTGGGCGCGGGCCCGGCCGGGGTCGGCGACGATCGGGGCGAGCGTGCCGTCGAAGTCGAGGGCGATCACCGCGCGGCCGGGGTCGGCGAGGAGGGCGTCGAGCCCTGCGCGTCCGGCCTCGGTCGCGGGGGTCGGCAGGTGGTCCGGGGAGTCGTCACGGGTGGATTCCTGGTGGCTGCCCATACCGCGAACCTATCCCGCCGCGGCGTGGGTCAACCTCACCTCTCCGAGCGGCGCGACTCCCGTACCCGGCGCAGCCGGTTGACCGTCACCGGGTCGGCGGCGAGCGCGCGGGGGTCGTCCAGGAGGGCGTTGAGGAGCTGGTAGTAGCGGACGGGGGCCAGGCCCAGTTCCTCACGGATCGCCCGCTCCTTGGCGCCGGGGCCGGGAAAGCTCCGGCGCTCCAGCGCGAGGACGTCCCGCTCCCTCTGTCCCAGGTCCATGTACGGCACCGTAACGCCCGCCACCGACAACGGCGCTCCCCCGCCGTCACTCGGCGCTGCCCGCCCGCATAGCCGTGGCCTGGATCTGGCCGAGCACCTCCTTGGGGCTGCCGCCGGGGGCGACGGCCTGGCCGATGCGCTTCTTGACGTCCGCGCTGACCGAGGCCCAGGAGGCCTTGCCGACCGGGTAGAGCTCGGAGAGCAGCAGTTCGTCCAGGAAGGGCTTGAGGTTCTCGTCCTCCTTGGCCGTGCTCATGACCTGGGAGGCGGAGGTGGTGACCGGCAGCAGGTCGTAGCGGCGGGAGAAGGCGAGGACGTTCTCGTCGCTGTAGACGAAGTCGAGGAAGTCGCCGATCTCCTCCTGGTGGCCGTTCTTCTTGAAGGCCGTCATCCAGTCGGTGACACCGAGGGTGTTCTTGCTCGCGCCGTCGATGCCGGGGGTCGTCACCATGCCGTACTTCACGCCCTTGTCGGACGCCGTCTTCATCAGCGTGGGGTGCCCGTTGAGCATGCCGACGTCGCCGTTGGCGAAGGCGGCGAAGGCGTCGGCGCGGTCGAGCTTGCCGGGGGCGACGGGGCCGGTGAGGCCCTTGGCGACCAGTTCGTCCCTGAGCCAGGTGAAGGTGGTGACGTTCTGCGGGGAGTCGACGGAGTAGGTGCCGACGTCGTCGGTGTAGCCGCCCCCGCCGCTGAGCATCCACTGCATCGCCTCGGCCGGCGCCTCCTCGGGGCCCAGCGGCAGCGCGTACGGGTACTTCACGCCCTCGGCCTTCAGCGCCTCGGCGGCGTCGGCGAGGTCGTCCCAGCTCTTGGGCGGGGTGACGCCGGCCTTGTCGAAGAGGGTCTTGTTGTAGAAGAGCACCCGCGTGGAGGCCGCGAAGGGCAGGCCGTACTGTGTGCCGTTGACCTGGCCGGCGGTGGAGAGCTGGGAGACGAAGTTCGCCTGGACCGGGATGGAGAGCACGTCGCCGGCCTGGTAGAGCAGGTCCTGGTCGGCGTAGTCGGAGTAGGCGCCGATCTGGGCCAGGTCGGGGGCCTGGCCGGCCTCGACCATCTCGCGGACCTTCCGGTCGACGTCGTTCCAGGAGTAAACGGTGACGTCGATGTTCACGTCGGGGTGCTTGGCCTCGTACGCACTGGCGACGTCGTCCCAGTAGCCCTGGGAGCCGTTGGCCTTGCTGTCGCCGTAGTCGGCGGCGACCAGCCTCAGCGTCACCTCGCCGGAGTCGCCGGTGAGCCCGCAGCCGCCGAGGACCGCCGTCATGCCCAGTGCGGACACCACCGCGATCGTTCCTGTCCTACGCCGCTGCACCCTGATTCCCCAACCCTGCCGACGACACGTCGTGCACTGCTTGCCGCAGTCGTTCGCTTGTTCGCGCTTGCGCGCTTGTTCGTTTGACGGAATAAGGTCTACACCACGACAGTGGACTAGACCTCTCCCGGGTCAACGGGCCACACTGTCTCCGTGAGACATGTCATCGCCCTCGATGTGGGCGGCACCGGGATGAAGGCCGCCCTGGCGGGGCCGGGGGGCGAGTTGCTCCACCAGGCCCGCCGGGCCACCGGCCGCGAGCGCGGGCCGGAGGCCGTCGTCGCGGGCATCCTGGACTTCGCCGCCGAGCTGCGCGCCCTGGGCGCCGACCGGTTCGGCGAGCCCGCCGCCGCGGGCGTGGCCGTCCCCGGCATCATCGACGAGGAGCACGGCACCGCCGTCTACGCCGCCAACCTCGGCTGGCGCGACGTACCGCTGCGCGCGCTGCTCGGCGACCGGCTGGGCGGCGTCCCGGTGGCCCTCGGGCACGACGTGCGCACCGGCGGGCTCGCCGAGGGGCGCGTCGGGGCCGGGAAGGGCGCCGACCGGTTCCTGTTCGTGCCGCTGGGCACCGGCATCGCGGGCGCCATCGGCATCAACGGCCGGGTCGAGTCGGGCGCCCACGGCTTCGCGGGCGAGATCGGCCACGTCGTCGTACGCCCCGGCGGCATCCCGTGCCCGTGCGGGCAGCGCGGGTGCCTGGAGCGGTTCGCGTCCGCGTCGGCGGTCAGCCAGGCGTGGGCGGAGGCGTGCGGCGACCCGGAGGCGGACGCCGCCGACTGCGCCAAGGCCGTCGAATCGGGGGACGCGCGGGCGCTCGCCGTGTGGCAGGGCGCCGTGGACGCGCTCGCCGACGGGCTGGTCACCGCGCTCACTCTGCTGGACCCGCGCGTGCTGATCATCGGTGGCGGCCTCGCCGAGGCCGGGGAAACCTTGTTCTCACCGCTGCGGGACGCCGTCCGACGGCGCGTCACCTTCCAGAAGCTGCCCGAGATCGTCCCCGCGGCGCTCGGGGACACCGCGGGCTGCCTGGGCGCCGGGCTGATGGCCTGGGACCTGCTCGGCGCCGGTCCGCACGGCACCCCCACGACCACGACTCCCCCGGAGGTAACCACCTGATGGCCCCAAGCAAGGTTCTCGCCGGTGCCCGGGTGGTACTGCCCACCGGGACCGTGGACGACGGCCGCGTGATCGTCGACGGCACGCGCATCGCGGACACGGCGCCCCCCGGGGCGGAGGTCGTCGACGTGTCGGGCCACTGGGTGGTCCCCGGCTTCGTCGACATCCACAACCACGGCGGCGGCGGCGCCTCCTTCACCGGCGGCACCGCCGAGGACGTCCTCAAGGGCGTCGAGACCCACCGCCGGCACGGCACCACCACGGTGGTCGCCTCCGCCGTCACCGGCGACCTGGACTTCCTCGCCCGGCAGGCCGGGCTGCTCGCCGAACTGGCGCAGCAGGGCGACATCGCCGGCATCCACTTCGAGGGGCCGTTCATCTCCCCGTGCCGCAAGGGCGCCCACGACGAGCAGCTGCTGCGCGACCCGGACCCGGCCGAGGTCCGCAAGCTGGTCGACGCCTCGCACGGGCACGCGAAGATGGTGACGCTGGCCACCGAGCTGCCGGGCGGCCTGGACTCCGTACGGCTGCTCAGCGAGCACGGCGTGATCGCGGCGGTCGGGCACACGGACGCGACGTACGAGCAGACGGTGCAGGCCATCGACGCGGGCGCCACGGTCGCCACGCACCTCTTCAACGCGATGCCTCCGGTCGGTCACCGCGCCCCCGGTCCCATCACCGCGCTGCTGGAGGACGAGCGGATCACCGTCGAGCTGATCAACGACGGCACGCACCTGCACCCGGCCGCGCTCCAGCTGGCCTTCCACCACGCGGGCGCCGCCCGGGTCGCCTTCATCACCGACGCGATGGACGCGGCCGGCTTCGGCGACGGGCGCTACCTGCTCGGCCCGATGGAGGTCGAGGTCGCGGACGGCGTGGCCCGGCTGGTGGAGGGCGGCTCCATCGCGGGCTCCACGCTCACCCTGGACCGCGCCTTCAAGCGGGCGGTGACGGTGGACGGGCTGCCGGTCGGGGACGTCGTCGCGGCGATCTCCGCCAACCCGGCGCGGCTGCTGGGCCTGGAGGACCGGATCGGCTCCCTGGAGCCCGGCAAGGACGCCGACCTGGTGGTCCTGGACGACGCGTTCGACCTGGTGGGCGTGATGCGCCGGGGCGCGTGGGTGGTCGATCCCCAACTGGGCTGATCCGTCCCCGGACCCGTCCCCGGCCGACCCGACCGGGGGCTGGGCCGACCGCCGCCCTTTTGGCATGATCGTGTCGTGGAGCACAGCTCCGCGGGCACGCCAGCCGCAGACGATCGGGGGAGGTCGGCACGGTGATCCTCACCGTCACACTCAACACCGCGCTCGACATCACCTACCGCGTCCCGGGCCTCAGGCCCCACGCCTCCCACCGGGTGACCGGGGTGACCGAGCGTCCCGGCGGCAAGGGCCTGAACGTCGCCCGGGTGCTGGCCGCCCTCGGGCACGAGGTCACGGTCACCGGCTTCGCGGGCGGCACCACCGGCGACACCGTGCGCGCGGGACTCACCGGCGTGCCCGGGGTGGCGGACGCGCTGGTGCCGGTGGCGGGCGCGACCCGGCGCACCATCGCCGTCGTGGACGAACGCACCGGCGACACCACCCAGCTCAACGAACCCGGCCCGGCCGTCGCTCCCGCCGAGTGGAACGCCTTCCAGGAGGCGTACGAGGACCTGCTGGCCGGTGCCGCCGCGGTCGCCCTGTGCGGCAGCCTGCCGCCCGGCGTCCCGGTGGGCGCCTACGCCGGCCTGGTGCGTGCCGCCCGTGCGGCGGGCGTGCCGGTGCTGCTGGACACCAGCGGGGAGCCGCTGCGCCGTGGGGTCGCCGCCCGGCCCGACCTGATCAAGCCGAACGCCGACGAGCTGGCCGAGCTGACCGGCGCGCACGAGCCGCTGCGGGCCACGCAGGCTGCCCGGCGCCGCGGTGCCCGCTCGGTGGTCGCCTCGCTCGGGGCCGCCGGGCTGCTCGCCGAGACCCCGGAGGGCCGCTGGCGCGCTGCTCCGCCCGCCCACGTGCGCGGCAACCCGACCGGCGCGGGCGACTCGGCGGTCGCCGGGCTGCTCTCCGGCCTGGTGGAGCACCTGCCCTGGCCGGACCGGCTGGCCCGCGCGGTCGCCCTGTCGGCGGCGACGGTGCTGGCGCCGGTGGCGGGCGAGTTCGACCGGGCGGCGTACGAGGAGCTGCTCGGCCGCGGGGTCGCGGTGACGGCGGAGGCCGACGCGGCGTGACGCGGGGCGACGGACGTGGCCCGCGGCCGGTCTACGGGGCCGTCAGCCCGTCGTGAGCGAGAGCTGGTCGATGACCGCTTCGCACTTGTTGTCCGCGTTGCAGGCGAGCTCGATCGTGTTGGTGCCCTCGTTGAGGTTCACGTTGGCCCAGGTGGACTTCCAGCCCTTTTCCCAGTCCCCGGCCGGGGTGCCGCCGAAGTTGCTCATGTTGAGCGGGCGGGCTTCGGCCTTGCCGTTGACCATCAAAGTGGCGTCGGCGTCGGTGCCCGGGGTGCCGTAGCGCACGTTCAGCCGGTAGCTGCCGGCCTTCTCGATGCCGTCCACGGTCCAGGTGACCTTCGCGCCGACCTGGTCGAAGCCCGTGACGTAGACCCCGCCGTCGGCCTTCGCGCCCTTGATGTCCGAGGCGGTCGACATGCCGGGCGACAGCCTGAGCGCCTTCGCGTCGACCGCCGGGAGCTCGACCTCCTCCTCGGCGCCGTCGCTGGCCGAGGGGCTGGGCTCGCTGCTCTGGGACTGGGTGGGCGTGGAGCCGCCGCCGGCCTCGTTGCCGCCCTTGTCGTCCTCGGAGCCGCTGCTCGTCATGGCCACCGCGATGCCGACGACGACCGCGGCGACGACCGCCACCGCGCCGATCAGCAGGCCCTTGGTGTTCGGGCCGCGGCGCCCGCCGCCCCCGCCCGCGCCGCGTCCCGGCTGCTGCGGGCCGTTCGGCGCGCCGCCGCCGGGGAGCGTCTCCGGCGCCGCGTAGTGCGCGTTGGGCTGTGGGTACCCGTAACCGCCCTGCTGCTGCGGGGCGGCCTGGCCGTAGGCGGCGGACGGGGCCGCATGGCCCTGCGGTGCGCCGCCGTACTGCCGTGTGCCGACGGGACGCACCCGGTTGACGGAGTTCGGGTAGCCGTAGCCACCGGACGGCGGCTGGGCCCCGTTGGCCTGCCCGTCGGCGTAGAGGTAGCCGAAGGGGTCGTCGTCCTCGGGCGTGCTCGCGCCGTTGTTGCCGGGCGTCATCCCTTGGTCTCCTAACCAGATGCGTTGCGTGTGCGGTACGGGTCGTGAGAGGGCGAGCCTACCCGCTCGCGGTGACCCAAACGGGTGACTCAGACCGCATCAGCGCTCTGACCTGGTGATCATCCGGCACGTCGGTGCTGTTTGGGACGAGATCGTTTCTCGACGTACATCCGTTCGTCAGCCGACTTCAGCACTTCGTCCGCCGTCATGCCGCAGTGCGCCCACCCGATGCCGAAGCTGGCCCCCACGCGGACGGCCCGTCCCTCGGCGCGGATCGGCTGGATGATCTCGTTGCGCAGGCGTACGGCGAGGTCCTGGGCGTCGGCCCGGCCGAGCCCGTTGGCGAGGATCACGAACTCGTCGCCGCCGAGCCGGGCCACGGTGTCGCCGTCGCGCACGCCGCCGCTGAGCCGGCGGGCGACCTCGATGAGGACGGCGTCTCCGGCGTTGTGCCCGAAGCGGTCGTTGATGGACTTGAAGCCGTCCAGGTCGCAGAAGAGGACCGCGAGCCCCTTGGTGCCGTCGTCGCGGCCGTCCTCGGGGGCGACGGCGTGCACATGGTGGTCGTAGGCGCCGTACGGCTCGGCGGCCGCCGCCCCGAAGTCGAAGGTGTGGCCGCCGGAGTCGAAGACGGCGGAGTCCCCGTAGGCGGCGTCCATCGCGTCCACCACGCCCGCGTGGGGCGACTGCGGGCGCCGGCACAGCCGGGCGGCGAGGCGGGAGCGCAGCTCGGCGCTGTTGGGCAGTCCGGTGAGGGAGTCGTGGGAGGCGCGGTGGGCGAGCTGGAGCTCACGGCGCTTGCGCTCCTCTATGTCCTCGACGTGGGTGAGCAGGAAGCGGGGCCCGTCGGCGGCGTCGGCGACGACGGAGTTGCGCAGGGAGACCCAGACGTAGGTGCCGTCGCGGCGGCCCAGGCGCAGCTCGGCCCGGCCGCCCTCGGCCGAGGTGCGCAGCAGGGTGCCGATGTCCTCGGGGTGGACGAGGTCCGAGAAGGCGTAGCGGCGCATCGCGGAGGCGGGGCGGCCCAGGAGGCGGCACAGGGCGTCGTTGGTCCGCAGGATGCGGCCGTGCTGGTCGCCGCCCATCTCGGCGATGGCCATGCCGGAGGGGGCGTACTCGAAGGCCTGCCGGAAGCTTTCCTCGCTGGCCCTCAGCGCCTGCTGGTCGCGCTCCAGGCGGACCAGGGCGCGCTGCATGTTGGAGCGGAGCCGGGCGTTGCTGATCGCGATGGCGGCCTGGAACGCGTACATCTGCAAAGCCTCGCGGCCCCAGGCGCCGGGGCGGCGGCCGTTGCGCGGCCGGTCCACGGACAGGACGCCGATCAGCTCCCCGCTGTTGCCGCCGCCCTGCGGGCCGGGGGCGTACATCGGTGCGAAGAGCCGGTCCGAGGGGTGCCACTCGTCCTCAAAACGGGGCGCGGGCCCGTCGGTGTACCACTGCGGGACGTCGTCGTCGTCGAGGACCCAGCCCTCGGTGTGGGGTATGAAGATCAGGTCGCCCCACTGCTCGCCCATGCGCAGCCGCCGGTCCCAGGACTCGCGGGAGCCCGCCCGGCCGGTGATGAGGGCCTCGGCGGCCGGGTTGCCGGAGAAGGCGGCGACGACGAGGTCACCGTCGGGCCGGACCAGATTGACGCACGCCAGCTCGTACCCGAGGGCCTGGACGACGCCGTCGGCGACGGCCTGCAGGGTGTCGGCCAGGCTGCGGGCCTTGTTCATGTCGGCCATGGCCTGGTGCAGTTGCCGCAGGGACGCAAGACGGACGTAGGGCTCCGACTCGGTCTCCATGCTCGCCCTCCCCCCGAGACCTCGCAGCGAATCAAGGGTCGCCTTGGCGCCTTTGGTGATGGTGCCCTTCCAGTTCCCCGCCACTGAATCACAGCGCGCTGCCCACTCGGTACACAGGGTCAACAATTACCGTCGCTTGTGACTCAAGTCACAGCGAAAGATGAACAATTGAGTGGTGTTTCTGCGTTTTCTCTGTGCGTTTACTGAACGCAAATTTTGTAGCCGTCCGCACGCCTCGCGCCGCACTCCTTCTGTGGTCCTAGGACCCGGTTCGGCCCGGGGCCCGATGCCGGGCCCCGGGCCCGGCGATTAGCGTGACGATGTGCCGAACACTCCTTCCCTCACGTCCCCCGCGTCCCCCACGCTCCCGTCGCCGTCGCCCGCCGCCGGGCATGCTGAGGGGGTGAGCAACGAGGAGTTCCGTGCCGCCATGTCCCGGCTGGCCTCGGGCGTGGTCCTGGTGACCGCGCAGGAGCCGCCGCTGGATCCCGACGACCCGCAGGCGCCGAGCGGCGAGGACGTCGGCATGACGGCCACCGCCTTCATGTCGGTCTCGCTGGACCCGCCACTGGTCCTCGTGAGCCTGCGCGAGGGCTCCCGCATGGACGACCTGCTGGACGAGCAGCCGCTGTGGGCGGTCTCCGTCCTGTCCGAGAGCCAGCGGCACATCGCCGGCCGCTTCGCCATGAAGGGCCGCGTCAGCGACCGGCTCCTGTTCGCGGACATCCCCTGCCTGCGCGGCGAGGCGACCGACGCCCCGCTGGTCGGCGGCGCCCTGGCCACCCTGGAGTGCCGCACCGAGCAGCGTGTGCGGGCCGGGGACCACACCCTGGTCATCGGCCGCGTGCTGACCGCCTCGCTGCCGAGCGCGGACGGCGGGCCGCTGGCGTACTTCCGGGGGCGGTACCGGCAGTTGGGGTGACCTTTTATTCGCTCGTCGTCGGTGCGGCGCCCCCCTAGGGTGCGCGCATGACGACCAGCACCAAGCTCCGCCTCGAGGAAGTCACCCGCGCGAACTTCGAGGCCGCCACGGCCATACGGGTCCGCCCCGACCAGGAGTTCGCGGTCGAACCGGTGATGACGTCGCTCGCCGAGGCCTACCTCCACCCCGGCGTCGCCTGGCCCCGCCTGATCCTCGACGGCGACCGCCCCGTCGGCTTCCTCATGGCCTTCTTCGACATCGACTGGTACGAGGACGGCAGCGTGCGGCGCTCCGGGCTGTGGCGGCTGAACATCGCGGCCGGGGAACAGGGCCGGGGATACGGCCGTTTCGCGGTGGAGTCGGTGGCCGAGGAGCTCCGCCGACGCGGCGGCGAGGAGTGCTACGTCACCTGGCACCCGGGCCCGGACGGCCCCGAGGGCTTCTATCTGGGGCTGGGCTTCAGGCCGGACGGGGAGACGAGCGAGGGGCAGACGGTGGGGGTGCTGAAACTGGCCTGACCCCCCGGCGGCCCGCGCTAGTCCCAGTTCTTCGGGGAGCGGCCCCGCTTGGTCTCCGAGCGCTGCTTCTTCTTCCGGAGCCGGCGTTCGTTGATGCCGCGCGGTATGCGGGTCGGCCTGCGGGGCTTGGGCGGCGGGGCGGTGGCGTCGGCGAGGAGGGCCGTGAGGCGTACGGCGGCACTCTCGCGGTTGCGCCACTGGGAGCGGTGCTCGGAGGCGCGGACGGTGACGACGCCGTCGGTCAGGCGTCCGGCCAGCCGCTCCAGCGCGCGGCGCTTCCACACCTCGGGAAGTGCCTCGGTGCGCGCCAGGTCGAAGCGGAGCTCCACGGCCGTGTCCGTGGTGTTGACGTGCTGCCCGCCCGGCCCGGAGGAGCGCGAGAAACGCCAGACGAGCTCGGCCTCGGGAAGGGAGACGGAGCCGCGGATGACATGGGGAGCGGACATGCCGTCCATGTTCCCGTCCCCGTGCGGTCCACGTCACCCCATTATCCTCGGCCCCGGCCTCGGTAAAGAAAGTAAAGAGAGCTGGAACCTTGTGGACCCCTCTCGTCGTTCATGGGGGTAGCTGTAGCTTTCTTGCCGTACGTAAACGAGGGAAGGGACTCCCAACAATGGCTGTAAGCCTGTCCAAGGGTGGCAACGTCTCGCTCACCAAGGAGGCTCCGGGCCTGACCGAAGTCACCGTGGGCCTCGGCTGGGACGTCCGCACCACCACCGGCACCGACTTCGACCTCGACGCCTCCGCGATCGCGGTCAACACGCAGGGCAAGGTCTACTCCGACGCCCACTTCGTCTTCTTCAACAACAAGCAGACGCCGGACAACACCATCGTCCACACCGGTGACAACCGCACCGGCGAGGGCGCCGGCGACGACGAGGCGATCAACGTCAACCTCGCCGCCCTCCCGGCCGACATCGAGAAGATCGTCTTCCCGGTCTCGATCTACGACGCCGAGAACCGCTCGCAGAACTTCGGCCAGGTGCGCAACGCCTACATCCGCATCATCAACCAGGCCGGCGGCGCCGAGATCGCCCGCTACGACCTGTCCGAGGACGCGGCCACCGAGACCGCCATGGTCTTCGGCGAGCTGTACCGCAACGGCGCCGAGTGGAAGTTCCGCGCCGTCGGCCAGGGTTACGCCTCGGGCCTGGTGGGCATCGCCCAGGACTTCGGCGTGAACGTCTGACGTTCGCCCGCGCGTTTCGCGGCACGAAGGCCTCCCGGACGTC
Source organism: Streptomyces sp. NPDC058796 (assembly GCF_042745235.1). Taxonomy (NCBI): domain Bacteria; kingdom Bacillati; phylum Actinomycetota; class Actinomycetes; order Kitasatosporales; family Streptomycetaceae; genus Streptomyces; species Streptomyces sp. NPDC058796. The sequence continues at coordinate 371,638 of NZ_JBHYOP010000004.1, forward strand.
CGGCCGGGAGGCCTTCGGCGTTCCCGTTGCGGGCTTTCGGGACGTGCCTCACGGCAGCAGACGCTGCTCCTTCGCCACCGCGACCGCGCCCGCGCGTGTGTCGACGCCCAGCTTGTCGTAGATGCGCCGCAGGTGCGTCTTCACCGTCGCCTCGCTGATGAACAGGGCGCGGGCGATCTCCCGGTTGCCGAGGCCGGTGGCGAGCTGGGCCAGGATGTCGCGTTCGCGGTCGGTGAGGGAGGGGCGGGGGCTGCGCATGTTGGCCATGACCCGGCCGGCGACGGGACCGGACAGCGTCGTCCGGCCCTGGGCGGCGGCGTGGATGGCGGCGAAGAGCTCCTCGGGGCGTTCGGCCTTCAGCAGGTAGCCGGTCGCGCCTGCCTCGATGGCGCGGGTGATGTCCGCGTCGGTGTCGTACGTGGTCAGCACCAGGACGTGCGGGACGTGGCCGGAGCCGGTCGGCGGGGCAGCGGCCGCCGGGGCGGCGGTGAGGCGGCGCGTGGTCTCCACGCCGTCGATGCCGGCGCCGAGTTGCAGGTCCATCAGCACCACGTCCGGGGCCAGCCGCGCGGCGAGCGCCAGCGCTTCCTCGCCGGTGCCCGCCTCGCCGACCACCTCGATGCCGGGGGCGCTGTCGAGCAGGGCGAGCAGTCCGGCCCGTACGACGACGTGGTCGTCGCAGACCAGGATGCGGACGGGGGCGGGCCCGCCGTCTGCCGGGTGGGTCATCGGAGTGTCTCCTGCCGGTCGGCCGGGTCGGGGCGGGGCGCTTCCAGAGGGACGGCGGCGGACAGGACGGTGCCCTCGCCGGGCGCCGACTCCACGGTCAGGGTGCCGCCCAGCTGGCGCAGCCGGGCGCGCATCGCGGGCAGCCCGTGTCCGCGCACCCCGGCGGGGGCGTCGGGGAGCACCGCCGGGTCGAAGCCGTGGCCGTCGTCGGTGACGTCCAGGACGGCCTGGTCGTCGAGGAGGGTGAGGGTCAGGGCGGCGGCGGTGGCGCCCGCGTGTTCCCGGACGTTGGCCAGGGCGCCCTGGGCGATGCGCAGCAGGGCCGACTGGACGCGGTCGGGCAGCAGCGGGGACCGGCCGCCGTCGTCGACGTGGACCCGCACGGTGAGGTGGTCGCCGGACTCCCGCGCGGCCAGGGCGCGCAGCGCCGCGTCCAGGCCGCCGCCGCGGGCGAGGTCGGCGGGGGCGAGGTCGTGGACGAAGCGGCGGGCCTCGGTGAGGTTGTGCTCGGCGACGGAGGCGGCGCCCCGGACGTGGGTGCGGGCCTTGTCCGGGTCGGTCTCCCAGACCCGTTCGGCGGCCTGGAGCAGCATCCGCTGGCTGGACAGGCCCTGGGCGAGGGTGTCGTGGATCTCCATGGACAGCCGCTGCCGTTCGGCGAGGGTGCCCTCGCGGCGCTCGGAGGCGGCGAGTTCCCGGCGGGTGCGGATCAGGTCGTCGATCAGGGCGCGCTGCCGGGCCGCCTGCCGTTCGGTGTGCAGGAACACGGTGGCGGCGATCGCGGCGACGGCGGGCGGCGCGAGCAGCAGGTTCGGGTCGAAGCCCCCCGCGAGCCGGAGCTGCGCGGCGACGACGAACAGCGTCAGGACGGTGACCAGCACGAGCGCCGCCCTGGCCGGGAGGGTGCGCAGGCCGGTGTAGAAGAGGGGCACCGCGCACCAGGCGAAGCTGGGCGCGAGCACGACCAGCACCATCCACACCACGACCACCAGGCCCAGCCAGGCCAGGCGCCGCCGGGCGGGCCGGGTGACGGAGCCGGTCGGCTCCGGGCCGCTCAGGGCGGGTCCGAGCAGATGCAGCACCGCGAGGGTGAGGGAGAGGGCGAAGATCCACGGGGTCCGGGGCTCGCCGGGGTGGCGGAGCAGAAAGCGGGCGAGGGCGCCGCCGAGCAGGAGGAAGAACGCCGCGTGCATCACGGCGCCGAGCCACCGGCTGTCCGGGTCGTACGGCTTCGGCATCCGGCGCCCACCTCCTTCCGCCCGCGCCTGCCCTTCCCCCAACCTGCCGCAGGGGGACGCTGAGCTGCGCGAACACTCCCATGATGACCCTTCGGGACGGCCCGCGGGTCAGCCGATCGGACGACCCCGCCGTCGCCCGATCCGCCCGCGAGCGGCAACCGGAACGGCGACCGCGCACCGCCGGTGCCGGGCTGAGGGTGGAGAGCAGACGGAAGCCCGCCCCCTTTCGAGGAGCAGACACCCATGAAGAAGACCCTCTCCCGCCGCGCCCGCATCGCCACCGGCAGCGCCGTTCTCGCCGCGGTCGCCGCCGGGACCTTCGGCACGGTGGCGGCGAACGCCTCCGCCCCCGACGCGGCCCAGGACTCCGCGGTGGCCGCCGCCCCCGCCGCCGCCGAGGCCGGCAAGCGCGACACCACCACCTCCACGCACCTGACGATCGACGCCGCGACCGAGGCCGCGCAGGCGGCCCTGAAGGCCGCGAAGAAGGAGGGCCAGCGGATCACGGTCGCCGTCGTCGACCGCAACGGCAACACGATCCTCACCATGCGCGGTGACGGCGCCGGCCCGCAGTCCTACGAATCGGCCGAGAAGAAGGCGTACACCGCCGTTTCCTGGAACGCCCCGACCTCCGAACTGGAGGGCCGCCTGGAGAACGCCCCGAACCTGAAGGACATCCCGGGCACCCTGTTCCTGGGCGGCGGCGTCCCGGTCACGTCCGGCAAGGCGCCGATCGCCGGCATCGGTGTGGCGGGTGCTCCCTCCGGTGCCCTGGACGAGAAGTTCGCGCAGGCGGGCGCGGCGGCACTGAACTAGAGCCCGGGATCCTCCCGGAAGGCCCAACAGCCGGTCCCAACGGGCGTTTCACGTGAAACGCCCCATAGGATCACGACGTGCGCACCACCCCCCGTCTGCTCGTAGCCGCCGCCACCGCCACCGTCCTCGCGGCGTGCAGCGGCGGCGGCGCGGTCGACGGCACCCCCGGCGGCTCGGGCGTGCGCGACCCCTACTTCCCCAAGGCGGGCAACGGCGGCTACGACGTCGGCCACTACGACCTGACCCTGGCCTACGACCCCGACGACGGGCACCTCACCGGAACGGCGGTGATCACCGCCCGTGCGACCCAGGATCTGTCCGCCTTCAACCTGGACCTCAAGGGCCTGGACGTCGAGGAGGTCACCGTCGAGGGCCGGGACGCCCGTTTCAACCGGGCCGGTCAGGAGCTGACCGTCCGCCCGGCCGACGAGCCGGACGACGGGGAGACCTTCCGCGTCACCGTCCGCTACTCCGGTGAGCCGGTGACGATCACCGACCCCGACGACTCCGAGGAGGGCTGGCTGCCCACCGCCGACGGCGCGGTCGGGCTGGGCCAGCCGACGGGTTCGATGGCCTGGTTCCCCGGCAGCCACCACCCCTCCGACAAGGCGACGTACGACCTGGAGGTGACCGTGCCGGAAGGGCTCGGTGCCATCTCCAACGGGGAGTTGACGGGCGAGTCGACCCGTGGCGGCCGTACGACGTCCACCTGGCACGTCGGAGAGCCGATGGCGAGCCACGTCGTGACGGTCGCCGTCGGCGAGTGGGAGACGGAACGCTTCACCACCGACGACGGGCTGCCGGTCCACACGGCCGTCGACCCGCGGCAGGCCGAGGCGAGCCGCGAGGTGCTGGGACGGATTCCCGAGGTCATGGAGTGGGCCGTGGAGAACTTCGGCCCGTACCCCTTCTCCTCCACCGGTGCGATCGTCGACCGCGTGGCGGACGCCGGGTACGCCCTGGAGACGCAGAACCGGCCGTATTTCCCGGGCGCCCCCGACACCGTCCTGCTCGTCCACGAGCTCGCGCACCAGTGGTACGGGAACTCCGTCAGCCCGAAGACCTGGCGCGACATGTGGCTCAACGAGGGCTTCGCCACCTACGCCGAGTGGCTGTGGGAGGAGGACCAGGGCGGCGACACCGCCCAGGAGACCTTCGACGCGCTCTACGACGGGTCCTACTACGGCGACGCGGACGCGAACGCCTCGATCTGGGCCTTCCCGCCCGCGGAGCCGCCCGGCGCGGAGCACATCTCGGCGAGCCCCGTCTACCAGCGCGGCGCGATGGTCCTGCACAAGATCCGCCAGACGGTCGGCGACGAGGCGTTCCTCGGCCTCCTGCGGGGCTGGGCCGCCGCGCACCGCCACGGCAACGCGGACACCGAGGACTTCACGGCCTACGTGGAGAAGGCGGCGCCGGACGAGGACTTCACGGCGATCTGGGAGGACTGGCTGTACGGGGACGGCAGACCGGACAGCCCGTGAGCCGGCCCCCGTCCGTCCCGCCTCACTCTCCCGGCACCTCGGGCGGCTCGGACACCTCGGACGCCTCGAACGCGTCGAGCAGCCGGGCCAGGTCCGGGGGCCAGAGCGGGTCGGGGGACCCGGCGAGATCCTCGCGGGTCCACCACCTCCAGGTGAGGATGCCGTCCTGGGCGTGGGAGGCGGCGAGGTGCGGGCCGGTCGGTTCGCGGCGGGGGCCGCGGGTGACGTAGATGTGCTCGTACTGGCGGACGGGGCCGACGCTCAGGTGGGTGAAGTCGTGTTCCCAGGTGCACAGCAGCGGGCCGGGCTCCAGGTCGGTCCAGCCGGTCTCCTCGCGCACCTCGCGCAGGGCGCCCGCGCGGGGGCTCTCGTCCGCCTCCAGGCCGCCGCCGGGCATCGCCCAGTACACGCCGACCTCGGTGTTGTCGTAGCGGAAGAGGAAGACCGCTCCCTCGGGGTCGAGCACGGCGAACCGGGCGGCGCGGCGCGGAATGCGCGGCCGGTCGCTGTCCAGCGGACGGCGCAGCACCGTGCAGGGCCGGCCGAGTGCGTGGTCCCGGCGGTGGTCCACGGCCCTGTAGCCGAGGGCGGTCCAGAAGGCGAGGCCCCCGGTGTGGGAGTCGAGGACGGCGAGCCGCACGGCGGTGCGGCCCGCGGCGCGGAAGCGGTCCTCGACGAGGGACGCGAGCCGGCGGCCGTACCCCTGGCCCCACAGGTCCGCGTCGATCATCAGCAGCCCGATCCAGGGGTCCGGGTCGGCCGGGTCGGGGTGCCGGGCGAGTGTGACCACGACGCCGACCAGCCGGCCCGCGTCCCGGGCGAGCAGCACCTCGGCGCCCGGCCGCGCCAACTCGTCGGCCAGCGCCGCCGCCACCTGCTCCGGACGGATGTCGTCCGGGTCGGGGAAGTCGCCGCCGAGCGCGTGGAAGGCGTGGTTGGAGGCGTAGAGGGCGGTGAGTTCGGTGAGGAGGGGGCCGGGGATGTCGTGGTCGGGGGTGAGGTGGAGCGGCGTGAGGATCACGCCGGGCAACCTATCCGACACCCCGTCGCCCGCAGGCGGCCCGCGACGGCGCACCCGGTCCGCCGCCGTGACACCATCACCTGCGTGCTCGACATCGGCTACGCCCTCTCCACCCGTTTCCCGGACCCTCCGCAGACGGACTACCGCCGCGCGGACGTCCGTGCCCTGCGGCACGACCTGTTCTGCGGGGACGTCTACCTCGCCGACACCGAGGCGGACCGGGAACTGTCCACAGCCTGGGGATGGGTGCCGGTGCTCGACTTCGCGTGGGCGCTGTGCGACATCGTGGAGCGCGTCGACCGGGACCCGGCGGGCTCCCGGGCCGCCCGGCCGCAGCGGGCGGAGCTGGACTTCACCGAGTCCTCCGACCGCCTGCTCTTCGAGCGCCGCTTCGGCTGGGTCGACATCGAGGCGGAGTGGGTGCCGGCGGACGAGCCCCCGCTGTCCTTCTCCCACGCCGAACTGCGCCGGGAGGCCCGGGACTTCCTGCACGACCTGATCGCCGACCTCACCGACATGCACGAGGACCTGGCGGACAACCCGGCCGTCTGGACGCTCCAGGCCCGCTTCCCGCGCGTCTCCTGAGCGTCCCGGACCGGACTACTCCCCCGCCAGCACCCGCACCCCCAGCTCCGCCGCCAGGACCGGCGCCAGGTCCAGCAGCTGGGCCGGGCTGATCACGGCGCCGGAGAGCCGGTCCACGCCCCGGGCGATCTCCAGCGGGGCGGCGCCGCGCAGGTCGACGTCCGTGAGGGACGCCGCGCTGAAGTCCGCCTCCTTCAGGGCGCAGTCCACGAACGCGACCCGCTCCAGGCGGGCACCGCCGAAGTCCGGCTCGACGAGGACGCAGCCCTCGAAGACCACGTCCTTGAGCCGGGACCGGCGCAGATTCAGGTAGTCGATCTTGCCGCCGCGGACCAGGACCCGCTCCAGCACGGCGCCGTGCAGCTGGGTGCCGCCCAGGCGGGCGTCGTGCAGCTCGACGTCGCGCAGGGTCGCCTCGGCCAGATTCACCCCGACGCCCCGGACGCCGGTGAGGACGGAGTCGAGCAGCCGGGCCCGGGGCATCGACGCCTCGTCCAGCGCACAGCCGGTCAGCGAGCAGTCCATGAAGCGGGCGCCCGCGCCGTCCTGGCCCGCGAAGTCCGTCTCGCGGAACTCCAGCCCGTCGTAGTCCCCGTCCGGCTCCAGCTCACCGCCGTCGTGCGGCTCCAGGGGCGGCAGCCGCAGCTCGGGGCGGCGCGCCGCCCGCACCTTCGCCGTGCCCGGCCTCGCACCCGCACCGCCGCCGCCCGCCGCTCTCCTCACCATGCCCCCATGCTGCACCCCACCACTGACAGCCACTCCGGCCGCCGGCTCCGGCCCTCCGCTCCGGTCCGCGCGGACGCCGCTTCTGCGGCCGCATGTCACATTCGGCGCCCCCGGCGGCGTCGTACTCGCGGACAGGCACCACGCAAGGCGTCCCCGACCCGAGGGAGAACCACAGCCATGCATCGCATCACCGTCATCGGCGGCGGCTTCGCCGGACTGACCGCGGCCATCACCGCCGCCGAGGCGGGCGCCAAGGTCACCGTGCACGAGGCCCACCACTCGCTCGGCGGCCGGGCCCGGACGGCCGACGGCCCGTACCGCACCAACGACGGCCCGCACGCCCTCTACAACGGCGGCCCGCACTGGTCGTGGCTCCGGCAGCGCGACCTGATCGGTCCGCTCGCGCCGCTGCCGCCGCTGGAGGGGACCCGGCTGCGGCTGCGCCACAAGGGCGTACTGCGCCGCACCCCGCCCTTCGCCATGCTCAAGCTGCTGCGCCGGAGCGCGGGGCGGGCGCCCGTGGACAGCGACTTCCTGACCTGGGCGTCGGGGATCGCGGGCGAGGAGGGCGCGCGGGCGGCCGCCCACTACTGCGCCGTCGCCCTCTTCCACCACGACCCCGGTTCACTGTCCGCCGCCTTCGTGCAGGAGCGGCTGCGCCGGGCCGCCAAGCTGCCGCCGGAGGCGCACTACCCGCGCGGCGGCTGGGCGGGCGTGATCGACCGGATGGCCGCCCTGGCGTGGAACCTCGGGGTCCGGGTGGAGACCCTCTCCCGCGTCGACACGGTCCCGGCCGACACCCCGGTGGTCGTGGCCACCTCCCTGGACGCCGCCCGCCGCCTGCTGGGGGACGCCTCGCTGACCTGGCCGAGCGGGCGCACCACGCTGGTCGACCTGGCCGTACGGAGCCGGCGCGGTGACGCCTTCGCGGTCTCCGACCTCGACGCGCCGGGCTGGATCGAGCGGTTCACGGCCCAGGACCGCACCCTGGCGCCGGCGGGCGAGCAGCTGATCCAGGGGCAGGTCCCCATCGCGCCCGGCGAGTCGAAGGCCGACGGCACCGCCCGCGCCGAGGAGCTGCTCGACCTGGGCTTCCCCGGCTGGCGCGAGCGGCTGACCTGGCGGCGGGAGGCGGTCGCGAACGGCCGTACCGGGGCCGTGGACCTGCCGGGCAGCACGTGGCGCGACCGGCCCGCCGTCGACCGCGGCGACGGGATCTACCTCGCCGGCGACCAGGTCGCCGCACCGGGACTGCTGTCGGAGGTGTCCTTCAACAGCGCGCTGACGGCGGTGTCCCTGGCGCTGGGCAGGCGCGAGCTTGACCTCAAGCATGCTTGAGGTCGTTGGGTGGAGGCGGTAACCCGACCCGCCGCCCTGCTTGGGGGATTCATGCACGCCATCCGTCTGCACGCCTTCGGCCCGGCCGAGAACCTCGTCCTCGAAGAGGTCGAGGACCCGCGGCCGGGCCCCGGCCAGGTCCGGGTCGCCGTCCGCGCGGCGGGCGTCCACCTCCTGGACACCGCCCTGCGCGAGGGCATCCAGGGGCCCATGCCCCAGCCGCCCGACCTGCCCACCGTCCCCGGCCGCGAGGTCGCCGGTGTCGTCGACGCCCTCGGGGAGGGAACGTCCGGGGACTGGCTCGGCAGGCGGGTCGTCGTCCACCTCGGCTTCGCCCCGGGCGGCTACGCCGAACTCGCCGTCGCGGACGCCGCCCGCCTCCACGAGATCCCCGCGAACCTGGACTTCGCCGAGGCCGTCGCCATGGTCGGGACGGGGCGTACGACGATGGGGATCCTGCAGTTCGCCGACCTCGGTCCCGGCTCCGTGGCCGTGGTCCCGGCCGCGGCCGGCGGCATCGGCACGCTGCTCGTGCAGTACGCGAAGCACGCCGGCGCCACGGTGATCGGCCTCGCGGGCGGCCCGGAGAAGACCGCCCGCGTCGCCGCGAACGGCGCCGACCTCGCCGTCGACTACCGGGACCCCGAGTGGCCGGCCGAGGTCCGCGCCCACCTGGGCGGCGCGGGGAAGGCCACCGTCGTCTTCGACGGCGTCGGCGGGGACGTCGCCCGCGAGGCGGTCGCCCTGCTGGGGCCCGGCGGCCGGCACCTGGTGTTCGGCTGGTCGGGCGAGGGACTGCACGACGGCACCCCGTACCTCGTCGAGGGCGTCTCCCAGAAGGTGCTCGGCCCCGCGATGACGGAGAGGGCCGGCGGCGACGACCCCGTGCGCACCCTCGAACTGCGGGCCCTCGCCCAGGCCGCCGAGGGACGGCTCGTCCCGGCGGTGCACCGCTTCCCGCTCGCCGGCGCCGCCGCCGCGCACCGCGCGCTGGAGAACCGGGGGACGACCGGGAAGGTGGTCCTGGAGCCGTGAGCGGCGACGGCCGGCCCTCGAAAGGATGCGGTACGTCTCGGTTCATGGTCTTCTGGCCAGATGAGTGCCACCCGGACAGGCGAGCCGGCCGCGCCCGCGGAAGCCGACCCCCGCCGCTGGTGGGGGCTGGTGGTGATCGCCCTGGCCCAGCTGATGGTCGTACTGGACGCGACCATCGTGAACATCGCGCTGCCCTCCGCCCAGCGCGACCTGGGCATGTCCGACGGCAACCGGCAGTGGGTCATCACCGCCTACACCCTCGCCTTCGGCGGACTGCTGCTGCTCGGCGGGCGGATCGCGGACCTGGTGGGCCGCAAGCGCACCTTCGTCATCGGGCTGATCGGCTTCGCCGTCGCCTCCGCGATCGGGGGCGCCGCCACCACCCCGGCGATGCTCTTCGGCGCCCGCGCGCTCCAGGGCGTCTTCGCCGCGGTCCTCGCGCCGTCCGCGCTGTCCCTGATGACGACGACCTTCACGGACCCCAAAGAGCGCGGGAAGGCCTTCGGCATCTACGGCGCGCTCGCGGCCAGCGGCGCCGCGGTCGGTTTCATCGTCGGCGGTGTGCTCACCGAGTACCTCGACTGGCGCTGGTGCCTGTACGTCAACGTCCCCGTCGCCGTCGCCGCCGTGATCGGCGCCTACGCCCTGCTGCACACCCGCCCCGGCCGCCCCGGCGCCCGCCTCGACGTGCCCGGCGTGCTGCTGGGCTGCGGCGGGCTGGTCGCCCTCGTCTACGGCTTCAGCGAGGCGCAGCCGCGCGGCTGGACCGACGGGCTGGTGCTGGCGCTGTTCGCCGCGGGCGTCGTCCTCCTCGCGGTCTTCGTGTGGTGGCAGACCCGGGCACGGGTGCCGCTGCTGCCGCTGCACGTCATCCGCGACCGCAACCGCGCCGGGTGCTTCCTGACGATGATGCTGGCCGTCATCGGCATGTTCGGGATGTTCCTGTTCATGACCTACTACCTCCAGGAGATCCTCGGGTACTCCCCCGTGCGGACCGGCCTGGCGTTCCTGCCGATGACCGCGGCGATCGTCATCGGCTCCACCCAGATCTCGGCCCGGCTGCTGCGCCGCGTGGGCCCGCGCATGCTGATGGCGCCCGGCATGGTCCTCGCCTCCGGCGGCATGGTGTTCCTCACCCGGATGACCGTGGACTCCGCGTACGCCTCCGAGATCCTGCCGGCGCTGATCCTGATGGGCCTCGGCATGGGCCTGACCTTCATGCCGGTCTTCTCCACCGCCACCGCCGGGGTCGCCCCGCAGGACTCCGGCGTGACCTCGGCGACGGTCAACACCTCGCAGCAGGTGGGCGGCTCGATCGGCACGGCGCTGCTCAACACCGTCGCGACCAGCACCAGCGCCTCCTGGATCACCTCCCACCTCACCGACCCGGCACAGCGGCAGCAGGTCGTGCGGGAGGGCATCGTCCACGGCTACACGGTCGCCATCTGGCTGGCCGCCGGCATCATGCTGCTGGCGGCCCTGGTCGCGGGCCTGATGGTGACGGCGAAGGCCCCGGAGCACGGCAGCCCGGCCGACCGGGTGCCGGAACCGGTGGCCTAGGGGATGTCGCGGGGGCCCCGCCGTGCGGGGCCCCGCGGCGTGCGTCAGCCCCGGCCGGACACCCGGTCCGCGATCCGCGCCAGCCGGGAGGAACCGGCGCTGTGCGTGGCGCGTTCGCGCCGGTCGGCCTCTCGGTAGACGGCGTACATGCCCCGCACGCCGAGCCAGCGCAGCGGCTCCGGTTCCCAGCGGCGCACCCGGTGGTTCACCCAGGGCAGGTCGGTGAGGTCGGTGCGGCCGCCCTGGCCGGAGTCCCGCAGGACCAGATCGCGCAGGGTGCGGGCGGCGAGGTTGGCGGTGGCGACACCGGAGCCGACGTAACCGCCCGCCCACCCCAGGCCCGTCGAGCGGTCCAGGGTGACGGTGGCGCACCAGTCGCGGGGCACGCCGAGGACGCCCGACCAGGCGTGCTCGATCCGGAGCCCGGCGAGGGAGGGGAAGAAGCGGACCAGGATCTCGCGCAGCGCCTCGACGGTCGCCGCCTGGGTGGTGCCGTCGTTGTCGGTGCGGGAACCGAAGCGGTACGGCACTCCGCGCCCGCCCAGCGCGATCCGGCCGTCGGCGGTGCGCTGGGCGTACACGTAGGCGTGCGCCATGTCGCCGAGGGTCTCCCGGCCCGCCCAGCCGACCGCCTCCCACTGCTCGTCGGTGAGCGGCTCGGTGGCGATCATCGAGGAGTTCATCGGCAGCCAGGTGCGCCTCTGGCCCTTGAGGGAGGCGGTGAAGCCCTCGGTGCAGCGCAGGACGTGGGGTGCGCGGACGGTGCCGTAGGGGGTCGTGGCGTGCCGGGGGGTGATCTCCGTGACCGGCGTCGACTCGTGGACGGTGACACCGAGGCGTTCGACGGCCGCCGCGAGGCCCTTGACCAGTTTCACCGGGTGCAGGCGGGCGCCGTGCGGGGTCCAGGCCGAGCCGACGGCGCCGCTGACCCGGATCCGCTCGGCCGTCTCCCGGGCGCCGTACAGCTCCCGGTCCTTCTCGCCGTACGCCAGCTCGGCCTCGTGGAACGCCTTCAGCCGGGCCGCCTGCGCGGGGGTGCACGCCACCTCCAGCACGCCGCCCTTGTGGACGTCGGCGTCGATGCCCTCGGCCCCGGCGGCGCGGATCACCTCGTCGACGGTGTCGTTCATCGCCCGCTGGAGGCGCACGGCCGCCTCGTGGCCGTGGAGCCTGGCGTACCGGTCGCGGCCGGCGATCCCGTTGTAGAGCCAGCCGCCGTTGCGGCCGGAGGCGCCGTAGCCGCAGAACCTCTGCTCCAGGACGGTGATCCGCAGGAAGGGCGCGGCCTTCTTGAGGTAGTAGGCCGTCCACAGGCCGGTGTATCCGCCGCCGACGATCACCACGTCGGCGGACGCGTCACCGCCGAGCGGCTCCCGGACCGTCGCCGGGAGGCCGTCGTCCGCGTACCAGTAGGAGATGCCGCCGTTCACGACGCCGCTGCTCGGGCTGCTCATGGCCAGGACGTTAGCCCTGGTGGGCGGGGGCTGTCTGCTTCGGATTCCGTTGAATTCCCCGGCGCGGGACGCTTCTTGCGGCCCGATATCCGGGTGACCGCGGCGCCGGACGCCGGTAGCGTCGGCCGACGTGATCGACGTTCCGGACGCGCTGGCGGCCTCGCAGGCGAAGTACAACGGAGAGGCGGGCCGCGCCTTCATCGACGCGCTGCCCGCCCTGGCGGCCGAGTTCCTGGACCGGTGGGAGCTGCGCCTCGACGGGTCCGCCATGCACGGCTGGGCGGCGCTCGTGCTGCCCGTGGTGCGCGGCGACGGCACCCCGGCCGCGCTCAAGCTCCAGATGCTCGACGCGGAGACCGAGGGCGAGCCCGTCGCCCTGCGCCGGTGGGGCGGTGACGGGGCGGTGCGGCTGCTGGACCACGACCCGGCCACCGGCACCATGCTGCTGGAGCGGCTGGACCCCGCCCGCACGCTCGGTCACGTCGCGGACTCCCGCGAGGCCGTCCAGGTCATCGCCCGGCTGCTCGCCCACCTCACCGCCACCCCGGCACCGCCCGGCCTGCGCCGCCTCGGGGACATCGCGCGGGGCATGCTGGAACGGACGCCCAGGGCCCTGGAGCGCATCCCCGACCCCGAGGACCGGCGCCTGGTCGCCGACTGCGCGGCCGCCGTGCGGGAGGTCGTGGACGAGCCCGGCGACCGGCTGCTCCACTGGGACCTGCACTACGACAACGTCCTCGGCTCCGACCGCGCCCCGTGGCTCGCCATCGACCCCAAGCCGCTGGCCGGCGACCCCGCCTTCGACCTGCTGCCGGCCCTCGACAACCGCTACGACCCGGACGAGACCATGTGGCGCTTCGACGCCATGACCGACGTCCTCGGTCTCGACCGGGAACGGGCCCGCGCCTGGAGCCTCGGCCGCGTCCTGCAGAACAGCCTGTGGAACGTCGAGGACGGCGATCCGCTGGAGAGGGAGCAGCTGGAGATCGGGCGGCTGCTGCGCACGCGGTGAGCCGTCGGCGCTCGCCGGGCGGCCGGCCGCGGCTCCGCCGCGCACCGCTCGGGGCGAGGAACGGGACCGCTCCTGATGGGCGAGCGTCGCGCCGTGAACTCGCGCGCCGGAGGAGGGCTTCAGTCACGCGTGACCGGGCAGGGCTCGAGGGGCCGGGCCAGGCCGAGGGCGGTGGGCAGTTCGGTGCGGCGGCGTATGCGGAGCTTGCGGTAGGTGCTGGTCAGGTGGGTCTCCACGGTACGCCGGGCCAGGTGGAGCAGGTCGGCGATCTCGGTGTTGGTGCGGCCGGCGGCGGCCAGTTCGGCGATCCGGCGTTCGCTGCCGGTCAGCGCCCCGGAGCCGGTCCCGGCGGTCGCCGGGCTCCGGGCTCCGCTGTCGCGCAGGGCCTGCCCGGCCAGGGCGAGCAGCCGTACGGCACCCTTGCGTTCGGCCAGGTCCGCCGCCTCGCGCAGGCGGTCCCTGGCGCGTCCGCGTTCACCGGCGGCGAGGAGCTGCCGGCCCTGGGCGAGCAGCGCCTCGATCAGCTCGGTGCCGGTGTCGACGGGCCCCTCCCGCAGCGTCCGTACGGCGTCCTCGGCCAGCTCCAGGCCGCGCCGTCCGCCGGTCGCGGTGCCCAGCACGCGCAGGGCGCGGCCCACCGTGCGCGGAGTGTTCCACACCCGGGCCAGCCGCAGTTCCTCCGTCGCCAGGGCCAGCGCCTCCTGGCCGCCGCCCAGCGCCAGCCGGCACTCCGCGACCGCCGTCCGCCACGGGGTGACGACGGGGCTGACCACGTCGCGGGCCGTCTGCCGCCGCCCGCACTCCAGGAAGTCGTGCACGGCTCCCACCACGTCACCGGCGGCGGCCCGTTGCACGCCCCGCGCGTACAGGAAGCGGTTCACCTCCCACCCCTCAGGCGCCCTGCGCAGGTCGAAGGCGTGCGCGAGCCGTCCGGCCTCCTCGGTGCGCCCGGTGTGGACGAGTGCCAACAGGGCGTGCGCGTCCCGGTTGGTGGGCCCGGTACGGGAGGCCGCCGTGTCGCTGTGCCGGTCGTCGGCGAGCAGGCGGGCATAGTCGCCGCGGGCGGCGGCGATGTCGGCGCGGGTGTTGAGGAGCGCGTGCTGCATCGGGTGCAGCAGCGCGGGGTGCTGCCCGGCCAGCCCGCGCTCCACGAGCCGTTCCGCCTCGTCGAGTTCGTCCGCCCACTGGGCGACCGCGGCGGCCGTACCCAGCAGGAAGGGCTCCGCCAGCGGGTCGCCGGGCTGCGCGAGCAGGGCCCGTACGCGCGTCATCGCCTCCTCGGCCGAGATCAGCCCGGCGGTCGCCCCGTACCGCACCAGCAGCACCTGTCCGGCGGTGCCCAGCACCTCCGGCGTGTGCTCGCCGGTCTCGCACAGCGACCGGTACACCTCCTGGCGGGTCGCCAGGTCCTCGTCGGACAGCAGCGCGCCGGCGGCCTGCACGGTGCGGGCGAGACCCGGATGCCCGGACAGCCGGCCCTCCGTGCGGCGCAGTACGTCCATGGCCGTGCGGATCTCACCGCGGGCCGCGAGGGCGGTGCCGAGGGCGACGGCCGTACGGACCCGGTTGCGGGGTTCGGCCGGCAGGTGCTGGGCCTCGGCGAGGCGCGCGATGGCGGCGGGGGCGTCGGCCGACGCGTACTCCAGGGAGCCGAGTTCGGTCAGCAGCCGCTGCCGCAGGTCGTCGGCGAGCGGCTCGTCCAGCGCCCGGCGCAGGTAGGCGACGGCGTCGGCGGGCCGGGCGTCGTGCACGGCGACGGTCACCGCGTCCCGCAGCACACGCAGCGCCCAGGGCGGTCCGGCGGCCGGCGTCCGCAGCAGGTGCCGGGCGACCGCCTCGACCCGGCCGCCCCGCCGCAGCGACGCCTCGGCCGCCGCCCGGTGCGCCGCCTCCCGGCGGGGCCTGGGCCAGCCGGTCAGCACGGCGTCGCGCAGGAGCGGGTGGGCGTAGCGGGGGCGGCCGGAGGCGTCCCGCCGCAGCAGCCCGAGCCGCGTCATGGCGGCGAGCCACCCGGCGACGCGGGCGGGATCGGCCCCGGCCGCTTCGGCGAGCAGGTCGACCGGGTCACCGGCGTCCGCCCCGCCCCGCAGGCCACCCGGCCCACCCGCACCCGCCTCGGCACGGCGACCGGCCCGGCCATCGGCGTACGTCTCGGCAGGCGGGCCGAGCCCACCGGCCGCCTCCGCCTCGGCGCGCGAAGCACCCCGGCCCCCCGCACCCGCCCCGGCGCGCGGGTCGTCCGAACCGCCGGCCTTCGTCCCGGCCCACAGACCACCCGGCTCACCCGGACCGACACCCCTGTCCACAGCCCCGGCCGGCAGCACCCCCGGATCCGTGTCCGGGTCCTGCGGCCACGCCTGCTCCAGTGCCGCCAGGCAGCGGGCCACGTCGGCCGTCGCGGTACCGGCGCTGTTCAGCCACCAGGAGACGGCCGCCGGGTAGCTCCCGGGGTACAGCTCGGCGCAGGTGGCGGGCAGCGGCGGCACGCCGTCGGGTGGGGAGCCGGCCCCGCGCAGGTCGTCCAGCAGGGCGTGCAGCAGCAGCGGACTGCCCGCGCCGGCCCGCACGCACTGGGCCGTCCAGCGCGGCCCGGCTCCCGGGAAGGCCGCCCGGACGATCCCGGCGGCCGCCGCGTCGCCGAGCGGGGCGAGGGTGTGGGCGCGTACGAGGGAGGGCGACAGGGCCTGGGTCAGCCCGGCCGGCCTCGGGTCGATGTCGTACTGGCTGCGCTCGGTGGCCACCAGCAGTACCGGTAATCGGTCCAGCCGCCGGGCCGCCTCAAGCAGCCAGCGCCGCGAGGGCTCGTCGGCCAGGTGGACGTCGTCGACGGCCACCAGCAGCGGACCCTCGTCCGCGTACGACCGCAGCAGCCGCCACAGCCGGGCCGCGCTGCCGCGGTCGTCACCGCCGGGCACGAGGTCCGTGAACTCCGGGACCGGCCCGAGGAGTTGCAGGACCGTGGCGAAGGGCACCGCCGTGTCCTCGGGAGAGCAGCGTGCGTGCAGCACCCGCAGGCCCTGGTCCGCGGCGTGCCGTGCGGCTCGCTCCAGCACGGCGGTCCGGCCGGTACCCGTGGCGCCGCGCAACAGGACGAACCCGCCGGTGCCGGCCCGGGCGCGCTCGGTCTCCCCCGCCACCAGCGCCTGGGCGTCGTCGCGTTCACGGAGCGGTCCGGTCATCGGGTGCCTCCTGTGGTGGATGATGCTCCCCCGGTCTGTGAGACGTACGAACGCGGACGGGGGTGGTGTGAAGTGGCCCACGCGCGGCGACGGATTCCGCGGACCGGGCGGCGGTTGTGGCGAGGCTCACGGTGGTGCGCGCCCGCGGCCACGAGCCCGCCCACCCTTGCGCAGGACTCTCCTGACCTGCGGAAACATCCTCGCGAGACGCGATGACGACGGCTGTTCCCGTGGTCTCGTGGTGCGCCTCGTGGTGCTCCACGATTGCGCGGTCCCAGCAGTCACAGAAGTGTGGAACACGCTCATCCGCTGTCGGCCAGTGCCGGACAGCGGGCACGTGAACAGGGGGGAAACGGTTGCCCAACTCACCCCGGACCAGCGCCACATCCACGCTCGGCACCGGCCGGACCACCGGTGTCACCGACCGGCGTGTCCCGGTGGCGGTGTCCGCTCCGGACCCGATCAGCCGCGAGGGCGCCGTCAGCCAGTTGCGCCGGCACCCGGAGATCGACCTGCGCGAGGAGTCCGGCCCCGGCACGGTGGCCCTGCTCATCGAGGACGCGCTGGACGAGGCGGCGCTCACCCGGCTGCGGCGGATCGTGCGCAGCGAGGGCGCACGCGCCGTGCTCGTGGTCGGCGCGATCCGCGAGAACGAACTGCTGGACGTCGTCGAGTGCGGCGTCGGCGCCATCGTGTGGCGCCAGGAGGCCACCGCCCACCGCCTGGTGCAGGCCGTACTGGCCGCCGCACGCGGCGACGGCGACCTGCCCGCCGACCTCATCGGACGGCTCATCAGCCAGGTGGGCACCCTGCACCGGGGCGCGGCGGGCCGTCCCGGCGCCCCCTCGCTGGGCCTGGCTCCCCGCGAGGTGGACGTCCTGCGACTGGTGTCCGAGGGTCTCGACACGGGTGAGATCGCCGGCAAGCTGTCCTACTCCGAACGGACCGTCAAGAACGTCATGCACGGGCTCACCACGCGACTTCACCTGCGCAATCGCGCGCACGCCGTGGCCTATGCCCTGCGGGAAGGCTACATCTGACCGAACGGGCAATCGAATGCCGCCCTCCGGGACCGGCCGGGCAGGCCGGGCTGCCCGGCCGCCGTCCCCGGCGCGCCTGCGGACGGCCCACCGGCCGGGGCACGATCGAGGACGGACGGCGGGCCGGGCGGAACGGCAGTACGGGCAGGGCGGGCAGGGCGGGAGCGCAAAAGTGATCCACGAGGTGGACGAGGTCCTCAAGAGCCTCCTCGGCGGCGGGGCGTTGACGGGTTCGGGCATCGACGTGTCCTTCGAGGCACCCACCCGTGACTGGGCGGCCCGGCGCAACGCCCCCTCGGTCAACGCCTACCTGTACGACATCCGGGAGGACGTGGCCCGGCGGCAGCGCGGTCAGACGGCGGTGCGCGACGAGAACGACATCGTGGTGCGGCGCCGCCAGCCGCCGCGCTGGTTCCGGCTGTCGTACCTGGTGACGGCCTGGACGAAGACCCCCCAGGACGAACACCGGCTGCTGTCCGCCGTACTCGCCACCCTGCTGCCCCGCGAGATACTGACGCCCGCCGAACTCCCCGGCTCCCTGGCGAAGCTGGGCCTCTCGGTGCCGCTGACGGTGGCCGGCATCCAGACGGAGTCCCGCTCCCTCGCCGAGATCTGGTCCGCCCTGGGCGGCGAACTCAAGCCGTCCCTGGACCTGGTGGTGACCGCGCCCTTCCCCGCCTTCCCGGAGTACGACGCCGGGCCCCCGGTCACCGAGGGCGCGACGGTCCGGGTGCGCGACCTGGCCGGCGACACGGCGGAGCCCGCCGGACGCTCCCACCGCCCCCACCAGGTCGCGGCCGCCCGCGCCGCCCGCGCCGCGGCCCGCAGGAACCCGGCCGCCCGACCCACGGACCCGCGGTGAACGCCCCGCACACCACCGTCTCCGACGCCCCCTGCGAGGCCCCCGCCCGCGCCCTGCTCGCCCGGCTCACCGCACTGCGGGAGCGAGTGACCGCGCTGGTCGAGCGGCGGGCCGCCACCGATCCCACCGCCGACGACCCGCTGCGGGGCCTCTACCTGTCCGAGGAGGCGGTACGCCACCTGCTGCGCACCTGGCAGCCCGCGGCGACCGGCGCCGAAGGTCCCGGGGCGGATACCGGCACCGCCTCAGGCCCGCTGCCCTCCGACGGCGGAACCGCCGACCGGCTGGCGTCCCTGGCCGCCCGGACGGGGCTGACCGAGCTGGACGTCGCCGTGCTGCTCGTCGCCCTCGCCCCCGACGTCGACCGCACCTTCGAACCGCTCTACGGCTACCTCAACGACGACGTGAGCCGCCGCCGGGCCACCGCCGGCCTCGCCCTCGACCTGTGTGCCGTGCCCGCGCACGCGGCGGCGGCCCGCGCCCGCCTGCACGCCTCGGCGCCGTTGCGCGCCCTCGGCCTGCTGGAGGTCGAGGAGCCGGAACGCCCGTTCCTGACCCGTTCGCTGACCGTCCCCGACCGGCTGACCGGTCACCTGCTCGGCGACGACACCCCGGACGCCGCCCTGCTCGGCCGCCTGCACCCGATGCCTCAGCCGCTGCCCGCCGACACCGCCGCCGACGACTTCGCGCAGCGGCTCGCCGCCCGCCTGCTCGCCGGCCCGCACACCGTCCACCTGCGGGAACAGCGCGAGGGCGACGGCCTCGCCGCCATCGCCTCGGCCCTGCGCCTCGCCGGCCTCGACGCGCTGCACTGCCCGGACCCCGGGGACCACGTCCCCGAGCTGCTGCGCGAGGCCCGCCTCGGCGGCCGCGCGGTCGTCGTGCCGAACCTTCCGGAACGACCCGGTCCGCTGGTGCGGGCGCTGACCGCGGCGAGCGACGTGTCCGTGCTGATGACGGACCCGCGTCCGTACGACCCGCACTGGTCGCCCGACGACCCCCTGATCCTGGAGGCCCCGGGCCGCCGGGCCGGCGGGACGCCCGCCTGGCGGGCCGCGCTCGGCCCCGACGCCGACGCCTTCGACCTGGCCGCCACCGTCGCCCCGTACCGTCTCGGCGGCGACCGCGTCCGGCGGGCCGCCGAAGCCGCCCGCGCCCTCGCCGCCTTCGACGGCGGCCCGGTCACCGCCGCGCACGTCCGGCTCGCCGCCCGCCGCCAGTCGGCCTCCGGCCTGGAGAGCCACGCCCGGCGCATCCGGCCCGCCGTCGACTGGACCGATCTGGTCCTGCCCGACAAACCCCTGACCCAGCTGCGCGAACTCGCCCTGCGTGCCCGCCACCGCGACCGGGTCCTCGGCGACTGGCGGCTCAGCGCCGGCGGCGGGCGCGGCCGGGGCGTCCTCGGCCTGTTCGCGGGCGAGTCCGGCACCGGCAAGACCCTGTCGGCGGAGGTGGTGGCGGCCGACCTGGGCCTCGACCTCTACGTCGTCCAGTTGTCGTCGATCGTCGACAAGTACGTCGGCGAGACCGAGAAGAACCTGGAGCGGATCTTCACGGAGGCCGACCGCACCGACGCCGTACTCCTCTTCGACGAGGCCGACGCGGTCTTCGGCAAGCGGTCCGAGGTCAAGGACGCGCACGACAAGTACGCCAACATGGAGAGCGCCTACCTGCTCCAGCGGCTGGAGTCCTTCGACGGCATCGCCCTGCTCACCACCAACCTGCGCGCCAACATCGACGAGGCCTTCACCCGGCGCCTGGACCTGGTGGTCGACTTTCCGTTCCCGGACGCGGGGCAGCGTCTGGCCCTGTGGCGGCACGGCCTGACCCACGTCCCGTCCGCCGACGGCATCGACCCGGCGCCGCTGGCCCGGGACTTCGAGCTGGCCGGCGGTTCGATCCGCAGCGCCGTGGTCACCGCCGCCTACCTCGCCGCCGGACGCGGGGACAGCGTGACGGCGGGCGACCTCCTGGAAGGCGCCCGCCGTGAGTACCGCAAGGCCGGGCGGCTGGTGCCCGGCGAAGGCGGCTGGTGACCGTCGGTCCTTCTTGACGTCAGTCCTTCTTCACCGGGACGATCTCCCACTCCTGGTCGTCAGTGTTGGTGCAGTTGTAGAGCGTCAGCCGGGCGAAGAGGCCGCCGCCGTTGGCGTTGCTCACGTCCAGGCACTTGTTGTCGCTGACGACATTGCGGATCCAGTAGGCGCCGCTGGGCTGCTTGTCGATCCACCAGAGCTGGTTGTCGGCGAGGGTGCCGTCGCAGTGGAACTCGGAGACGGGCGTCGTGATGGGCCGCGCGCCGAACTCGCCCAGGTCCATGCAGAGTTCGTCCTTGACATTACGGATCTGGAAGAGGTCCGCGCCGCCGGGGCCGCCCTTCTCGTCCTTCACCTCGATGTCCCAAATCTGGTTGTCACCGTCGGTGTCGTCGCAGACGGCCTGCTGGACGGGGCCGTTGATCTCCCCCTTGCCACGCCCGGGGAGTTCGGCGCACATGCCGGTGGTGGCGTTGCGCAGCAGGACGTTCTGGGCGGGCACCACCGGCTTCGGCGGCGCGGGCTTCTTGGACTCGCCGCCGCCTCCGTCTCCGTCTCCGCCCCCGCCGCCGTCGTTCTTCGGCTCCTCGGTGGCCGGCTGCTCGGGTGCGACCGGTTGCCCGGGGGGCGCCTCGGCCGCGCTGGGCAGGGTCTGCGGTGACGCGCTGGGACTGGGCGCGAGGGCGGCACCCGCCTGCTCCACCTGCTCGGTGGCACTGCTGCGGAC